>JAGYLH010000166.1 GCA_018400955.1 Bacteroidales bacterium
AGCAGTTTTTATCACACGCTCAAACATTCCTGAGGGTATAAAATAGGTCATCACCCCCGAAAAGAGAATGATGACTGAGAGAAAAATAAAAACATGTGGGATTTTAAAGTTTTTCATTTTTTTAAACCAAAATGTAATCTTAATATGTACTTTATGCTATTCGTTTTTTTTCCATAGATTATATTATCAACCATTTACCCATTTTTCGAAGCTCTTGTTGGTTTCGCCTTCTCTATAGGACCAATCTGGCTTTAGCCTCAGTCCGTTTTCCCCTCTCCAAATAAAGTCAACCACCTCATTCACATCACTATCACTGCTTAATTGAAGCAGATAGATCGGGCCATCAGCCAATTGCCTGTTCAATATTTCCACATTGAAGTTCTGTGCAAAGAGTGCATTGCTTACAATTTCGGCTTGCAGCAACTGCTTTGTCGCCCAAACGATGCCTTGAGCACCTTTGATCAGCTCCCGGGCATCAAACGAAATAACCATATTTACAGGGGTTCCATGAAACAAAGGCAGCTTGTCCAAATCTGGCAAAGCCTCACATGATATGCATTTACCTGAAGAAAGCATAAACTTCCCCTGTGCATCCCACTTTCCCTTTATGTTCAATAGCTCCACTGTAAATTGAATTATATTGTTTGCTGGTGAATGCGTTTTTGAAAAGAAAGGATCGTTTCTGAATTAAAACGACCCTTTCTGTCATGATTGTGGTCAGCATTTCTGACTGACCTGATTGCACTTGTTTTGCTATAGTGGCGCTGGTAATCAAGCAACACCGCTTTGTTTCGCTTTTACTCAGGATTGTGACTCAGGTCTTTCACCCTGGTGTATATATAGGACCAGGATTCTTTAACTGATCCCCTGAAGTCTTCCTGCAATTGGTCTCTTTTTTCTTTTCCGACTGTTTTTTCCACGACAGTCCAAACACCATCGCGTTCCACATCCATTGCAGTAAAGCTTTCAAATGGGGTCACAGCAAAATAGTCAAAGCTGTCAGTTCCACCCCCAATGCCACGATACCAATAGCTTCGGATATCGCCTTCGGCAGTGCGCATGGCATCATGCACCTCCTTAACGGTGGCAATGAAAGTTGGATAATGTTCAACCTGCCAGAAAGTTACCCAAGCCACATTGTTTTCAACTGATTCCGATTTACTCCAGGCCGGCAATGAGCGCGCTAAGTTATAATTGGAGCTTTTAATGTGGGGCTGGATCAAATCGATCGCCAGACTGCGGCATTTTTTACCTGCCTCATCAGCACCTTCATCCATCTCGGCCCAGTTGGCCATTCCTGAAGTGAGGGTGTAAACAGTTCCTTCACCTTGCACACGGCGCCACATCGTCCAGGTCCAGTCGCCACCATTTTCAAGGTAGCAGGCTTTCCATGCCTTTACGCCTTCGCGGAATTTGGCTTCATGACCGGGTTTGATGGTCGATTCGCCTAAAGAAAGGATAAAACCCCGCTCATCTTCTTGCGCCTGCGTTGCTGATGCAAAAAACATGGAGGAAGTGACAAAGGCAAAAGCCATTACCACATGAATCATTAATTGGTTGTAATTTTTCATTATAATATATGTGTATTAATTTTGCCTACTCTCTTTCATTATTTAGGATTTTCGGCAACCTCCTTTTCTTTCATTTTAATTACATGGCAAACATAGTTTTAGAAACTCCGATAGTCTTGCACATTTTGCGCAAAAGCTGGTACTTTTTGAACAAATGCAATGAATTGTTTGGTTTTCCTCTGGTCTTGAAGGCACATTTCTATTAAATGGCCAGCTATCTTTTATCAACACTTAACGCTTTGCCCACTTTTTCCAGCTTATCTTTCTTCCCGGATAGGCAACACTCTCGAATGGCCATTCGGATGACAACCATCGCTCAACCACCTCAAAGAGTCGTTTTTCCAATTCCTCATCTTGCTTTCCTGAATGCAACCAGATATATACTTCTGTATCATAACCCTTTGTTTTTGAAGGAAAAATGCTCACTTGCCCTATGCTTTCATCACTCTTGGAATTGACAATATGATACGAAAAAGCCATATTCGTGCTAAATTCAGTTTCCCACCAAATCTCATCCATCATATCATGACCAAGATCGTATTCATTCATTGACCAAGTCCATACGGGGCCGCCTATGCCTGCTCTTTCCATCATATTTGCGCCCGTAAGCTTATCAGCGAATTGGTGATAGGGCACATCAAAAAGCCGTTGAAACGCAAACTCGTCAAGCTCAACGGCATCAGGCGCCCTGAATTCATGGGTATCATCTGACTGATTTTGGGAAATTGCAAATACAGGCAAAACACCCATTATTAATAGGGCAGCGAAAAGTTTTAAGCCCTGCATTTTTTTGTTTTCTGCATCAGTCTTCTTTGTTGATAATAGAAATACTGCCAAATGTTGGTTAAAATAATTGTTGATTGATTTCATCTTTCAAATTGTTTTTTTACGCCTACTCTATTTCATAAATAAGGATTTTCGGCAACCTCCTTTTCTGGGTTTTTAAATACATGGCAAACTTAGCTACGGAAACTCCGAAAGTCTTGCACATTTTGCGCAAAGGCTTGTACTTTTTAAACAAATGCAGGAAATTGTTCTGTTTTTTGATAGGATCTGACAGACATCAATTGGCTATTTTTTTAAAGGATATCAAATGAATTACACACGAAACCAACATCCTAAATGCCTGCTGAATTCCTTTTTCGAATTAACAAGGATAAAAAACGCTTAGCCTGAAAAACTCATCTCACAAACCTGTCTCGTCCTTCGGGAGAGGCAAAGGCGTAAAGCATTGAACAAAAATAAAATAGATATCAAACAAGCTTAAACCAATAAAGAAAATATTTCCCCATAATTTTCTACTGAATTGCTTAACCTTTGCGGCTTAGCGGCTTGGCGAGAAATTTCGTAAATTAAGCAGCAGGTTAGAAATTACTCAAAGAAAAAATGAACGCTTGTTT
>JAGYLH010000167.1 GCA_018400955.1 Bacteroidales bacterium
TTATTTGGCTTTTGTTAACCCTATATAGTAAAGGCCACACAATTATAAGTCAAACAAATTAGATTCTGATTAGCACTGAAGCATGAATAAAATAAAAAGGATTCTACAATAGATCATGGGTAAAATTTTCATTGTAATGAGCGAACCTGCCATAACATTACGCTGATAATCAGCTAACCCCCACTGGCTTTTTCAAAAAATATTACAGTTAGACATAATAGTGCCTTTCCCGTCTTTTTTTGAGATGCACTCGGTTTGATTTTGTTATGCTTTTTTTGATACCTATATCAACCGAAGCTGAAAAGGGGCAGCAAGACGTTTCTGCACCTCCAATGGGTCTAACCATGGGCCGCTTATGGTACTACGAGTGAAGCGTATAAAACCTCGCACACCCAGCTCACCTACTATTTTCACAAGACGTTCAGAATAAATCGCAAGGACATTGATCAGATGCCCCAGTCGCATAAGGTAGTGGTATCCCTTCATAGCATTCCAGTTATAAGAGAACAAGTGCTCATAGTGGTATCCATGATGTTTCTCCACCAGGATGCCTGACTCGATACCCCACCTATGGCGAGCGCCTAAATTACACCGTTCATGTAAATTCTTTCTAAAAAGAGGTTTATCAGAAATCCAGACATGACGTGATTTCTTTGTCACTATTTCAACAGAATCCTTTGCTACCTCCTGCCAGGTTTCATTACAAATCACCATGTGGAGGGTTTGTTTTTTTCTTTCATGTGGGCCATAATAATAGTCAATATAATTGACCCAGTCAAAGTGCTGTTTTCTGTTGCCCCAGGTCATAAAAAAATGGTTATTGCTCTCAAGCCCCTTGAGACCTTCATATTCCTCCCAGACACTCTTAAGGCTGTTGTCTTGCAGGACTATCATAAAATCCCAATGATTTTTTCTGCACACCTCTACAATAGGGCCATTAGGATACAGCCCGTCTAACAGGAGTATAATGGGAAGATGGGCAAACTCCTGCTTTAGCCGCTTGGCCAATCGTTTGAATGCCTTGATCTCACAATCCTGTTTGTTGGTATCCGTGTCTCCTTGTGTGTAACTCAAAAACTCACTCATTAAGGGAATACTCATGCCATCGGCAAATGCCAGATTCGCTTCCAGCACATACACGTAATATTGCATGTGGGTATCCTCTCCTTTGCCCACTTCACGCTTGAGGCATTGCTCAGCCCAAGGCATATCCCGAACACATTTCTGGGTGCCATCAATAGCAATAGGGTAGCGATTATCAACGAGATAGCGAAGAAATTTCTTGTTCCGTATCAATTTCCTGACTAATTCAATAAGGGTGTCTTCAATCTGCCCTCCATCAATCCTGGCTAAAAGCCGCATCAATGTGTCATTGTGAGGCAAATGCCCAAGTTCAGGAAATAGTAATTTCAGATTTTCCATGAACATTGGGCGGGTCATTTCCCTGTTGGCCTGTCGCCTGGAGGACATATGAAAGACAAACGTCAGAATACCATAGATCATGAGAAGTGTATGCTTGTGTTTTATCTTCCTGGGATTCCTTGGATCCTTAATCTTGCTCAACCGATTTAACAGCACAGGTAACGTTGCTCTAAAAATCTTCACGTGTTCAGTGGCAGCATCCTGTCTGGCTTTCTGTTCTTCTCCCACAGTCTTGTATTTGCTCTTGCGATTGGGTAGTGCCGCCTTGAGCGTCACTGTTAATCCGTGCGCTTTCTGTTTTTCACGTAATTGCCGTGCGGCCTTGTTTCTTTGTCCTCTTAGCTCCTTTATCTCTTTCATTGCTCCACCCTGCCTTTCAGTTGATCAGAGCAAAGAAGAGATCGGAAATCGGTTATTAGAGGCCTTGTAAAAATCATCTTTGGGGTTGTGTGGTAACTCTTGCCTTTGCGTACAAGACCCTCGCCTGTGGTCATGCCGAGATACTGCCAGTTGGCCGCCTTATAACACGTTGCCTGGTAATAATGAGGATCAACGAATGTCTCTGCTAATAGGGGGCTGTAGCCCCATTGTTTTAGCCAGTCATCTTTTATACGTGTAAGAGTTTTACCTAAAACGTGACTGGCAAGGTTTTTGATATGGACCCACGGGAAAATCAAAAACCGGCTGTTATTAATAACCCAGGCCAGGTTGTTGAGTCGTTGAGTTTTTGTCCAGCCTATCCATTTGTCTCGAAGCTTAAGGGCCCTTGATGCCCCTGAAAACAGTATGCACCCCAATAGAGTCTGATCGTGCACCACAAAATACCGCAAGAAATATCCAAAGGGTTTCTTGTAACCCAGATAGTGGTAGCGCGATACGTATTCATTCCACAGCGCAGTCTTTTCTCTGCCATTAACACGTTCAACCCTTACAGGGGCTAAGTGCTTTAGTGTACAGTTAATATCAGCTCCGGGATCTGTCCTGTTTGTTAAGGGGATAGGCTTTTGAATTCTATTGCTTTGATATTGTTCTCGCCTTGCCGGAAGTCGTATGAAATCGTTGGCCTCCAGTTTCTCCAATAGTTTCATGCAGGCATCCAGTTTATAGCCCCCAGAGGCCGTAAACCACTTCAAATGCTCACATATGGTTGCAGCCAGTTCCGAAAGAGATAAGTTTGGAAATGAGCACACTGTTTCTTGAATTTGATCAAGCTCATTTTTTGAAACCTGACGACCGGATTGAAAAAGAGATCCGTCTTTACTGTTAAGCATAGCGTTGCACCTGTTTATATTTTAATCCAACACTACGCTACCAAAACACTATTTTTTTGTCTACCTTTTTTTTGCGAAAAAATATTTTTTTACCCTACAGGAAGCACGTGCTATTATTAGATATGCCTGGACATGCTTCAGGGCTGCCCTTGCCTTACTCACAAAGAGACCATAGACATATGGAACTCTTTAAGCAGCATGCCTTTTTCCTTGAGTTAATCATAGTGA
>JAGYLH010000168.1 GCA_018400955.1 Bacteroidales bacterium
AAGCCGAAGTGGAAGCCCTGAACATCATTGCCCAAAAAGCCGATGGTGCCTTGCGCGATGCCCTGTCTATTTTTGATCAGATGATCAGCTTTTCGGGCAACAGCATCACCTATAAGGATGTAATCGCCAACCTGAACATTCTTGATTACGACTATTTTTTCAGGATTACCGGCCATATGTTGCAATCCGACACTTCGAACACCTTGCTGATCATCAATGAAATTATCGACAATGGCTTCGACGGGCAACATTTCATTATTGGATTGGGTAAGCATTTGAGGTCGCTTTTGGTTGCCAAGGACCCGGCTACTGTAAAACTGATGGAAGTAAGCGGCGGCCTGGCCGAGCGCTATCAGGAGCAGGCCGCACAGTGCTCCCCTGATTTCCTGCTGAAGGCCTTGAGTATCAACAACAGTTGCGATATCAACTACCGCAGCAGCAACAACAAGAGGCTGCACCTTGAAATTGCCCTATTGCAGATTTGTGGTTTGCAGCAGCAGATAACAATCCAGCAATCAGTTCCCGGGCTGGCTGCACCAGCACCAAAAGCTCTGGAACCAAAGCCGCAGCCAACAAAACCGGCAACACCCCAGGCCACCTACAAGCAACCCGAAACCCTGGAAAGTGAAAAACCAATCGTGCGCGAAGTGGCTCCCCCGGTAAAAAAAAGCCATACTTTTTCGATCAGTGAAAATTTGAATAAAAAGGATGAGCCTGTCGAACAGACAGAGGAGGAAAAAAACACCCCATTCAGCAACGAGGATTTGGTAAATAGCTGGAAGGCCTTTATCGCCTTTTATAAGGAAAAAGCACCCAGTTTTGCTACTTCCCTGTCCAACTTCGAGCCGGAGCTGGCCGAAGGTTTCGAGATAAAATTTAAAACCGACAACAGCCTGATTGCCGAGGACAAACTGAATATGAATGCGCTGCACGACTACCTAAAAAAAGCGCTGAACAACACCCTGATCAAACTCTCCCCAGAGGTAACGGAAAAACCCAAAACCTTGGGTGCCTATACGGATAAAGAAAAGTTTGAACAAATGGCCAATAAAAAGCCCATGCTACGCGAACTCAAGGAAAAACTCAATTTGGAACTTGATTTTTAAACAAAAAGCATTTCCTTATTTATATTCAAAATAAATAAGCCCCTTTATCTGTCCTTTATATCCTAATACATTTATTGTATCGCTAACTTTGTGTATTAAACCAATCAAAAACAGTATCATCATGAAAAAAATCTACCTGCTTTTTTGTCTGGTGGCCATGCTGCTTGGCACAGTAAATGCACAAACCTTTAACAGGGTATCAGGTTTGCCTGAAAAATCAAAGCAACCGACTATGATGCCACAAACAACCCTTGATGCCATTAAATCGGTTAGCAGCCTTCAAGATGGTTTCGAAACCTATACTGATTTTTCGCTTAGTTTTTCACCCTGGACATTGGTTGATGTTGATCAAAACCAAACCTATGGGATCGATGGGGTTGAGTTTACCAACCAGTATGAGCCCATGGCATTTATGATCTTTAACCCGTCGCAAACAAGCCCGGCAATGACCAACCCCGCCATTCAACCACATGGTGGCAATAAATTTGCAGCCTGTTTTGCTTCTGACGGAGGTGCGAACAACGATTGGCTCATATCACCACCTATTGCTTTAGGAACTAATTCGTCCTTATCACTATGGGTTAAATCCTTTACAGACGAATATGGTTTGGAAAGGTACAAAATTGGGGTTTCAACGACCAACACAACCCCTTCAAGTTTTACGATCATTTCCGGTTCGAGCCACCTTACGGCCCCTGCAACTGCCTGGGAACAAAAAACATTTGACCTGAACAGTTACAATGGCCAAACCGTTTATATTGGTATTCAATGTGTTTCGGATGATGCTTTCATTTTTATGGTGGATGATGTGGAAGTGAGCACTGAAGCTTCATCAATCAACCCACCTACGAACCTAACAGCCAACCTGAATGCTACCAACGGACAAGTAAACTTGAACTGGAGCCATCAGGCTGCAAAAACAAATAAACTGGATTGGGAAACCAACCAATGGGTGGAGGAAAATGATCCAATGCGTTCATTCCAGAACTTCCGCATCTATCGCAATGGAAGCCTTCTCACCACCACCACATCGCCAAGTTATGTTGATCAGCTGCCTCAATATGGCACCTACAACTATACCGTAACAGCTTATTACACAGCAGGCGAATCAACACCAGCCGGCCCGGCAAGCATAACCTGGGAAAGCAGTGGGGGCGAAACAGCAACACTCACAGGTCTGGTCACCGATGCCACCAATGGCACTCCCATTCAGGGTGCTACAGTTACGATCGCCGGATTGTCAACCACAACAAATGCCACAGGCAACTACACCATTGAAAACATTCCAGCCGCTGTGCTCACGGCCAATTTCACCTCCAATGTTACCCAAGGCGAAGCACCGCTAACAGTAACCTTTACTGACCAGTCAGGCTCGAGCGCTCACCTTGTTACCTGCAGCAAAGTAGGTTATGAAACCTACTCAAACAACCAGGTTAGTGTAGCACCCGGCCAAACACTTAACCTCAATATTTCGCTGTCTCCTCAACTTAGTGGAGACGAAATCAGGTTTGTACTCAATTGGGGTGCCGAGCCCGAAGACCTCGATTCGCACTTGTTGACGCCTGAAATTGAAGGACAAACCTGGCATGTGTGGTATGACTGGATGGGCAATGTCACCAGTGCACCATACGCTGCACTCGACCATGATGTTACCAATGGCTATGGCCCCGAAACCATGACAATCTATCAGCGTTACTCCGGTATTTATAAATTTTATGTGTTTAACTTTTCCGGCAACCCTGATATAACTACTTCAAGTGGCGTAGTGCAGATTTATAACGAAACTGGTCTGATATCTACCGTACAGG
>JAGYLH010000169.1 GCA_018400955.1 Bacteroidales bacterium
ATGTAACCACAGCAGCCGGAGCCACTGTAGCCTTGCCAATGGATAAACCCGTTGACAACTACAATGTTTCAGAGCGTTCACTGTTGAGCGTATCCGGAATAGGCAGCACAGCCAACAACGTAGCCGACCTGAATGCAGGACGCAGCTTGGAAGGATACAATGTTTACCGTTCAACCGACAATGTTGCATATGAACTGATTGCCACTGTAGATCACGACCCGACTGTAGCCTCATTTGAGTATTTCGATACCGATGTTGACGCAGGCACAGGTTACTACTACCAGGTAACTGCAATTCACGACTTTGTTGAAGTAATTTGCGAATCCTACCCGGCTTTTGCTCTGCTAGAACCGGAGAACGATTACGTATATGTGCTTATTGTTACCAGCATTGATGACGTGAATGCAATCGCTACCCGTCTGTATCCCAACCCGGCCAATACCAGCATTACGATTGAAGCCCCTGCTATGCAGCGCATCACCGTAATGAATGCTATCGGACAGGTAGTTTATGATACGGAAGTAACAAGCGACAGGCAGCAACTGAATACATCCAGCTACGAAGCTGGTGTATATCTGGTGCGGATTGCAACTGCTGATGGTATAACAACTAAACGCGTAACGATTGTACGCTAATCGATAACAAGTCATTAGGACTTAACCTTTGTAAGGGGAGAGCCGCGCAGCGGCTCCCCCCTTATTTTTTCTGCCAAATGGACATCAACTAATAACAAGGCTGTAAGCTTTCATCAATCCTTTACTGTAATCTCCTTTAGTTATGCACTCAAATGCCTTCATGAAAACTTTCATATTGTAAATCCTTCTTATGATTTTTCAGCATTCTCTTTAAGCCTGACCGATAATTCGTAACTTTGTTACCACTACAAACCTCACAATCCATGACACCTGAAAACGACCTGGGCGGAAACTTTCAAAAACTGCGCGCTCAAACACTCGAACGGCTTAAAGAGCTGGCAACGCTCAATAAAACCAACCAAATTATTCGCGAGAACAAGTCCATTGAAGAAACCCTTAAGCATATCTGTATGATTTTGCCTGATGGCTGGCAATATCCTGCTTTTACGGGCGCTCGCATTATCTTTGACAATAAAATATACCTGTCGCCCAATTTTGAGATTTCGCCCTGGCTGCAGGTGCAGGATTTTGAAACCATTGACGGGCAAAAAGGAAGTATTGAAATTTGTTATACCAAAAAATTCCCTGTTTTCGACGAAGGCCCTTTTCTGGAAGAGGAACGCGATCTGCTGCTCAACCTGGCCAGTATTATCAGCGGATATATCAATGCCCAACAGGCCAAGACCATAATAGGAAAACAACCTCGCAAACCCGAATCAAAGCCAAAGGAAAGCATTCAGCCCATCCACAGCCGGCAGCTGCTGCAAAAATTCCTCAATAAGAACAATTCCGACCGCGATATTTATCACGACCTGATGACCTTTAAGGTGAAGGAAATCCTGCTGATATCCAATCTTTATGATGCCTATTCCATCGAACGCGAAGGACGATTTTCGGAACATGTGCTTGGACACTACCACCAGCTGAACCTTACCGCGGTGCCGCGCATAACGGGTGTAACCACCGCCGATGAAGCATTCGAAGTGCTGCGCTCCAAGCATTTCGACCTGATTATTTTTATGGTGAGTGTTGACCGGAACACCCCTACCGAGCTCAGCCGGAAAATCAAGAAGGAATTTCCCTATATCCCCATTTACTTTTTGCTCAACAGCAATTCGGAAATCGCTTATTTTTTGAACGAAAGCAAAACCAGCTTGTCAATCGACCGCATCTTTAGCTGGAATGGCGATTCAAATGTGTTTTTTTCCATGATTAAAATGGTGGAGGACCGCATCAATACAGACAATGATACCCATGTGGGCCTGGTGCGCGTTATTTTGCTGGTGGAGGATTCGCCCAAATACTATTCGCGCTACCTGCCGATGCTCTATAAGATTGTGATGGAACAAACGCGACGCATTATTGAAGATGTAAGTACGGATGAACTATACAAAGTACTGCGCATGCGTGCCCGTCCTAAAATATTGCTGGCCAGCACCTATGAAGAGGCAACAAAAATATTGACAGATTATAAGGAATATATGCTTTGCTTGATTTCGGATGTTAAATTTGAACGCAATGGCACACTTGATGAGAATGCCGGCGTCGAACTGGTGCGTTTTGCAAAAGACCTGATCAGCGAATTGCCTACCATTATCCAATCGTCCGATCCCGAAAATGCTCAGGTGGCTTATCGGTATAAATCAACATTTATAGATAAAAACAGCGAAACACTTTCACAGGATTTTCAGAGTTTCATTACCCATTACCTGGGTTTTGGCAATTTTATTTACCGCGACCGCTTTGGGAAACAAATTGCCCAGGCACGCACACTCAAGGAGTTCGAAACCAATTTGCGCACCATTCCGCCCGAATCGCTCCTTTACCATGCCCGCCGCAACCACTTTTCGCTTTGGCTGATGGCCCGTGGCGAAATCAGGGTGGCTAAGATCATCAGCCCCAAAAAAGTAAGCGATTACAAAAACCCGGAAGAATTGCGTGAGGAAATCATCACCATGATTCAACAGTTCAGAAATGAGCAAAACACCGGAAAGATCATACCTTTCGAAGAGCAGGCTATTGCGGATGAGAAGAATATCGTGAGCCTGGCCGATGGTTCCCTTGGCGGTAAAGGGCGTGGCCTGGCTTTTATCAGTTTGCTGATTAATAATTACGACTTTTCGCAACATGTTCCTGAAATCAATATCCGAACACCAAAAACTTCCTTGATAGGTACCGAAGAGTTTCAGCTTTTTATTGAGCGCAACAACCTGCATGAGCTTGCCGTGAAGGAAACAAGTTACGAGAACATC
>JAGYLH010000017.1 GCA_018400955.1 Bacteroidales bacterium
TGTGTAGGCGGTGGCCTCGTAGGTGCCTGTGATCAGCGCGCGTGCGCCATCGTCGTAAACAACGGCAAAGTCGCCAGCAAACATATCGCCATCGGCAGCCATGTCGGTATTGGTTACACCTATTTCAAGGGTTTCACCTTCTTCCAGAATATAAGGAACACCAGGGCTTACCAATTGTAAAAAGCCGGTATTTTCTTCTATCTCAAAAGCAGTGATGGTTACATCACCTTTTCCGGGATTATTGATTAGTTCAAATACGCCGGGTTTCGTCCAGGCACCGATCGGGAGTTCGCCCAAGTCGAGGTGGCCTGTGAGCAGTTCCAAACCTGGCTCAGTTGCAATACCTGTTACAGTCACATTGTCGAGCACGTTTGAACGACCATAATTGTTGATGCCTTCAAAAGCTATCTGATAGGTAGCAGTTGGGTTGGGCAAAGTAAGCGAAACATAGGTCCATGCTGTCACATTAGCAGTATAATGGGCAACTTCAACCCATGGGTCGAGGTCACTTATACGATAATAAACTTTAAGCTCATTTTGATCTCCAAACCAATCTTCTTGAGCATACCAAAATTCGAGCTCAATAGATGCATAGGCGCTTAGATCAAGAACGGGCGTTACAAGTTTTGTGATGGGACTGTTGTTTCCAAAAAGAGAAACAAAACGTGCATTCATCACGCCGTCTTGTGCGGCATTGATAAGGTCAAAGTTCGATACCGAACCGGCACCATAAGTCCAGCTTCCGGCACCAGCTTCCTGGATTTGGGTCCAGTCAGCACGGGTAGGAGAGGCATCTTCAAACGATTCGTTAAATGGGAAGGTGCTCACAACATTGAGAACGCCTCTTTGTCCCATATTCGGAACCGAAATGAAATCACCGGGTTCTTCGAGTTGTTGTTCTGCCATTTTCATATCAACAATACTTTGATTGCTGCTAGCATTTTGGGCAGAACCACTCCACGAAAAGATGGCCACCAGCATGAAGCTGAAAAGCCATCGCAAATACGTAGGATTCTTAAACATAATTAATTGATTTAGTTAATAAAAAAGGTTATTCTTCTTATTTTTAATGATTAAAATACTGCACATAAGCAGCCAGATTGACTTTGGTTGTTTGCCGTTGTCCTCCTTTCCTTAATAAATTGTAAATAAATGATTTAATTAAAATATCGTAAAGCTTCAAATCCGCATGATGAAAGCTTTTGCGTAACTTGTTCGTCCCGGATGGGAGATGTGAAAACGAGAAAGAATGTGAGCCTTGTCTTTGGAACAAGTTGAACTGAAGGTATGCAAAAACAAGCATACCTAGCAAGTTTGCTATGGCAATAGGTTTCGTCATATATTGAAGCAAGGCAATCAGTGAACCGACCTAAGCCGGCTCCCTTATATGACAAACTCAGCAGCATCAAACCCCTACTCCAAAAATAAAAAAAATAGATTTTTTTTTGAGCTTATTTATATCTTACTGCTTGTCATTGTTTTAATGTCTGTATTATTTAAATAATTAACATCTGTTAACAATGTGGACGAGTTAAAGTGTTTTTGGTTGGTAAGTACTGATTGGTCAACAATGACAAGGCTTTTAGCACTATATAAATCAGCCATCTTATTGCAAAAGCAAGTTACAGATTGTAGATTTATAGTAGTTTATGATTAATCACCAAAATTTCTTACGAGACTGAAGTGCTGTCAGGCTTTTGGTTTTGACAGGTAACAACTGAGCAGTTACCGGCTTACCACAAAACGGAAACGAAACACCCTATCATGCATAATCAATTGCCCTGCATAAGCACCCATGGGCAAATCTGACATATTCACACGATGATATCCACCAAAACTCAGTTGATCATAAAGGATAATTTCTTGTATAAGCAATTCGCCGGCGGTATTGTAAATTTTCAAAAGTGCTGATTCATTATCAGAAAGCTCAACTTTTAGGTTCATCCAATCATTTGCGGGATTGGGAAATACGTCCGCTGCAATAGGGAAGGAAGTTTCGGGAAAGAAAACTTTTATATTCTTCTGGCCTTCGAGCCGGATAACAATATTGTTGCGTAACTCAAAAACAGGACTCAGCTCAATAATACCCGAAACTGTTGTTTCAAAACCTGCCTTTTCAGCATCAATAAAATAGCGGCCATAGGGCAGGTTATTAAAAAAGAAATGGCCCTCTTCGTCAGTAATGGTGGATGCCATGGGGATATTGTATTGGTCATTATACAAGATAATGCTTACGTTTGACAGCCCGCCATCACAATATGCCGGATGGTTATCAGCAAACCAGGGCATGCAATAATTTTCAAAATCATTCAATTGGGCAGGCAGTTCAAATTGACCCGAAATCCGTCCATTCCCTGCAGGCAAGTTCACCGGGCTGGGGGTAAGTTCAATTTCCACCTGGTAGGTATTGGCAGTCAAAGGCAAGGAAAAAGCATGCTGCCACTTTAGTTTATTTGCGTAATAGGTGGGCAAGTACCCCAACCTGTCAGCAGTATCGGGCACGGCATAAAAATGATAATCGGCTGCAAACAAATCAGCAAAATAAAAGCGGCCATCAACATCGGAATTGGTATGGTCAACAACGTGCATATTGCCATTCACCAGCGAAGATACAGCAAGCACTGCCGCCCCAGTTTGTCCCTGGCCGTTTGCAAGCACCCTGCCTTCAACCGAAAACTGATTGCGCAAATAGATGTTCAGGGTATCCATCATGGTGCCACAGGCTGAAGTGGCAGAAAGCAACAGTTGCAGCTCCCCGCTTGCAATATCTTGTTCGCCAAAATAATATACAGGATGAGGTTGGGAAGGATCGTCAAAATAGCCATCACCACTGCTTTCCCAAATCAAGCTGCTATAGAACATGACTTCGGCATCAGATAACAGCACCGAATCCACAAGGGGCAGCGTCAGGTCATTGCCTGCAAAAACACTTGGGATATCGCTCAGGGTCAACCTAAATCCATGCTGCAATTGCTCGCCATTACGCTGTACCGTCATTGTTAGATTAACAAATCCACGTAGCATATCTTCTTCACCCAAGGCGTAAACCGGTCTGAGCAAACCCACATTATTGAAACTGCCGTCCCCGTCGGTGGACCAGCTAAGTTGGTTGTAAGTAAAAGGAATTGTGCTTTGATTGACAGCAAATGTGGGTATATTGTTACAGATAGCCGTATCGGGGCCGGCGTAAGGCATGGCCAGGGTAAAAGCAAAAGGGCTTTCATTTCCTGAACGTTGCTGCGCATAGCCATATCCAGCAATATCAAAAGCTGTAACTGCTATTGTTTGATCAATCAGGTTGCCTTCTAAATATAACACGGTATCTGTCAGCAAAACGGGACTATCGGCAAAGCTGTAATTATTGAACAATCCCTGATAAACCGCATAGCCCATGAAATCATCCTCAGGATTGGTGTTCCATGACAATTTGGTGTAACCGTTGATCAGTTGCTTGATGAGGTTGCGTGGTGGCGATACCGGCGCATTTGTATCAGCCTCTTCCAAAAATGGCATGAACAAAAGCTGGCCCAGGTTTTCATCGTTGTCCCTGTCCCAAATCATTCCGGCAATAAGCAGGCTGTCGTTAGTTCCCCAATAGTTGGAGTTTATATCAATATCGCTGGCGGTATTATTCTTCACAAGGCTATCGCCAATCATATTGGCAAAAATATTGTTCCCGTTCATAAACGAACCTTCTGCCTTCCGAAAGGAAACCAATTTTTTCTCGTTACCTGTAAATGTATTACCATAAATTTCAGTTCCCACCGCATTGGTTTCAACCAGCACGCCATTGGTGTTTTGATAGAAACTATTGTTGTCAATATGAGCATCTATGCCCCGCCTGAGTTGGATGGTGTTTATGTTTTTAAAAAAGATATTGCTGCGGATGCAGGTGCTGTCCATTCCTGTAGAAATTGCAAAACCAAAGGTTGGTGTTCCCAGTTGTGTAAAAACGTTCTTTTCGATCAACACATTTCCGCTATTCACCGTAAGGCTGTTGTCGATAAAAATACCGGCTTCAGCCTGGCTGAAAAGATTATTTCTGATAATGTTATTGGAACAAATACCATTGTTTTCAATACGAATACGAAAGTTGGTATATCGGCTTCTGCTGATTTTATTATATTCAAAAATATTTCCGGTTGACATCTTTCCCAGGCCATTGGCAACCACATCAACGCCCACAAGGCTGTTAAATAAGAATTCGTTGTAAGCAATGCGGCAGTTGGAACTGTTGGTGAGCAACAAACTTGTAAAGCCATCCACAATGCGGGTGTGTTCAATGACAACATTCTCGCTCTCTTCGATCCGGATGCCTGTAAGGCTGTTATTTAAGAACTCACTATTAGCTATGCGACAGTTGGAGCTGTTGGTGAGCAACAAACTTGTAAAGCCATCCACAATGCGGGTGTGTTCAATGATAACATTCTCGCTCTCTTCGATCCGGATGCCTGTTTCGGCCCCTAATATCAAGCCGTGGCTGATTATGTTTTGCTGCATGCCCTCAACAGCAGAAAAGCTAATGCCCTTCCATATTTGTCCCCCTACCGGCTTAAAAATAATGGTATCCACGCTTTCACCCTGCATCCCAATAGCCTTGAGGCTGCCACCTTCGACTATTAGCCCTCGATTGCTCAAAAACTGCACTTTTACCCCGGCCATTATGAGCAACTCTATATCCTGTGGCACCAGCAAATCATCGGTAACGATATAAGTGAAGTCAGGGGTCCAGATGGTGTTTTCGGTCAGGGTACCACTTACCTCGACTGGTTCTTGCGCAAATCCGGGTTTGAGCAGACATAAAAAAAGCAGTGAAATCAAGCCTGCCTGATAACACAGCAACCGGTAATATGATGATTTGCGTAAACCCAAATAAACTTTATTGTTTGATTAACAATTAGATAAATGTCATTTTCAGTTGGAATTAACTCCTCAAAAATAATAGATTAATCCAACTTTAAGCCCAATGCCAAAATTTCGTTTTTCAATGACGTAATCTTCTAACACAGATCCCAGGTGGCTTCGGTAAGCCAATTCAGCATAAATATCCCACCAATCAAAGGCTTTGTATTTTACTCCGGCCCCAGTCATATATGAAATCAGGCTGGAGGAAAATGCTTCTTCTGTATAGGGCTCTCCCGGGAATCCACTTGTGTTTCGTAACAGCAAACCGTCATTATATAGCAGCAGACCCAAACCACCAGCAGCTTTCAAATAAATGCTGATGTTATCATCTGCATAAAAGTTGTATGCCACACCAAGCTGAAAATCCAGATACCCCAAGCGGTTCAACTGGTTGTAATAAAACTCACTCTTTTCAAGGGGCAGATAGGTGGAGTCGGTTACTGGAAACCAGGTGGTATCGGTTTGCACCAAATTGTAATACCAACTGATGGTATCGGTGCGGTAATAGCCACCCGTTTGCTGAATATCATCGTATTGAAAGCGTGTGGCAAAACCTGTAAGCTGAATCCCGGCTGAAAAGGTCCATTTATTTTTGTTGTACAGGAGCTCGGTACCTAGTGAAAAATTCCTGAAAACAGGGGTTTCTGTTTCCTTGCTCAGGTTCAGCAATGTTTCGTGGATTTGATCAGCGGTTTGGCTATAACCACCATAATACTGCCCATAGAAAAACCCCCATGCCAATCCATCCTCGCGGTTGGGTTCGAATCGGAAAATATCTTTGGGCAAACGTTTTATATCGCGCTTCGGGCTGTCGCGAAATACTTCTTTAACAACAGTATCCCTGATAATCAGGGTGTCGATCTGCACCATAGTTTCATACCTGACCAGGGTGTCTGTTTGTATTACGGGTCTTTCAATAGTTTGAAAAACAGTGTCGTAGCGCACAAGTGGGGCCTGAGACACGACTTGCTGTGGTTCATCTGCAATTTCAACGGGAAACACCACCAGCTGATTGCCAATTTCCCTGAAGTTGTGTCCACTTAGCACAAGCAACTCAGCAAGCAATTGATCAAAGTGTTTTTCTTTGGCCTGATAGGTGATTTTTTTTGCAAAGGTAGGATCAGCAGCGTTGAAAGTAAAGTTAACGCCGGCCATTTGAGACAACCGATCCAAAACTTCGTGAAGTGATTGATTATTTATTTCAAAATCATAGCGTTGGTCATCCTCTTGTTGTGCAATGTTTGTCAGTGGCAATAGCAGAAAACTAAGCATCCATACCGAAAGGCGGATTTTTGGAACCATCATGGGGTGAAGTGTTTTCATTCAAGGCAAAACTAACCATTGAAAATTAGCAACGCGAAGATACAGATTCTCGTTATAACCAAACGATGTTTTTGTTTCATTAGTCTGTATTTTGAACAAAAATTACCCCCTTGATCAAATCAAGACGGGAGTAAAACAAGATATGAAGCGTGAAAATTTATTGAATCAGGATATGATCGCCCTGATCGCTAATGTTGAGGTTGAATACAAACTCAAGTGTTTGCAGGATGGATTCGGCCGATTCGTTCTCGAACCTGGCCGTAAGTATAAAGTTGCTGCAATTGTTTTCGGCAACAAACCGGAGGCCGTAGGTTTTTGTGAGCTCATCCAGCACTTCAATAAGAGGCGTATTGTGAAATTCAAGTACACCGGTTTTCCAGGCCAAATGATTTCTGTTTTTAATTTCATCCCTTTTCAGCACACCGCTTGCTTTGGAAAAAGTGGCCTTTTCGCCCGGATTCAATTGTAATTGCTCCAACATCTTGCCTTGCTCATCCAAAGAATAAACCAATACCTTACCGCTCTGCAAGTGCAATTCAATAAAATCATCTTGCTTAATCGAGGATAAATTAAAGCTTGTTCCAAGCACTTTAACACCAAGGTTTTGTGTTGAAATAACAAAAGGTTTTTCCGGGTTGGCTGCTATTTCAAAATAAGCTTCGCCTTCAAAGTTGATGCTTCGGCTGCTCTTATTAAAATCATCGTTATAGGAAAGTTGACTTCCCTGGTTGAGGTAAATGTGGGTGCCATCTGGAAGCACCACTGCTTCATCCAGTTTGGCATCAGCAGCAATGGTATGTATTTCAGGTGTAGTTTCCTGTTGAAGTATAAACCATGCTCCTACAGCAATAACCAAAACCGCCGCAACGCGCATCATTACCGGAATAAGCCTTGCGCGTAGTTTTCTTATTGGGACAAAAGTGTTTTCCTGGTTTTCGTACCGTTGAATGCGCTGCTCCATTTTTTTCCAGGCCCGGTCGGTATTAAATGATTCTGGATTGGTAACAGTTTTTCCACTGTACTTCCAGGCAAGCTCAAATTGCTTAAACTTTTTCAGGTTGCCGTCAGACAAAGAAGTCCAATGCCCCAATTCCGAGACATCCTCGGGGGTGCATTGATTTGCCAGCTTTTTGGCAATTAAATTCTTTATCTTACCGTTCACTTTATTAACTTTGGATTGTTAAATAAATATTAACTTTCATATAAATGACAATCAACACCCCTGCTTACCCTTACTCTGTGTGAAAATATTTTTCTGATTTTCATGTTTTTCATTTACGCATGTATGCAAACATCACATTGTCAAACATTTAAAGCAAATGAACAAAAAACAAAGCCCAAAACAAAAATTTATCAAGCACCTTGCGCAATTGATCCAGTGCCTTGGTCATTTGCGATTCAACTGTTTTTACCGAGATATTCAGTTTGTCGGCAATTTCGTTGTACTTCAGGTTATCAAAACGGCTTAACTCAAATATTTCTCGCCTTTTCTCGGGAAGCATGCCCACGGCTTGTTTCATAATCCTTTCCATGTCCTGCTCCTCTAATATATCTGTTGGATAATCGATATCGGTTTTTGCACGCATCTCAATAAATTGATGGTAGCGGTCATGAATTTTAAGGTGGTTGATGTGGTTCAGTGCATGGTTGCGCAATGCCATATAAAGGTAGGACTTAATCGATGTGTTGATTTCAAGTTCATCGCGCCTGACCCATATTTTGAAAAACAAATCCTGCACTATTTCCTGCGCTATGTCCTCATCACTCACATAGCGCATGCAGTAGTCGCACATGGGTGCATAATAGGCCCTGAACAGCTCCTCGAATACCAAGCTGTCCCCGTTTTTTAAACCCTCCTTAAATCTATTTTCCTGACTATGCATACCCAAAATGCTCATAATGGTTGGCTGCTAAGCACACCAATAAATCTTCAAATCGTTTGCCCTTTTTCAACCGCTTGAAAGAATACACTAGTTTCAATTTTCATATAAGCGATATAAAATATCAAATCCTAATCCAACTTTATTATTCTGTTAATGGCCAAACAACGAAGGCAAAAGTAAAACTAATTTCAGTTATTCAAGCAACCAAAACAAATGATAACCGCTATTCTTTTGTTTTGACAATTATTTTATCTTACTGTTTAACAGTGTTTTGAACACATAAAGGTCTTTTGTTTAAAGCATAACGTTTGCAAAATGTAAATGTTATGGAAACCATAAATGGCTACTTTTGTGCCCCATTGCATTTATATTGCAATTAGGCAAAATATATGAATACACGTCTGCTTTCGTGGTTAATTTTACTCGCACTTGTGCTCACTTGGGGCAGCTCCTTTATACTGATAAAGAAAGGGTTACTCTATTTTGACCCAATAACTGTGGGCTCGCTGCGTGTGGTAATTACTTTTTTGTTTTTGCTTCCGCTGGCATTGATGCGTATCCGCCGGCACGATTTAAAAAGCTTAGGCTGGCTGGCATTGGCCGGCTTTGTTGGCAATCTGATTCCTGCTTTTTTGTTTGCCAAGGCACAAACAGGTATTGACAGTGCCACCGCTGGTATGCTCAATTCGCTTACGCCTTTGTTTACCATGGTGGTTGGTTTTCTGGTTTTTGGCATTCGTGTAAAGTCCATTCAGGTAATAGGGGTGCTGATAGGTTTGGCCGGTGCCATCGGCTTGATCCGTATCAGTGGCGGAAACAGTTTTACCTTTAATATATATTATGCAGCTTTTGTAGTTGCAGCTACCATTTTGTATGCCATTAATGTAAACCTGATCAAGGCCAAACTCAGCCATATCGACTCCCTGTCCATTACCTCCATAGCCTTTTTTATGGCAGGCTTGCCGGCCCTGGTAATTTTGCTTTTGTTCAGCGATTTTAAAACAATCGTAACAGAAACCACCGATTGGCACATTGGACTGGCTTATCTCACAGTGCTTGCTGTTGTGGGCACAGGTCTTGCCATGATTGCATTCAATAAGCTGATTAAGATGACCAGCCCCGTGTTTGCCTCTTCGGTAACTTATATGATGCCATTGGTTGCCCTGATGTGGGGAGTGGTTGATGGTGAGCATTTTAATTTGGAATACATACTTTGGATCGCCATGATTATAGGCGGTGTGCTGTTGGTAAACCAAAACCGCAAGCCCCGTTTAACTGCAAAAGTGCCAACAGAAAAAGGTCCGGCTTAAGGTTTTGTTTATAATCCGGTGGCTAAAAAAAAGAAAGAAATGTTTGGCGTTTCAAATTTTTATGTATTTTTGCCGTTCAATTTTTCGACCTAAATCAGTAATTTCCAACATAGAGAAATGTACGCAATAGTTGACATAGCAGGACAGCAGTTCAAGGTAAGCGAAGGACAGCAGATTTTTGTTCACCGCCTTGATGCAGAAGAAGGAAGCAGTGTGTCGTTTGACAAAGTGCTTATGATTGACAACGATGGTAAAATCAATGTTGGTGCCCCCGTTTTGGAAGGTGCCAATGTGGATGCCAAAGTGGTTGAGCATATGAAGGGCGACAAAGTAATTGTTTTCAAGAAAAAAAGAAGAAAAGGATACCAGAAATCTAACGGCCACCGTCAGTACCTGAGTAAAATCCTTATCGAAAGTATTAAAGCATAAAAACGGAATAAAATGGCTCACAAAAAAGGCGTAGGTAGTTCAAACAACGGTCGCGAATCAGAAAGCAAACGACTGGGTGTTAAGATATTTGGCGGTCAGTTTGCCAAATCAGGCAATATTATTATCCGTCAACGCGGAACATCACACCATCCCGGTGACAATGTAGGCATGGGAAAAGACCATACTATTTTTGCCATGGTTGATGGTCTTGTTCAGTTCAGAAAAAAAAGAAATAACAAATCTTATATTTCGGTTGAACCTTTGGCAACTGAGGAATCCGTAAACTAAATTTGTTTTTATAATAGTTTATACCCGTTTGCGGATTCCCGTCAAACGGGTTTTTTTTTGCCCTTGAATGCCTTAAGACAACAAATAGCTAAATTTGCCACATAAATCGTGCTTCAAACCCTAATCCTGAATTATAAAATTTATCCTGAAAAATGCTAACCATTCCCTTTATTCGCGAAAACAAGGCTGCCGTGATCGAACGACTTGCCATAAAAAATTTCACCAATACCTCCCTGCTCGACGATGTGCTCGAACTTGATGAGCAGCGACGGCTATTGCAAAAGGAAAGCGATGATACCCTGGCCGAAACCAATAAGTTAGCCAGGGAAATAGGCGAAATGTATAAATCGGGTAAGGCGCAGCAGGCCAATTTGTTGAAAGAAACCAATGCCGACCTCAAGGAAAAGGCCAAAGCTCTGGGCGAACAACTGGAGGCGCTTAAAACACAAATTCAGGACAAACTGGTCGAAATACCCAACCTGCCCCATCCTGATGTGCCCAAAGGACGCACCCCTGCCGACAACCTGATTGTGTACGAAGAAGGCCAAATGCCCGAGCTACCGGCTTCAGCCGTTCCGCATTGGGACCTGGTATCCACTTACAAACTCATTGATTTTGAACTTGGCAATAAAGTAACCGGTGCCGGTTTCCCATTCTATACCGGAAAAGGTGCGCGTTTGCAAAGGGCACTTATCAATTTCTTTTTGGATGAAGCCATTGCCGCAGGCTACCGCGAGGTGCAGCCACCCCTGCTGGTGAACGAAGCTTCTGCCTATGGCACAGGACAACTGCCTGATAAGGAAGGGCAAATGTACACCATCGGGCTTGATAAACTCTACCTGATACCCACAGCAGAAGTGCCTGTTACGAATATTTTCAGGGACGTAATACTCAATGAAAGCGAACTTCCGGTGCGCACAACAGCCTATTCAAGCTGCTTCCGCCGCGAAGCCGGGTCCTGGGGCAAGCATGTGCGCGGCCTGAACCGCCTGCACCAATTTGATAAAGTTGAAATTGTTGAAGTGGCCCATCCCGAAAAATCTTACGAAACGCTCGAGAAAATGAGAGCCCACGTGTCTTCGGTCCTGCAAAAACTGGAACTTCCTTTCCGGATTTTAAAACTTTGTGGCGGTGATATGAGTTTTACTTCTGCCCTAACCTATGATTTTGAAGTGTATTCGGCTGCCCAGCAAATGTGGCTTGAAGTGAGCTCAGTTTCCAACTTTGAAAACTTTCAGGCCAACAGGATGAAGCTGCGTTTTAAAGACAAGGAAGGCAATATTCAACTGGCGCATACACTAAACGGAAGTGCCCTGGCGTTGCCACGTATAGTAGCGGCACTACTCGAAAATAATCAAGATGAAAATGGCATCAACATACCCAAGGTATTGCAACAATATACCGGATTTGAACGCATTGACTAAATTCCTTGCGGCTGCTTTGCTCGCATTGGTTTTTTATTCATGCAATCCCGCAAATGAAAACCAGAAACTGCTTCAGCAGCTTGAACAAATTGAACAAGCTGTTGAGCAGCAGGCTGACAGGCTCAATGCCATCAATTTGCAGGAATACCAGACTTTGAATGTACGTTTTGAACGTATAGTATCGGCCTATCAAAATACACAAAACAACAATATTATAGAGGTATTGGCCTCAGGCAGCCGCTTTTTGCAGCTTTATCCTGCTGAGTTGGACGAAATAAACAAGGACCTCAACTTTGCTCGGCAGCAAATTGAAAACCTGCACAAAGAAGCCAAAAATCAACTTTATACCAATGAAGAGCTTGCTATGTATATCACCAACGAAAAGGCCAGGCTGGAGCTGCTCACAACCAAAGTTGATTATATGGTAAGCCGTTTCAACAGCTGGCTGCTGAATACCGAAACACTTGAATCAGGCCTTGAACAATCTACAAAACAATGAAAAAGAATTCTTTACATATAGGTGTTTTGATTGCTTTGTTTGGTGTGCTGTTTTGTTCTCAACTTTTTGCCCAGAATGTGAGGCCACAGCGCCAAAACAATCCGCAGCAACAACAAAGGCTGAACAACGAAAGATTGGCCAACGAATTTTATCGCAACCAGGAGTGGGACAAAGCTGCTGAAATTTATCAGCAATTGTTTCGTGAAACAAATGCCCAACACCATTTTACATTTTATTTGAATTGCCTGCTGCAACTTGATGAACTTGATGAAGCCGAAAAAATCATCAAGCAATACAGCGGAACAGGCAGTTACCGCGAACAGTCCGATATCGACCTTGCCTACATTTATCAACTTAAAGGAAACAGCAAGCGCGCAGCAAGGATGTTTGATAAAGTATTGCGCGACCTGCCACCCGACCGCAACCGCATTTCGATGATTGCCAATGCCTTTTTGAACCGTGGCATGCCCGACTACGCCCTGCAGGTTTATGAGTCGGCAGCAAAAATGTCTCAGGTGGATTATCCTTTTTACCTTGAATCAGCTACCGCTTATCAGTTTGCAGGACAGCACGATATGATGGTGGAACGCCTGCTTGATCATGCCGATTACAATATCAGCCATTTGAACCTCGTTAAAACCCGCCTGCAAAACCTGATGATGATGGATGTGGACAACAGCATCTCGGATATGTTACGCGAAAAAATGCTGTTGCGGGCCCAAGCCAACCCGTCGAACGAATTGTATGCTGAAATGCTTATCTGGTTTGCCTTGCAGCAAAAAGAATACGACCTCGCCATGATACAAGCCATTGCCATCGACCGCCGTTTTGGTGATAAAGATCAGCGGGTGCTTGAATTGGCCGAAATCAGTCTGGCCAACCAGCAATACGAAGTGGCATTGAATGGATACAACCACATCGTAAAAAAAGGGACAAACGGCTATTTTTACCCGATAGGTTTGCGGGGGTTATTAACATCTCGTTTCCAGATAGCAGAGCAGAATCCGGCTACCGAAAAGGCAACCTATCAGACCCTTGCCAATGATATCAATGCAGGTTTTGAGCAACTCGGCCTCAATCGGCAAACCTATGAATTGTCAACCATTTTGGCCAGCATCTATGCTTTTCACCTGAACAGGCAAGCTGATGCCACCCAGGTGATTGAACGCAGCATGCAGCTCCCCTTGCGCGAGGATGAAACGGCAGTTTTAAAGATGCAACTGGCAGATATACTTTTGCTGAAAAACGAAGTGTGGGAAGCCACCCTATTATATAGCCAAATAGAAAAAGCGCACCGCAATGACCCAATTGGCCACGAAGCCCGTTTCCGTAATGCCAAATTACGTTATTATATAGGTGAGTTCGGCTGGGCACAAACCCATTTGGACGTGCTCAAGGCAGCCACTTCCAAGTTGATTGCCAACGATGCCCTCGCTTTGTCGCTGCTTATCCGCGACAACCTGACCGAAGATACCACCGGTGCCAGCTTGCGCTTATTTGCCCAGGCCGATCTGCTTTTGTATCAGCGAAACGCAGGCAAAGCTCTCGACTTGTTGGATTCGCTGGAGAAAACAGTGGCGGCAGCCGGCATGCTTCCCTATATCCTCAGCCGAAAAGCAGAAATAGCAGCACGCCAGGGCCAGTACCATGAAGCTGATAGTTTGTATGGTCAGTTAGCCAATCGCTTTCCTGACAGCTATTTGGCCGATCAGGCCATTTATAAAAGTGCCTTGCTGAATGAGGCACAATTGAACAATCCCCTGAAAGCCCGCGAACTGTTTGGACAGCTGCTGGACAACTATCCCGCCAGCCTCTACACCTCGGAAGCCCGAAGAAAATACCGGCTTTTGCAAAATATTGAGGCCTAAGCTCCCTGATGATGGTAAAACCAAAAAAACACCTGGGTCAGCATTTTCTAACCGATAAGAATATCGCTGAAAAAATTGTCATGCAGTTGCAAGCCGACCAAACAAAGGTGTTGGAAATTGGTGCCGGAACAGGTGTGCTTACTGGATTTTTGCTGGATCGCTTTGGCAACCAATTGCATGTGGTTGAAGTAGATGAGGAATCAATCGAATACCTGAAGCTGCATTTTCCTTCGCTAGTACCCAGGCTTCACCAAGCTGATTTCCTCAAAATAAAACTGGACGAAATGATCCCGGGCCACTTGGCCATAATCGGCAATTTCCCTTACAATATCAGCAGTCAGATTTTTTTTCACGTCCTGAGTCACAGGAACCAGGTCAGGGAGGTTGTATGCATGATACAAAAAGAAGTAGCCGAGCGGATTGCAGCCCCTCCCGGAAGCAAAACCTATGGCATCTTGAGCGTGCTGCTGCAAGCATGGTACGATATTGAATATGGTTTTACTGTGAACGAACAAGTGTTTTTTCCACCACCAAAAGTAAAATCAGCAGTTATCAGGCTTCAGCGGAACCAGATACTGTCGCTTGATTGCGACGAAAAGCTGTTTCATCAGGTAGTGAAAAAAGCTTTTAACCAAAGGCGCAAAACCTTGCGCAATGGGCTTCGCGATATGCTCCATCCACAGATAATTGGCCTTGAAATATTTAACGAAAGAGCCGAACAACTTGGTGTGAATTCCTTTGTGGAAATAACCAAAATGATAAGCCTTCACAGGCAAAAGGCCATTGAATAAAACCGTGCAACCATATTATCCCAGCATCTTGTTGATTGCAGGCAGTGGGCGAAACATTGGCAAAACCACGCTGGCCGAATCCATTGTGAAAAAATATGCCGCACAATACAACATTATCGGGTTAAAAGTAACAAGTGTTTACGCCGGTGAAGGACAGTTTCATGGCAAAAAACACATCAACATCGAAGGTGGATTTGTCATTAGCGAAGAAACAGACCGCAGCGGAATAAAAGATACTTCGCGGCTGTTGCTTGCCGGGGCCAGTCGTGCATTTTATGTGCAGGCCAAAGACAACGAACTGACCGCTGCCATAGAAGCATTCTTTAAAATGGTTTCCCCGCAAAGCTTTATAGTGTGCGAATCGGGGAGCTTGCGTGAGGTGTTGAAACCGGGCCTGTTCCTTTTGGTAAACGGGAACCAAACACCCACACACAAAAAGCGGATAGCAAAATGGAAGCCACTGGCTGACAGCTTAATCAGCCCAAAAGACAATCAGCTTGATTTTAATATGGAAGCGCTGTCGCTCAACCATCTTGGCTGGCATTTGAAAGAAACGGGAAAGGTTTGAAAATCATTATTGAGTCCACTCCGAAAAGTCAATTTGCCCCTAAATCCCCCAAGGGGGACTTTTTCAAACTGCTGAATTTTAACGATTTCACTTTAGGGGCAAGTGGTGGAAGAGATAAAAATAAGCAGTTTTTGACTTTTCGGAGTGGACTCATTATTCAAAATCAGTTTTCCTTTATCACCATTTTTTGAAACTTTTTCACGGTTTGCCTTACTGTATAAGCCGATGACAAAAAGCCAATCACCCCCACGGTTGCGAAAACGGCCAATACATCTGTTAGTTTCAGGTGGGCCGGATAAGCCTCAATAATAAAAGCGCCGTCGGCACCACCCAGCTTAAGCAGACCATAGTGTTGCTGCAAAAGCACGAGCACGGCTCCGGCAAACAGTCCGGCCAGGCCACCGATTACAGTAATAAGCATGCCTTCCAGCAGAAAAAGCTTGTGCAGCATGCCAGGCCCGGCACCCAGGCTCCGCAATACCCCGATATCCTTGCGCTTGTCAACAATAAGCATGGTGAGCGAACCAATAATGTTAAAGGTGGCCATAATGAGGATAAAGGTCAAAATCAGGAAAATGGCCCATTTTTCGGAGCGCATGATGCGGTAAAGGGTTTCCTGCTGCTGAAAACGGTTTTTTACCACAAAACCATCTCCCGCCAATTGTTCCACGGCACGCTGCAGTTGGGGGATATTTGCACGTTTCTCAGCAAAAATTTCAATCGAAGTCACTTCGTCGGTGTATTCAAGCAGGCTGCGTGCCCAACTAATCGGGACAAACACATAACGGCCGTCATATTCGTGCTGGGCCGTGAAAACACCAGCCATTTGAATGGCTTTGTTGTTGAACGACTGTTCAAAAGAAAAGGTGGATGCCCGTCCCCTTTTGGGTAGGTAAACCATCAACATGGCTGACGGGTCGCTGATATTTGTCCCCAGAAAATAAGACACTCCGCTGCCGATAACAGCAAAATCAAATCCATCATTATGCAGCATAAAACTCCCTTGCGTGATCAACGAATCAAATTGCCCCAGCTGTTGATACACCAAATTTACCCCCTTGATGCGCCCAAGGTGTTGCTGTTCGTGGTAGCGAAAAAGGGCGTCTTCTTCAACCACCTCACTCAAGGCAGTGATGCCGTCAAGAGCCTGCAATTGTTCCAAAGGAAATGCGCTGGTATTGAATGTTTTCCCCGTTTCGGCTTCAATCAGCAAATCCGGGCTTACGTGGTTGTAAAGCCCGCTGACAATCTTCTCGAACCCATTGAAAACAGAAAGCACCACAATCAGGGCGAAGGCCCCCACACCAATACCGGTAATTGAAATACCTGAAATGATGTTGATCAGGTTGTGGCTTTTGCGTGCAACAAGATAGCGTTTGGCAATAAAAAAGGCGGTGTTCAAGGGGTTGCAAATTTTTGGTAAAAATAGCAAACCTGAGGGAATGGAAGAAATAATAAACGCAGGATGGGGAAATTGGGTGCGCTTAAGGAAATTCAAAGTTTAACTGTTGGTGGGGAATAGAGTATTGCAAAGTAAGGTGGATCGGGGAAGTTAGCTATTAATAGGTGAAAAATTAGGTGAATGGTGTGATCTGCTTTGTTGACTCAGGCAGTTTTTAAGATGATTGAAAGCTCTTTTTGAAAGAATAATCTTTACATCAAGGTTTAACAACCCTATACAGCATTTGGTGGCATGAACATTAGCGTTTTCAGAGGCTACTTCACTATCAAGACTACCTAAACCCCTTACTTTTAACCCACATGATATGACTTGCAATTTAATTGTCATATTCATAAGATGACAACTCCAACAATTCCCGCTTTATTTGTTGTTCCCAAATCAGTTGTTTTTTATTATCAGTGCCAGTTTTAGACTCCGCATCATATTGTAATCTACGTTTAGCAAAGTCTGAAGAAATCCTTGAGTTAATTTCTTGAGCAATTGTAAATCCTTTTGCAATCTGCTTTTATTTTCTTCTCAATTCCTTTCTAAATCTTCGAGTATAAATCTCTGCCATATCAAATAGTGTTTGCTGGTATCTCAATGAATACTCTACATTTTGCGTTGTATCAATCCAGGATGCTGACTTTATAATGGCATTTTTAACATTTTTATTAAAGTTTTTTTTCATAAAATCAAATCCTCTTACACTATAATCCATTGAAAACTGAGCAAAACTTAATCCTGAATTTGAATCACTCTTTTTTATTCCAAAGTCATCAATTGTCAATTTATGTGAAGAACTCCATAACAAAAAGTCAGGGTTTTCCTGAGAAAATCCAGTCATCAAGAATCCAATTGTTAATGCAATCGTTAATAATTTTCTCATATTCTCTGTCTTTTTAAAATTGCCTTTGAAAAGTATAAATACACAAATTTTTCATCTGTTGCCCATTTTCCATCTTCTTGTTTTTCATTTATTTCATCCCGGAAACATCAATTTCCTCAAGCTTGTTTATGACATCTTATGCTTTTCAAAGGTAAAACTTAATTTCCAAAACATAATTTGCCGGCATGAATTATCTTACCATGCTTTATGTTGACTGTATGAAAAGTTGACAATTGTGGGATTCGTCACTATCTGCCATCACAAAAGCCCACGCAGGATGAATTCATCATCTCCTCAATCGATAATAAATGCTGTAAACAAGCTTATGAAATAGAAAATACAGGTGTGTATTTCAGGTATATAAGTGATAGATATGCCTTGAATTCCTGTGATATAAAAAAGAAGCCGGTTCTTTCGGCTTCTTTTTTGCTCCCCCTGCTGGACTTGAACCAGCGACCCTCTGATTAACAGTCAGATGCTCTAACCAACTGAGCTAAGGAGGAATATTTCTCTCTCTTTTCTTTCCCCCTGACCCTCTGATTAATCCGCCGACTGGCGGACTCTAACCAACTGAGCTAAGGAGGAATATTTCACTCTCTCTTTTGTCTTTTCCCTGACCCTCTGATTAATCCGCCGACTGGCGGACTCTAACCAACTGAGCTAAGGAGGAATTTCCTGTTTTGAGCCTGCAAAAGTAAAACTTTTTTAATTCAGGGCAAGGGTTTTTTGTTTTAATAAAAACAAAAAAATCAAAATCGCACTGCCGATACCCTTTGCCAATAAAAGGAACCGAACCAGGCTGAAAACGGTAAACTGGCAAAATAAATCCAGAACCAGCACCAATCCCCTGTAATCCAATAGAATAAAATAAGCTGCATGGCATAAAATAAAGGGGTAACCAAAATCATACCGGCAAAGCGGATGGAGGATATCCAATGATGGTCGCGGACAAAGCGTTTAATAATCCATCTAATGGCAAAAATGGACAACAGATTATTCAACAAGGCATAGACAAAGAACGGGAAACCAAGTACTTTGAAAAAAACAGTTGCCCCTTGCCTGACGTTCTCTTTTGAGGCCATTTGCAAATTACCTGCAACAAATTGTTGGTCATTCTTCAGCCGTTCAGCCAGATTTTTTTCACGTTTGCGTTGGGTGAGATTTTTCTTAATTTCTTCGTATTGATCTGCATCTTGTATGTCCACCATCAAATTGCTTATCCGCTGACGGGTTTCAGCTATTAAAAGTTCAATGCCTTTTGGTGGGTCATTTTTGTAAACTTCTAAATAATCGATAGCTGCTATGGGTTCACCAAAACTGACCAGCAAGTCGCTGCCAAACTTACGGTAATCTTCATGTTGCAAGCCAACAGGCACTATTTTCAGCCCACAACCGGGGTTTGCTTCAAGGGTGCTGAATGCAATGCGTGCCAGCCCTTTTTGGAATGGCCTGAGATTCCATTTGCAACTGTGGTCACCTTCAGGAAAAATAAGAATGGTCTGTCCTTCCAAAAGTAAATCCTTGCACCTGTTGATGGCGCTGTCGTTTCTCTTCACCTGATCGATACCATCACGGATGCGGTATATCGGCATCTTAAGGGAACCCAACCAGAATCGCGCTATTGCTGATTTGAATATGCTGGCGCGCGTCAAAAACCAAGGTCTCCGGGGACTGGTAACCGCAATTACCATCGGATCAATAAAAGCGTTCTGGTGGTTTATAGCAAAAATTACCGGGTCCGTTTTGGGCACCCGTTCTTTATGCTGTATCTGAAAACGTCTGTAGTAAATACGAAACCCAATGGGGACATAGTATTTTAAAAAAGTATATAAGGGTTTCAACCGCATTTGCTAATTGCTCTCCACTTTTACCAGACCCGATTGCCACGAAAATATCCGCGATATGATGAAGCCCGAAATAATATGCCAGATACCCCACCAGGCAGCTATGATGGCCATGGCACCATTGCCCCCGAAAAAGGTGAAAATGATAATTAAGCCCAAGGCAGAATTCTGAATGCTTGTTTCGATGGTAATCGAGCGTACATCTGCTGCATTGTTTCTGGTAAGTTTGGCAAATACAAACCCGGTAATCAGTGCTACAAAATTGTGCAGCAGCACGATAAAGAATAAGTAATCAAAATATTCAATGAAAAGGCTGAAATTGTTGGAGAATGCCAGGCTAATGATACCCACCAAAATAATAAAGCTGATGATGCGGATGGGTTTGCTGATTATTTTTACAAGCTTTGGAAACTTTTGCGAAACCCATATCCCTAAAAACAAGGGAATTGCAAGGATGAGCACCACGGTTTGAAAGAGTTCCATATAATCAATATTGATGCTCTTTTGCAAGGCCGCTGTATAAGGCAGTATGCTTCCCCATATCTCAAAATTGAGCGGGGTCATTACTGTAGCCAACAAAGTGGCTATGGCAGTCAGGCTAACCGAAAGGGCAACATTGCCACGGGCTAAGGTTGAAAAAAAATTGGACACATTGCCGCCCGGACAGGCTGCTACCAGAATCATCCCCAATGCAATACCAGGATGAGGGCGCAATGCCCATATCATCAAAAAGGTAGCTGCCGGAAGTAGTAAAAACTGCGAAATTACGCCGGTTATCACCCCACGGGGATTACGGATCACTTCGGTAAAATTATCTTTACGCAGCCCTAAAGCTACACCAAACATGATAAAAGCAATGCTGATGTTCAGGGCCAGGAGGGCGCTCGCATCAAAATTGATGCTTACACCGGCTAATGGATCAATTGAGTTTGCCATAAAAAAGGCGTAAAGATACACATTGATTCCATTATTGCAAGTTTTAACCACGTTTTCGCCCGAAAAGCCTATTTTTGCCCCCCAATAAAATTTCAACTCCTTATGTTCAAAGCCTTGCCCGTTTTACTTTTCAGCCTTTTTTTAGTTTATTCCTTTCAGCCCAGGATACACTCACTGTTATGCATTACAACCTGCTTTATTACGGGCAAGGAACAGGTTTTTGCAACAACAGCAACAACAGCCTCGAAATGAAAGACCCTAACCTGAGGCTGATTTTAAATGAGATCAAGCCGGATATTTTTACGGTAAATGAAATGTCGTCCAGCCAGATTGTCCACCAGCACATGCTCGACAAAAACCTAAACACAGGAGGGATAAACCACTATAGAAAAGTGAATTACAACCCGACGTCTTCATCCAATATCGTGAATATGTTGTACTATGATTCGCGCAAGCTGCGGTTGAAGAAACAGTCAGTTGCCCAATCGCTGGTGCGGGATATTGATGTGTATGAACTGTATTATAATTCGAATGACCTTGATCAGGGTGATACTACTTTTATTATTTGTGTAGTGGCTCATTTAAAAGCTGGTTCTTCAAACTCGGACAGACAAACGCGCAAGGTGCAAGTTGAAAATACCATGCAGTATCTCGAACAGCATTACACCGATGACAATGTGCTTTTTATGGGCGACTTCAATTTTTATTCTGGTTATGAACCCGGATTTCAAACGATGCTTAACTACAGCAATCCCAGTATGCGGTTTATCGATCCCATTGGTCAGATCGGTGATTGGAACAACAATTCCTTCTATGCCCCCATCCATACCCAATCCACACACACTTCTGCCACCAGTGGTTGTCCTGCCGGCGGTGGTATGGATGACCGTTTCGACTTTATCCTGATTAGTGATGAAGTGCGCTTTGGCACGGATCATGTGCTCTATGTGCCAGGCTCCTATAAGGCATTCGGACAGGATGGAAACCGTTTTAACGGGGCAATCAACGGCCCGCCTGCCAATACAGCTGTATCGCAGGAAATAGCTGATGCTTTATTCAACTTTTCAGATCATTTGCCTGTTGTATTAAAGCTCAGGGTTGATAAGGTATTGCAAACCACCGAAATAAACCTTAATCCCTTTACACTTGAAATAGCGCCCAACCCTGTGCGGGACCAACTTCATATCAGTTTCAACCAATTGGTTTCAGGAAATTTACGCATACAAATCTGGGATATACAGGGACAGCTTATCGCTGAAGAAACCCGATTTTTTTCCAGCGGACGACAAACTTATGTGCACGATTTGGTTGGTTTCGGGCAAGGCTTATATTTCATCAGGCTTACGGATGAAAAGGGATTGGCCGAAATGCAAAAATTTGTCAGGTTCAATTAACCAATTGTTTTTTCGGCTGATTGCAGAAAGCGTTTATCTGCCCAAAACAGCCCTACTAAAGAAATTTGTCTATTTTTAGCCTTGTTTCAGAACAGCCAAATCAATTATGATGTTGGGGCAAATTTTCGAAAATAATAAGCTGAAATAGATTGAAAAACACCGTAATATGTTTACTTTAAAAGAATGAGTAATTCACTCAAATACAACAGGATTAACAAAAACACGAACCCAACTGGACGATTTATTGTCTTTGTGGTTTTTACAGCTATGGCATTGCTTTTCGCTATTGGCTGCAAAAAAGAAGCAGAAAAGGACCCTGAGCCAACAAAGCCCTGGAACCCCACAGCTTATGAACTGATTGTTCCACAGGGTTTTCCCGACATTTTGATACCTGACGAAAATCCCATGACCGAAGAAGGCGTTGCCTTGGGCCGTCGGCTTTTCTACGATCCAATACTTTCGGCAGACAATAGCCAATCGTGTGCAAGCTGCCATATCCAAAGCCATTCATTTGCTGAGAATAGCCGCTTCAGCACCGGAGTTGATGGTATTACCGGAAAGCGAAATGCCATGGCCCTTATCAATGCCCCCTGGTTCAGGTCGCTCAATTGGGATGGCAGCGCTGCGAGCCTCGAAAACCAAGCCTTCGAGCCTGTAACCAATCCCATCGAAATGCACAATACATGGCCAAATGCGGTGGAAAAACTGAAGGCCCACAGCCATTATCCCGATTTATTTTTCGATGCATTTGGCACCACCGATTTCGATTCCACCCATGTGGTGAAAGCCCTGGCACAGTTTGAACGGACGCTTATTTCGTCCAATTCAAAATGGGACCGCTACCTGCGTGGCGAGGTGCAACTTTCACAAAGTGAAAGCAGGGGTTTCGAGGTTTTCTTTTCGGAAAAAGGGGATTGTTTTCATTGCCACAGCACCATTTTATTCACCAATAACGAATTTCACAACAATGGTTTGAACTCTGTTTTTGCTGATTCAGGGCTTTTTAACGTAACAGGCAATCCCAATGATATCGGTAGGTTTAGAACCCCAACCCTTCGCAATGTGGTGTTTACAGCACCCTATATGCACGATGGCCGTTTCGAAACACTGGAAGAAGTCATTGATTTTTACAGCGAAGGCTTGCAATATTCGCCTACCATCGATCCCTTGATGAAAAATGTTGACGAGGGCGGTGTAAGGCTTACCAAAGAAGAAAAATTCAATTTACTGGCTTTTATCAAAACCCTTACCGACAGCAGCTTTGTGAACAACCCTGCTTTCGCAAACCCTTTTTTGGATGATTAGGTTATCAATTTTGTGTATTGTTTTTACCATGGCTGTTTATTTAGATTGCACAGCGCAAATTCCTTTGGTACCTTATGATTCGTTAGTTGTTTCACAAAATGGTATTCCGCTTTCAAACCCTTGGGCCGGCGGATTGAATTCGCCCCAATTCTCCGAAATCGATTTGAACAATGATGGCTTTAAAGACCTGGTAGCATTCGAAAGAAATTTTTTTGGTTCGGTAAAAACCTTTATCAACCAGGGCATTTCCGGACAGTCAGGGTATGTGCACGCACCTGAATATCAAACCATTTTCCCGAAAATGAGCAATTGGATGCTGCTCAGGGATTATAATTGCGATGGCCGTGAGGATATTTTCACTTCTGTGCCGGGTGGGATTGCTGTTTACAGAAACGACGTGGCACCCGATGGTAGCATCAGGTTTACGCGCATCAGTAATTTGTTACAAACCATTGATTTGTCAGGAAATACTATTCCGCTTTATGTGCCGGTATCAGATATTCCAGCCATAGCAGACATTGGTGGCGATGGGGCCCTCGACATACTGAGCTTCAACCTGATTGGCAATGCGGTGGAGTATCACCGCAACAAGTCCATTGATCTGAATGGCCATTGTGATGAACTGCTTTTTGAAATTGAGAGTGCCTGTTGGGGCTACTTTTCGGAAGCAAACAACAACAACACCCTCACCCTGTTTGATACCTGTTCAGGTAATATGGCCGCCAACTCAAACAGGCAAAGGCATCCGGGATCAACATTGCTTGCCCTCGACCTTTATGGCAATGGATTAAAAGACCTGTTGCTGAGCGATATCAATTTTAACCAGGTTGTAAGGCTTTCCAATTCGGGCTCGGCAGCAGAAGCCAGCATGACAGAGCAGTTCACAGGTTTTCCTGAAAACTCCAATCCGGTTGACATCACGGTGTTTCCGGCAGCCTATCACCTGGATGTTGATAATGATGGACTTGAAGATTTATTGTTTGCCCCAAATAACCCCAACACTTCCGAAAACCACAACAACGTCTGGTTTTATAAAAATGAAGGCACAGCCAGCTTACCTGAATTTGTCTTTCAACAGACTGATTTTCTTCTGGATGGGATGATTGATCTGGGAGAGCGCTCTTTTCCTGCTTTTGTAGATACAGATGGTGATGGGCTTTTGGATATTGTGGCAGGAAGTTATGGCTATTTTGAAAGTGCCGGCACCTATTCCAGCCGGTTGATGCTTTTGCAAAATGCAGGCACCCCTGATAAACCGGCCTTTGAAATTGTTTCTGACGATTATGCCCGTCTTTCCGTTTATGGGTTTCAGGGCGTTTATCCTTGCTTCGGCGATATAGATGGCGATGGGGATATGGATATGCTTGTTGGGGATGAGGAAGGCAGGCTTCACCTTTTTACCAATCAGGCCGGGCCAGGAGAGCCTGCGGATTTTGTACTCACGCATCCCAACTATTTTGATATAGACGTTGGCCAGTCAGCCAAACCGCAACTGGTGGATGTGAATGATAACGGCCTGCCCGACTTATTGATTGGCGAGCGCAGTGGCGCAATCCGGTTTTTTGAAAATGTGGGCACAGTCACCAAGGCTGTTTTCAACCAGCAGGCAACCCATACCAACTTTGGAAATATCAATGTGTTGCCTGATGGATTCACCGGCTATAGTGCGCCCTTTTTAACCACCGACAGCCTGGGCAAGCCCATTTTATATGTGGGCAGTGAACAAGGCTATCTCTATTTGTACAACAATATTCAAAACAATTTGGGCGGCAGTTTTAATCTGGTTGACTCCTTGTACCTGCATGGGGTAAACATCACCCCAAACGGTGCTGACATCAGCAATGATGGAAAAATGGAGTTGGTATATGGCCAGTTTGCCGGTGGGATAAGTTTACTCAAATCAGGCAGTCCGTTTTTTTATCATCTTGAGGAATCTTTATCCACTGTTGGAAAAATGAAATTGTATCCCAATCCTGCTTCTGATGTTTTAACTGTAGAAGTGCCGGAATCAATGCGAAACGGGACAATTAGTATAAATATCATGACCGTTCAAGGCCTTACAATTCACGAACAAACTTTAATCGTGCGAGACCAGCTAATTAAATTAAACCTTGATAACATGATGCCGGGTCTGTATATAATATTTTTAGAAGGGCAAAGTCGTCCTTATTTTCAAAAGTTTTTGAAGAGATAATCAAAAGGTAATTTTCTTTATAAAACTATTTGTAGAATCCATTTTTGCTTTATCTGCACCAAAACGGTAATATACAGCCAAAAGGAGTTTAGCTCATTGTTCAGAGCACCTGCCTTTGCTGCCAGGCAATACTGGGTCTGAATCCAGTAACTTATTGAAAAGAGGGTTGTGGGAAAGACGCAGCCTCCTTTTATTTAAATGGCCTTCTTTACTTTCATATACTTTTCTCCTAATAATTTAGACAAGTACTACATCGGCTCAACAAATGACGATGTTGATGAGCGATTAAGACGTCATCTGTCAGTTCATAAAGGATTTACAGCTAAAGCAGATGATTGGCAAGTTGTATTTCGTGAAGAGTTTTATGCAAAATATAGGTTAACAATACCCTCAAAAAACTTAACTACAAACAGTTAATGCAATTATTTTCTGTATCATCTGTAAATCCAAAAAACTTCCTACCTTTGGCCAAACTCAATTTGATGGTATGATTTACCAACCCACAGATAAGATTAATTACCTCAACATCAAGGAGCGCGACCGTTTTTCCTGAAACCTTCGGCCATGCAGCTTGTCGGGCTGTGCATTCTATTATCGTGTTTATTAATTTTAATTCAGGAAAAAATGGAAATCCCCTTTGCAGAATCATATAAAATCAAAATGGTTGAACCGCTGCGCCGCAGCACCCGCGATGAGCGCGAGCAATGGATCAAATCAGCCAATTACAACTTATTCAACTTACGTAGCGAACAAGTGTTCGTCGATTTGCTCACCGACTCTGGCACAGGTGCCATGAGCCATTACCAATGGTCAGAAATGATGCTGGGCGACGAATCCTATGCCGGTGCTTCTTCCTACTTTAAAATGAAAGAGGCCATACAGGAAATAACCGGTTTCCCTCACTTCTTACCTACCCATCAGGGCCGCGCTGCCGAAAATGTGTTGTTCTCCGCTTTGATTAAATCAGACGACCTGGTCCCGGGCAATGCCCATTTCGACACCACCAAAGGACATATAGAGTTTCGGAAGGCTACCGCTGTTGATTGCACCATTGACGAAGCCTACAACACCACCCTAGACCACCCTTTTAAAGGTAACATCGACCTGGCAAAGCTTGAAGCAGTTTACAAAAACAATCCCGTCGAAAAAATACCCATGGTGATTATTACAGTAACCTGTAACACCTCAGGAGGTCAGCCTGTTTCGATGCAAAACATACGCGAAGTGAGTGCCTTGTCTAAAAAATATGGCGTTCGCGTGGTTTTCGATGCTGCCCGTTTTGCTGAAAATGCCTATTTCATCAAAATGCGGGAGGAAGAATATGTCGAAAAAAGCATACGCGACATCGTGCTCGAAATGTTTTCCTATGGCGATGCCATGACAATGAGCAGCAAAAAAGACGCCATTGTGAATATGGGTGGTTTTATTGGCATGCGGGACGAATCCCTTTTCCGCGAAGCAAGCCTGTACAACATTATGTTTGAAGGCTATATCACTTACGGCGGTATGTCGGGGCGCGATATGAATGCCCTCGCACAGGGACTGCGCGAAGGCACCGAATTCGATTACCTCGAAACACGTATCCGGCAGGTAGCTTTTTTGGGAAGGCTTTTACGTGATGCCGGCGTACCTGTACAATATCCTTTTGGCGGCCATGCCATCTTTATTGATGCCAAACGTTTCTTGCCCGAAGTACCTCAGGAAGAATATGTTGCCCAGACGCTAGCCATCGAAATCTATAAGGAGAGTGGTGTGAGGGCCGTTGAAATTGGCACCATTTTGGCCGACCGTGACCCAAATACCCGCGAAAACCGTTATCCCAATTTGGAAATGGTGAGGCTGGCCATACCACGACGTACCTATACCAACAACCATATGCGCTATGTAGCCGCACACATTATCAATTTACATGAAAAACGTAACCATATTAAATCAGGTTATCGTATAACATATGAAGCTCCCATCATGCGGCATTTTACTGTGGCTTTGCAAAAAGTTTAAGTTTTATTGAGGATTTGTGATAAGTTTGTTTGCTCCACCGAAATTAAAGCCTGCATGATTAGGATGGCTTTCCGGGATGTCACTTGAAGAAATTCATGGAATGACATCCAATATAAAAACGTTCAGTGATAAGTTATTGCTGATTCATACAGAAAGAAACCTTTATGCTAACTTGGTTCACATTTCACAAATATGATAAATCCTTCATGCAAAAGGTAGTGGAGCAAAACCTGAAGCGCTTGCCTTACATTCCTTATTTGCTGATCCCAATAAGCCTGGGTCATATCATCTTTTTTCTTTATAATATGCCTGAAGCAGGTACTGTTGAATATACATGGCGATATGGCATCATATTATCCCATTCGTTACTGATTGGTATTTCGCTGCTTGCTGCCATATTATCTTTAAGCAGGGTGAAGGCGTTTTTTTCTAATTTCCTTTTTAAGCAAGTAATGGTGCTTGCTATTATTTTGCTTTTATTGCTCACAAGTGCCTCTATAAGCATCATTGATCAGTTAGTGACACCGGCCATCACACCGTTGATTATAGCCAGCATCGCAATGTCTGTTTTGTTTTTAATACATCCGCTGATCTCTTTGTTTTTATTTACTGTAAACTTTGTGTTTTTCTATCTTTTACTCCCTCTCACTCAAAACAATCCGGAAATTATTCTGTCCAATCGTGTGAATGCAGTAACCGCGATCGTACTTGGGTTCCTGGTGTCGTACCTGTTGTGGAAGGCAAATCATAATAAGCTTATTCAGGAGAAACTAATTGCATCACAGCAAAAACAACTGGAGGAGAAAAACCTGGAGCTCAGCAAACAAGCTGAACGATTGACCGAGTTAAATGCGACCAAAGATAAATTTTTTTCAATCATTGCCCATGACCTGCGAAGTCCTTTTAGCAGTGTTGTAGGTTTGAGCGAGATATTGGCAGAACGTGTAAGCAAAAAGGAGTTCGATACGATTGAGAAAATCAGTCACACTATCCGCAGCTCGGCCCAGCAAACCCTGGAACTGCTGATGAACCTGCTGGATTGGTCACGATCGCAAACAGGCCGTATTGAATACGCTCCGGAATATTTTCAGCTGGCTAAATTAATCAACGAAAATATTGATCTCCTGGAAGAAACAGCCAATCAAAAATCCATTCGAATAAATCAAGCGTTGGATAATAAGCTATTGGTTTTTGCTGATAAAGACATGATTAGTACCATCGTCAGAAACCTGCTTTCAAACGCCATTAAGTTCACGAACAATGGAGGGCAAATCAGCCTGAAAACATTTGCCAATGAAAAAGAATGGGTACTGAGTGTAACAGACAATGGGATTGGAATAGATGAAAGTAGCTTAAAAAAACTATTTCGCATTGAGGAAACCTACTCAACCCGAGGCACCCAAAACGAAAAGGGCACTGGCCTGGGCTTAATCCTATGCAAAGAATTTGTAGAAAAACACAGAGGTAAATTTTGGGCGAAGAGTGAAGTTGGCAAAGGCTCCAGCTTTATTTTCAGCATACCAAGTCAGCAGTGAATATGAATGGTTTTATTCACAAGCGAATTTTCACCAAGCCTGGTTGATGTTCCATAAATAACGACATGCTATGTTCTAAAAGCCGTTCAACTCCATCGTCACTGTTGGAATCAAGAGTAAAAAGCCGAGCAAAATCAAAATGGTAATCAGGGGCCATATCCATTTTACCCATTTGTGGTAAGGAATCCGGGCAATACCCAGCACAGCAATAAGCACGCCGGAAGTGGGTGTAATCATATTGGTGAAGCCATCCCCAAACTGGAAAGCCATTACCGTAGCCTGGCGCGAAATATCAATCAAGTCGCTGAAAGGTGCCATAATGGGCATGGTGATAGCCGCCTTAGCCGAACCTGAAGGGATAACAATATTGATTATGGTTTGTATAACATACATCACCCCTACCGATGCCACCTTGCCAAAGTTGCCCATGGCTTTCGACAAGCCGTAAAGTATGGAATCGATGATGCCGCCATCCTGTAACACCACAATAATACCACCCGCAAGGCCCACAATGATGGCTGCCGACATAATGTCCTTTACCCCCTCCAGAAAGAGTATGGCAATTTCATCCGCCGTTTTGTTGATGGCCAGGCCGCTGGCTATGCCCATCACCAGAAAGAGGGTGGCAATTTCCATCACATACCAGCCATAACCCATCACCCCGATAATCAGATAGAGTATGGTGTAGGCCAGTAGCAAAAGAATGAAAAAATGTACCGATTTGCGCAGGCTTAATACACCAAACAAGGCAAACAAAGCTGTTGAAATGGGAATAATGCTCAAGGTGAGCGAACTGTTGCCTACAGTCATGGTGGTTTCGGGATAGATAAACGAAAATACAACCAATGCCGCTTGCACCATGCCAAAAACAACCCAGGCCATTGTTGGTGTATAATAAGTGATGTTGGTGTTTTCGTGCTGATCGCGATCGCGCCAGTAAACATCCTCTTCATACATACTTGAATTTCGAGGGTTTTTACGGATCTTTCTTGCATATCGCAACACAAATACAATTCCTACAAAATTGATGACCACCCAGCTGAACATGCGGTATTCGATACCCGAAAAAAGTGGGATGTCGGCCAGACCTTGCGCTATGCCGATGGTAAACGGATTCAAAATGGCTCCTGCAAAACCCAGGTGGGCGCCAACATACACCATGCTCACTCCAACAAGCGAATCATACCCCATCGAAATGGATAAGGGAATCAGGATAATGGCAAAGGCAATGGTTTCTTCGCTCATGCCAAACACAGCACCAAAAATACTGAACATAATCATTATAAGGCTGATAATGATATTGTCGATGCCAACACTCCGCATCAGCCGGTTGTTTTCCAGTTTTTTTGTGAATTTTAAAAAGGCCATGATGCCTACGTCAATGGCTTTGCTCTGATTCATAATCCAAAAGGCACCGCCAATCATCAGGATGAAAATAATGATGCCACTCTGCTTTACGAAACCTTTAAACATGGCTGAAAACACCTGCCAGGTCTGGTACTCGCTTTTAAATTCACCCTGATATGATTCGGGCAAATCGTGTTCGTAAAAAAACCGAAGTTCAGTTTGATCTTGTCCATTTATGGTTACCGGCACCTCTACATACTTACCTGGCGGAATAAACCAGGTGAGGACAGCAGCAAGCACAATTATCGCAAAAACAATAACATAGGTATGTGGCACTTTGGCTTTTTTGAACATAGCATTGGGGTTTAATCGGCAAAAATAGAATATCTGTTTTATAAACAGACAGCAATTCTTCCCAAAAGGGGTGAGTTTACTCCCGGGAGTCTTAAATTTGGTGGTAATGCAAGCACGTTTAAATACCAGAATGATTTTCGGCCATCCCTTTCACCACCTTCACCCTGCGCAGGAAAAGCACAGCCGCAAGGAGGCAAATGGTTGCAGAAACAAAAAGTGTAGCCGGCACCCCAAATTGTGTTGCCAGGCTACCGATCAAAAGGCTACCCAATGGAGTAATACCCATAAATGAGAGCCCATAGAGCGACATCACACGTCCGCGTTTGTCTTCGGCAACAACAGTTTGCAGCAAGGTGTTGGTTGCGGCAAACTGTACGATCATCCCAAATCCAGTGACGAATAGCAACATCATAGCCAGCCAGGAAACTGTGGTAAAACTGAAAGCCATCAATGCAGCCGCAAAAAGCAGGGCCGTAAGACTAATCATACGCGGTATGCCGCCAACATGGCTGCGCGAAGCAAGGTAAAATGCACCGCTGAGCGCACCTGCCCCCACCGAGCCTACGAGCAACCCAAGCATCTGTGAGTCGCCCTGTAATATATCACGTGCAAAAACAGGCAGAAATGCCTGAAAAGGAAGCCCGAAGAAGCTGCTTGTCATCACAAGCAGTATCATATAACGTATGGGAACAAAATTGTAGGTATAAACAAGTCCTTCCTTCAGGTTGGCCAGTATGGAGCCTTTTGGTTTGGGGGTGCTTGATTTTTTTAAACGCATGGCCAATAAGGCAACAATGACTCCTGAATAGCTAATCCCATTAAACAGAAAACAAAAAGCCTCCCCGAAATAGGCAATCATAAAACCACCTATTGTAGGCCCGATAAAACGTGCAGAATTAAACAAGGTTGAGTTGAGGGCAATGGCATTTTGCAGCAGTTTTTTATCGCCTATCATGTCCAGCAGAAAAGCATGCCTGAATGGGGTATCAAAGGCATTGGCCAAGCCATTAATGACCACTATGACTAATATCAGCCCTACGGTGATGGTTTGGGTAAACACCAAAAAAGCGAGCAGCAAGGCCAGCACCATAGGCACAGCCTGGGTAATAACCAACACTTTTCGGCGGTTGAGCCTGTCGGCATACACCCCGGCGATGGGCGTTAAAAAAAGGGATGGAATTTGGCCTGCAAAACCAACAAGGCCAAGATAAAAGGCTGAGTCGGTCATGCTGTAAACAAGCCAACCCAATGCCAGGTTCTGTATCCAGGTGCCCATCAACGACACCATGCTTCCATAAAAAAACAACCTGAAATTGTGGCTCTTCAGTGCCCTGAAGGCAAAACCAACACGATGGAAATAAGATCGTATATCGAGGAAGCGGTTCAAATCGATAAATTTTTGCAAAGGTCAGCATTTCATCCGCCCGAAGGGAAAACCCATAGTAAAAATTGATGCGGTTACCTATCTTTACAGTTAATTTGTAGGTTTTTAAGTTCGGCTAAATCACAAATATTCATTATTATTGTAGGGTCAATCACTTTAAAAACCAATCGCCATGCTGAACCTGATATTATTTGGCCCACCCGGTGCCGGAAAAGGCACCCAGGCCGAAATGCTGATGTCGCGCTACAACCTCAACTATATTTCGACAGGCGAAGCCCTGCGTAACGAAATAAAGGCCGGCAGTGCGCTGGGACTAAAGGCCAAGGCCATCATTGAGGCAGGCGGCCTGGTGGATGACGAAATTATTGTACAAATTATCGGCAACGCACTGCATGCTGAACAACGCAGCGATGGCTTCCTTTTTGACGGCTTTCCGCGCACCTATGTGCAGGCTTATATCCTCGATGGTTTGTTTACCCGCCTGCAAACTGCACTAAGCCGGATATTCATCCTGGATGTGCCCGATGAGGAATGCACCAAAAGGCTGTTGCAGCGTGCCAAGGAGCAAAACCGCAGCGACGACAACAAAGTGGTCATCAAGCGGCGTTTACAGGAGTACCATCAAAAAACACTGCCGTTGCTGGAGTTTTACGAAAGTGCGGGCATCCTCACCCGTATTGATGGCATGGGCAATTCAGAACAGGTTTTTGAACGCATCAATAAGCACGTTACCGAAGAGTTGAACCGGCGGCCCGCCAATATTATCTTGTTCGGATACCCGGGTGCCGGTAGGGCCACCCAGGCAGCCCGCCTGGCCGCGGATTTCAACCTGCGGATTATTTCCACCGGCGAGTTGTTGCAGGAAGAAGTGATGGGCAAAGGAAGCCTGGCCGGTAAAATCACACCTTATCTCGAAAAAGGACTGCTGGTCCCTGACGAATTGGTAATCAGGCTGATCGAAAAAAAGCTCAAGGAAACAGATGGTGCTGGCAGGGGATATGTTTTCAAGGGTTATCCACGCACACTGGTGCAGGCCTACATCCTGGATGGCATATTGAAAAAGCAAGGCACGGCCATTTCGTGTGTGATCAGCCTAAAGGTGCCCGTTTTAGAATTGATCCGCCGGCTGGACGCACGCAGCCACACCCCCGAAAAAATGCCTTACGACATCAGTGCAGCCACTATTGTTGCAAGGCTGGAAGAGCACCAGCAACGCACCGAACCTGTGCTCGATTATTATCAGCAGCAAAACCAGGTTATCGAAATTGATGGCACCGGCACCGACGAAACTGTGTATGAACGCCTGCGCGAACCCGTTTTGCGGGCGGTGAAGAATTTGAAGTAAGGAAACACTTTGCCCACCTAATTAATAATTTCCCTGAAATACTGATTATCTATTTGATAAATAAGGTTTTGTATGATACTTAAGTGTAACAAAACCGGCTTGATTTGTAAGGCATATCAAGCTCTGCTTTGGCATTAAATTCATTGTGGGATATTGAAATGTGCAAATGATCTCTGTTTTACATGTTTTAGTATGTCAAAAACACTTCAAGAAATAGACAGATGATTCCTGAACACATGTGAATATTTACCAATTACCTGCCTAAATCTGCAAAATAATAAATACTGATTGTAACTTATGGCTTAGAAAGTATTACTATATAACTTGCACCTACCAAAAACCAACAGCCATGAGTGATTTTACCAGTTGCCCCAATTGTGGGCGAACAGCCTCAAAAAGTTTTTCCAGCAATTACTTTCCTGTGCACACTTGCCGTCAATGCGGAAAAAAATATTGCAGCGATTGTAGCAGTGGATCAGGAACAACATGCCCTAAATGTGGCTCAACATCTTATTCGGATTATGATAAGGTGTATGCTAGATAAGTGCAGACGGCAAGAAAATAAGTTCATTAACATAAACCCCGATGAATATGAATACACAAAGCATCCAAAATTTTTATAACAGAAAGTTTGATACACTAGTAACTGTGCTTTACATAATTGCTGCAATATTCCTTCTTGCCGGGATATTTATTCCAGGTGCAATGATATCTGATTTTGGGCAAATTATTAGTCGGAATCCAGAAGTGCTCATCTTCCCACTATATATTGGGCTGTTATTAATCGCCTTCGCCGGATTAAGCTACGCGATAGCGGTAGTTTTAAAACAGCCTTCAGACGAAACAGTTTGGATTGAAAACACAATGACCACAATTGGAACAATTTTAATAATCATAGGAGTTATTGCTTTTATTATCGCAAATTCAAACGATGCACCTATTAGTGAACTAAGAAAACTGGGGGTTGCTGGGGGTGTCTTACTGTTGCTGTTTCATCTAAAAATCGGACTCCTCTGCATTGGGGCAGCATCATTACACAATAAATACAATGCCGGTAAGGTATCAAGCAATATAACAACAGAAGACTCCAGCAAAAAGGTGGTTTATTGCACAAGCTGTGGGAAACAAGTTGAAATTGAACCAGGTGATAAAATGTGTTACCACTGTGGTGGTCATTTATAAAAATGATGCTAAATAATTGAATCACAATGAAATCAGAAAAGCTTATTGCCGGCCTCATCATCACAGCAGTTGGACTTTTGATAGGCTATATGGGTTATCAGAACCTACAGCCTGACAAATTAGAGCAGGGTATGAACATGCTCAATGAAATGTCAAAAAGTTTAGGAGGTGAAGCAATGCCCATGGATTACAGAAAAGATAAAACGTTACCTATATTAGCATTGATTGCAGGAGGTGTCTTGACCATTATTGGATTGAGATTCGTCCTTAAGGCAAGGGATTAAAAAGCTTGAGCATTCTTCGATGAAGTTATCGCCTGATAAGTCAATGTGCTTTAAACAAAAACAATGGAGACCAGAAACCATCAAAAAAAACGGGGCGGAACCGAAAAGCCAAATGAGTAGGGAACAAAATTCAATTAAAATGAGAGCATTAAAATTATTCGCTGTCTTGACATTTTTCACCTTCATAATGTCAAACTGTGCATTTCACGCAGGTATGATGACAGGAAATGCAGCATTGACAACCAACAATTATAAGCTGGTTAAAATTGCTTCAGGAACAGCCTCAACAACCAAAATATTTGGTATTGGCGGTTTAGCAAAAGATGCACTTGTCCTGGATGCAAAAAAGGATATGATGCAAAATAACCCTTTGAAAGATGGGCAGGCATTGGCTAATGTTACAGTTGATTTCAAATTTAGCAATTTCATAATTGTGATGAAAGAAAAAGTAACTGTAAGTGCCGATATTATTGAATTCGAATAACTTAAATATATTTGAAATGAAAAGGAAACAAATAATCCTGATCTTGATAATTGTGTTCGGTGCCATCCTTTCATTAGAAGCACAGGAAAATAAAATAGTTGTTTTACACCTGAAAAACGGTTATTCTGTAAAAGGCGAAATCGTTGAACAGAATTCAGAACGGGTGAAAATCAGAACGATGAATGGCGAGATTTTTGAATACAACGCTGATGAAATCAGTAGTACAGATGCTGCAACATTATCATCATCTAAAGGAATCGTTTCTCAATCCATTGCTAAGGGGGATATGCTGCTAAACGTTGGACTTCGCTTAGTAAGACCGTCCAAACACAGATTTGAAAAGATGAGGTTCCCTTTAATCCCAATTGCTTTTGAATACATTGTTAAGGATGATTTATTTAAAGGAAATGGCTCTGTTGGGATTGGTGGCATTATGGGATACTCAGCCTTTAAATATGAAAGTGGGCTTTCTTCATTTGATTATAAAAATTCAACTTTTATAATTGGTGCCAGAGGATATGCACATTATGCACTCGTAGACAATTTAGATACATACGCGGGTGTAACGTTAGGTTACCTAAGTGATGTAACTAAGTATGAATCTGGCAAAAAACAAGACAGCAATGGTGTAATCTTGCAGATTTTTGCCGGTGGTCGGTATTTTTTTACTGAAAGAATTGCTGCAATGGCCGAATTAGGTTGGGGAATCTCCATTGTTACTGTTGGAGTTTCGGCTAAACTCTGAGGAACACAAGAAAATCAAAATCCACAAAGTCAATCAGGACAAACAGAAGTAAAGAAGAACAGCAAAGTGAATCATTTGAAGCAAAGAATATATAAAGAACAAAAAGAGGCCATGTTCATAGCTTGGGCTGCAATTAGTGTGGTTACAGCACTGATTACAATTTCACCGTTCTTTATGGACAGACAGAATATTTTAAAAAACTCACCAACCTGTATTTCAAAAAAACAGTTCAATGTGGATTGTTCTTTGTGTGGAATGACAAGGGCATTTATTGAAATTAGTAGTGGAAATTTTAGTAATGCGCATGATTTGAATAAAGGAAGTCTCTATGTTTATTTTTCCTTTGTGTTGAACTTCATACTATTTGCTTCATTTAACATTTATAACACACGAAAAATCAAACAGAATATATAGAAGACTCATGAATTACCAATATATCATAGACTTATTAATTATCATTTTTACTAATTAAAATCACTTTTTAAATGAAAACAGCAAGTTTAATTTTTGGAATTTTAGCAATCATAGGAATGATTGTAGGCTTCTTCCCTTGTTTGGGCGCACTCAATTGGATTAATATCCCATTTGCTGCAGTCGGTCTAATAATCAGTATTGTAGCGGTGTCACAAGCAAAAGAAGGAGAGCCAAAAGGCAACGCTATTGCCGGTTTAATACTTTGTGGTGTTGCAGTGTTATTTGGCTTTGTCAGGTTAATCATTGGCGGCGGAGTAGTTTAATTGTTCAGTGCAAATCGTGAATTAAACCAGTGTATATAACATAGGTAATGATCGAGGTCAGGGCTGATCACCCGCAGTGACAAAATAGTTAAAAGTGGAGTCCAGAATCCACTAAAAAAAACGGGGCGGAACCGAAAAGCCAAATGAGTAGGGGATAAAAATACTAATGTTATGAAATACAATTATTTAAAGTTAGCAGTTTTAATTAGCTTAATGACAGTTGTTAATACCCTATCTTTCAGCCAGGAAGATAAAAATGAAAAAAAGATTATTTACACAACTCTCGATGTCAAGCAAAACTATGAAATAATAAGCATAATTGCTGCTCCGGAGGATATCAGAACTACTTCAGGTTTTAAATTAGGACCTGTTGAGAAAGCATATAATAGTGCATGGGAAAAATTTATATTAGCTGCTAAAAATTTAGAAGCTGATGCTGTAGTTGGAGTAAGAATAGAAATTGAAAATATGAATGGTAACATTGTTGGGCGCTTACTTATATATGGCACAGCTGTTAAATTCGTTGAAAAAAATGAAGAAGTTGAGGAAGCCGAGACTGACTAACACAGTAGTCTAAATATGTTTATCTCTTTTATAAGCACGACACTATTAAAGCAAGTGGATTTGAAACATGGCATGCATTATCCAGGGATGATATTATTTAAACATGAACAAACATCAGATAAAATCCAAAAACATGAAAAAATTAATATTGTTAGTATTATTCACAATCACATTGGATGCCTCAGGCCAAGACCTTCTGCCAGCCTTCAAAAATGAAATAGAATACAAGGGTGAGAGGGCATTTTTTAATGGAAGCCCATTCACCGGTGTTTTAATCAGTGAAACTTCCTATAAAAAAATTGGGGAGTTCAACAGAGGCTTCAAAAATAGCGTTTTTTATGATTATTATGATAGTGGTATCAAAAAAAATGAGACTACATTTAAAGACGGCAAAAAAGAGGGCTCATTTGTTGAATGGTATGAAAATGGAAACAAAAAGTTGGAGGGTGAATACCTCAAAGATCTTAAGCATGGGGTTTTTAAAGAGTACTCAAGAGATGGGACATTAAGCATAATAACACGTTATTATTCTGGTGTTTTAAATGGCAAGGAAGAAACATACAGCCGCAACGGATCATTAGTTAAGGCTGTTTCGTTTGTAAATGGCGCAAAGCATGGAAAGTACATTGAATGGCACATGAACAGGAACATTCTCAAAGAAATTAATTACCAAAACAACAAAATAACGGATAGTGCTTTCTTTGAATATGACAGGAATCGTAAAAAGATCAAAATGTTTAAGTGTGTTAATGGTGAAATTCAAACAGAAATATTTTTTGATAATAATTTTCAAATTGAATATTATGACTATGGGCTCAGTATTATAGAATCGAAAGGGATTATTAAAAATGGTTATCCAGAAGGGGAATGGTTTAAATATTACAGAGATGGAAAAGTTCACAGTCTTGAATTTTATGAAGATGGGTTGAAAAACGGGATCCATACTTTTTTAAATGAACGGGGTGATACTCTTTGGCATGGTACATACCAAAAGGATATGAAAAATGGTTATGGAAAAGAATGGGTCGAAGATGCAAAATATGAAGGTAAATGGCATGATAATCTGAGACATGGGCATTTTAAGGAGCATCATCCAGGAGGAATTACAGCTGAAGGCAATTATGAGTTTGGAATTAAAGAAGGGAAATGGTTGTATCAAGTTCCAAGTTATGAAGCACAAAACGAAGAAGTGCATCAAGGCGTATTTGAGGCAACATTTGAACTTGGAAAGGTAAAAGAAGGCACTCTTATAGAGTGGCATCGAAATGGAAAATTAAAAAAACTTCAAGAAGTTACTGCTGGACAGATTAATGGCATGATGCTCAAATGGCATGAGAACGGGCAAATCGTGTCAGATTTACGTTACACAAATGGCTCAATAAATGATGGGAAATACTTCATTATGGGAATAGATGGCGATATTAATAAAGAAGAAAACTATCAAAATGGAAAAATAGTTAGCGAGTATTCGTGTAAAAACAACAGAAGGCATGGCCCCTTTACAGAGTTTTATTTATCTGGTGCCAAAAAGATTGAAGGCACCTACAATACGGGAACTCGAAAAGTTGAGGAACGATTTGGAGTAAACAAAACAACCAACAATATAATTAAAGGCACAGGCACGCTTGTACTGATAATTATTGTTGCACTATTAGGAGTAGGGTGAAAGATTTATCAATTTATAACTAAAACTTAAAATCATGAAAACCAACTATTTCAGTAAAATTGAGAATAAATATGTTTTCAATGTGTCCCTTATTGTCTGGCATTTATTTATTATGATAGCTACGCTTAGCGTATTAATTAGCTTAGCAATAGTATTGTGGAGTGTATTTCCACCATCAGAAAGAACAGTTGTTAAAAATCCTTACCCGGAAAAAATTGCATATCCAGAGCCAGTAAAGGTAGGTATTGATGAATTAATTACAGAAAAGAAAGAAACGGAAATTAAGGAACATAGGGAGGAACAAGCAGCGAAACCAACAGAAGATAAAGTAATTGATGAAAACAAGGATGCTTTTGAGCAATCATTAGAAAAACTGAAATTATTGGTGCCACCCGAAAATTATTCATGGCAGAGCACTGGATATTGGACTTACCCATATGGCAAAAGGTATTGGGATGTTTATAAAAAAGAAGAGTACAGGCGGTGGGTTGTTAACAAAAAGGGTATAAATGAATTGATTTCTGATTACTTTGTTTCCGTTGGGGCCAATTCCTATATGCAAAAAAGCAATGTTGTTAATAGAATAACAATGGTTATTGAAAAAACACAAGAAAGCAAAAGGTTTCAGGCTTTAGGTGTAGTCCTTTCAATTACTCCCCGAAACATTGACCATAGTGGGGCTATTTTAACCTCTGTCTCAAAAACTATAGATCATTTTCAACACATTGAGAATATCGATTATTTGCAAAAAATGATTGCATTTGGCACGCGAAATCCTGGGGATGGTGCTAATTTCATTGATTACGTATCGCAAATTATACACAAGTTCGATAAGGATAGCAGAACAGATATTCTTGATAAGCTGATAGGGAGTTATTACAATGTTTTTAACCAAAACCTGAAAAAGCTGACTGAAGCAACTGACTTATACATTAATTTACTGAATAATATTGAATCGGAAAAGCAAGCTGAGCTATTAAGTAAATATTACATAAAATATTTAGAAAAAAACTCAGATAGAGAAAACACTATATATCGTATTGATCAAGAATACGCTGCTCAAATCGCAGCAATGGATACAAAGTTTATCAATGAAAAAACAAAAGCGGAATTAGAGTTTGAGGCTAAGAATATACTCAAACGTAGTTTACGTCAAAAAGCACTGCTAGGTGTTGCTTCAGGTATCTTAATTGTTGTTTTGATTGGGACTTTTTTAACCTTTCTCTCTATTCAGCGAACTGTTTGTAGAATTGAAGAACATATTTCCAAAGAAAAAAAATAAAAACTTTATACTACAATAACTATTTATTAAATCAAAAATATTTTCTATCTTTCATATAGTGAAAACCCTGGTATTCAGAAACCGCAAAAACTGAATGCGACCGTATAGCAAAATAATCTGGAACATTAAACACTAAACATAAATGAAACTAAAAACCGCAACACTTATGGCAATTATTGGGGTGGTATTTCAACTGATTCCAGCAGTCTTATGGTCTTTAGTAAATTTAGGATTATTAGTATGGTTTGAGTCTGAAACAGGTATTCAATACTGGTACTTCAGGTACTTACAAATTGTCTCATTCCTTGGCCTCGCTTTGTTATTACCATTCCTTATAACCCTCTATAAAAACCAAAAGTAATTATGGAAGAAAAAAACATAAACGACCTGCTTGGAATCGGAGGTTCAGGAGACAACAACAAGAATATACCCGTAAGAGAGGATCATAACTTGAACTATAGATCACCGAAAAACAAACCTGAGCAAGAAGGCAAATCTTACATTAGCCTAATTGGCGGTGCAGTTGCATTGTTCAGTTTTTTTGCGCCTTGGGTTGGCTGTGATGACCAAACAATTTCAGGTTATGATCTAGGGGACGATAAATGGTTCGCTTTTGTAGCAGCAGGGGTTATTATAGGTGCCTTTTTTTTCTTTTTAAATGCTAAAAAGCTTGAAAAGGCAAAGCCTTTTATACTCATCAGTTCAATTTTTGGGATTGTTTATATGCTATACCTTTTTATCGAAATGCAGGGGAATGAGTTTGCAAAACACCTGGAAGTAAAATGGGGAGGAATAACAACTGTTGGAGGCTTCATTTTAGGGCTTGTAGGAGTTCAATTTTTAGAAAGTGCCAAGCAACCAGCACCTAAAATGAATGACGAACAAAAAATGTTTTGTGAGGGTTGTGGAAAAAAATACAAGGAAAAAAATATTGGGGAGTTTTGCGAAGAATGTGGAAATAAACTCTAAACCCTGTAATTTGAATAATAAAGATTAGTGAAGCCACATGGTTTTCTTCAAGGAATTCAAGAATAGGAAACAAAGGGGAAAAATAAATCCTACAAAGTCATGAAAAAGAGATTATTCGTATTAGCTGTTTCATTTTTAATGATGGTAGCATCTTCATCTTGTAAATTTGAGACAAGAAAAGCATTGGAAATTGAGCTGTCGGAACTAAATTCTGCATGTGATTATGTGGATGCAATAGAGCTAATACTTGATGAAATGATTGAAACAAAAGGAGATGGGATTATCGGTCAGTTAACTGAGACAAAAACCGAAAGAATGGATGCTCTTATTGAAAAATATATTTTGGTAGCAAAGGATGCTGGTAATAAGTTTTCTAAAGATGAACTCTCACAATGTTCAAACTTTAATGATACGGTCGAGAAATTCATGAAGATCGAAGGTTTGTAAAACGAATTGCAAATAAAACTTACGATATGAAAAAATGCAAACAATGCAACATCACTTACGATGACTCTAAGAATTACTGCAAAAAATGCGGCAATGCTTTGGCTGATGACCACAAACTTGAATCAAAAGAAGCGGCAAAGAAACAGGTGTTTGAGGATCGGCTGAAAATTGACCCATTAAATACCGGCCTTTTGCATGAGTATGCAAAGTTTCTTTTCGGCAACAGCTTGTATAAAGATGCTATTGCTGTTTTGTTGAAGATACTCGCCCTGGACGAAAAGGATGAAACAGCAACAGATTTGCTTTTTCAATCATACCAAAACCTGCAAATGCATAATGAAGCAGGCGAAACCGGAAAGCAGT
>JAGYLH010000170.1 GCA_018400955.1 Bacteroidales bacterium
TTCTTTTTCGCAGATAACAGCATTTTTTTGCGCAAGGGCAACTTCTAAAAGAGCCACTTTTTTGCTTAAAATTCCCGCTGTATTCTGCTGTTGTTTCATGCTGACAAATATACATCAAACTCCTGAATTAACAAGGGTTTTGGAGATATTATTTGCAAAATAATCAGCCGAATTTGAAACGCTTTTTTCGACTCATGTCGCTATACGAAAGACCCTCTAAAAGCATCAAAAGCTCCTCTCTTTTCATTTCTACTGACGACTTATTGAGGGCTGTACACCGGACAAACCTGCCTCGCTCCAAACGCTTATAAAAAAGAGCAAACCCGTCACCATCCCAATAGAGTACCTTGATGTGTGTGCGGACCTTGTTCAAAAAGATGAAAACATCACCCGAAACAGGATCCTTTCCAAGGTGATTTCTCACAATTCCGGCCAATCCATCAAAACCATTGCGCATATCGGTAGAATGGCAACACAAAAAGTAGCGCAGATTTGCGCTCAGGGCAAGCATTTATCCGTACACTTTTACGCACATTCCACCCGGAAAAGTGAAAACGATTTGTGCCTGTGGTGGGATTTCATTATTATTTGACGATTGTCGCATACTCACCACCGGATTATCCGATGTTACCAACTCCACAAATTCAGGCGAACCAACCGACATCTTCCGCTTTTTGCGAACCCAATACTCGAAACAACTCTTGGAAAGTCCTACGCTCGCAGCAAAATCATGCATCGACTTCCCACTCTTTTTCCATTCATCAACTTTTGCAAACATGGCCGCAGCCTTCTGGTTTTTCATACGTTTTTGATTTTGCTGCAAAAGTAAACTCGCTTAATCGATTATAAAATATGCCTTTGCTGGGGGGGATACAGTGATACCAGCAATTGCTGATCGTTGTACTTTCGGTTCAGCTTTTTAATAAGCTGAAGCTGTTCATTGAAACTGCTGATGGCCATCTCTGCCGGGGTTTGCATGGAGCCACTGCGGTCGAGGATCAGCAGGTAATAGGTTTTGTTGTTTTTCGCTGTCATAATTTTGTGTGTTATTGATTATAACGCAAATTTAAGGGTGAAACAGGAGGGGAGTAGATTTCTGCATGGTTGCAGGGGGTTTCTACAACTCCAATTCAGAAAAATAAATGAGAGACAAATATTGTTAAGTGAGGTAATTGATAAATAGCATAACATCGTTGGCACATTTTTTCGTAGCACAACATTGTTGACACTTTTAAAATAGAAGAGGTTCTTTGACATATTTTTTCGTATCATTCAGATAAAAAATGAATGAATACGAAAAGCGAAAAGTAGCCATAACAAGGCATCAATCTGGGGAGAGAATTACCTCTATTGTTAATTCTTTGGGAAAAACCCGCCAGTGGTTTTATAATTGGTTGAAGCGTTATCAGGCACGAACAGATGAAAACTCCTGGTATCTTGATAATTCCAAAGCCCCAAAGAAAAATCCGACAAAGATTGATAGCGATTTAGAACAGCAAATACTGGATATCCGCCGGGAACTTGATGGGCGGAATTATTCACAAATTGGAGCCATTGCGATCCAATATGAATTTCACCACAGAAAGCTAAAACCACCGCCAGTATGGACAATAAACCGAGTAATTGCAAGGCATGGACTAAACAAGATTCCTCTCAAAGTTAAAAAGCATCATGATTATCCTGATCTTTTCATATCCACACACCAGATGGATTTGGTTGGTCCACGTTATATTAAAGGTGATGGCAGATTCTATAGTTTTAATATCATTGACGTTGAAACGCATACTTGTTTTACAAAACCCATCAGGACAAAGTCTTCGTGTGAGATATTAAATGCAATTGCAACGTTTTGGCATCAATACGGGTTTCCAGACGCTTTGCAAATGGACAATGAGCTTTCGTTCCGTGGGAGCAACCGTTATCCAAGGAGTTTTGGATCTGTGATAAGGTTTGCTCTCAGCCAAGGAGTTGCCCCAGTTTTTATACCAGTCAAGGAGCCATGGCGAAATGGAATAATAGAGAAGTTTAATGATACTTATCAAAAGAGGTTCCTGAGGAAAATTACTTTTTCAAGTTTTGAGCACCTCTTCAAGGAATCGATTCTATTCAATGAATTTCATAACTCAAACCATCGCTATAGTACACAACAGCATAAAACACCCATTGAAGCATCAAAACTGCTTGGTGGAAGAACGCGCTACAATGGCAATATCCATAATCAACAGAAAATTCCATTAGAGTCCGGGGTAGTGTATTACATCAGGTTTATCCGGAGCGATTTAAAACTTAGAATAGCCACAGAAAGTTTTTTAATGGATGAATCATTAAAGTATTCATATGTTGTCGCCGAAGTCAATATTGACAATCAATGTCTTGTTGTACGTCAGAATGGAGAAATAAAACATCTTTTTCCTTATCATACTTCAATAGACTGGTAACTAACTACTTTTCAAAAATGTCAAAGAACTCCTGCTACGAAATCGACCATTAAAGCCCCCTTAAGGGGGGATGGGGCTTGAAAAAAGCCCCATCTTTAATGATCAGCTAAAAGTGTCAAACATGTCATGCTATACTACAACTACTGTAATGCCATCTTCTAATACATTTCCATTTTTAAGTTCTAATACATTAGCTCCAGTAGTATCTATTTTACCATTTTCTTTTATAGTAACTTTACTTGTATAAGTTTTTAATAACTCTATTACTAAATCTTGTTCTTCAGTAGTAAGTTTTCTTGGTTTTACCTGAATTATTCTTTCATTTTTATTATCAATAAGATATGTAAATCCTTTCTTTACATTATAAGTAGTTCCAAATACTGTTA
>JAGYLH010000171.1 GCA_018400955.1 Bacteroidales bacterium
TTGTAACCACAGCAGCCGGAGCCACTGTAGCCTTGCCAATGGATAAACCTTTTGACAACTACAATGTTTCTGAGCGCTCATTGTTGAGTGCTTCCGGAATAAGCAGCACAGCCAACAACGTAGCCGACCTGAATGCCGGACGTAATCTTGAAGGATACAACATTTACCGTTCAACCGATAACGTTGCCTTCGAACTGATTGCCTCTGTAGAACATGATCCTACTGTAGCTTCATTTGAGTATTTCGATATGGATGTTGATGCAGGCGTGGGTTACTACTATCAGGTAACAGCTGTTCACGACTTTGTTGAAGTAATTTGCGAATCCTACCCGGCCTTCTCACTTTTAGAACCGGAAAACGATTACGTATATGTCTTCATTACAAGTATTGACGAGCAAAACGTAAGCACCATGCGATTGTATCCCAACCCGGCCAACCTTAGCCTGAACATTGAAGCACCCTCCTTGGAGCGCATCACTGTGATGAATGCTATCGGCCAGGTAGTTTATGATGTAGAAGTTTCGGGCGACCGTCAACAGCTGAATACATCAAGTTACGAAGCAGGCGTTTATATGATTCGCTTAACCACTGCCGAAGGCATGGTAACCAAGCGTGTAACGATTGTACGCTAAACCATAAACAAGTCATTAGGACTTGACCTGAAAAGGGGGAGCCGCAGCGCGGCTCCCCCTTTTTTAGTTACTATTCTAATCACCCTTATGAGAGGCCTCCTGGCAGAATATGCAAAGTGTCGCCAAGCTTTTTTGAATCAAATGCCATCTTTAAACATAAAACCGAAAAAAAAACATTACACAATATTTTTACCTATATGATTCTACAGAGGCTATATAAAGAATTTAGTAGAAAATAGTTTAAAGAAATCCTATATCGCAGTAAGGGTAGGCCATAGAGGAGTTTGTCATAGTTGTGATTTCCGCTGCTATTTGCGCGGAAGAATGCCTTGTTTAGATGATATTTTATTCTGCTTCTTGCAAAGTGCACCCTTGCATGCATGCTATGGGTGTAGCTTTTTCCCAAATGGATATTCAATCCATTTTAACAGCATGGGGTGTGCCTGCCATTGCTCTATTCCCTGCTTTTTATTCAACCACCAATGAAATGAGGCAAACAAGTCAAGGAATTTTTTCTAAGAATATAATTATATATCACAATGTATCAATTTAAAAAAGGAGGACAGCAAGCAATAAGTTTAAGACGAAAAAAGTGTGCAGATAAGTACCAGGTGCAGGATCTGTTGAAAGAGAACAAACCAAATTATTAACCATCTAACTAACGGATTATTATCCAATAAATTAATTTAAACTAATAATTAATATGTTAAAAAAACCTACGTATCTGCGATGGTTTCTTCCGCTGTTTCTCGGACTTTTTATGTTCGGAACAGTGCAAGCACAGGATCGCGAAGTTTCAGGGGAAGTAACAACATCCAGCTATTACCAGCCGGGTGCTACCTTGGATCTGTTTTTTGAATTAGAAGTTGGCTCCCCTGACTGGGAGTATGTAGAGGATTTCTACATGACTTTGCCTTCTGAATTTGTCATAAATTCAGCTACTCCTTATACTGGTACGGCAACAATGCCAACTATTACCGGCCAATTGATCCATTGGGATCAAAGCATTCCCATACCCAATGGTGGTGGTGTTTGGCAATATCTTGTAAGGGAATTTTCCATTAACGTTACTGTAGATGCCCTTGCCTCCGGAAATTATGACCTTGATTGGACAATTGAGGGAGATGGATGGGGTGCAATGCCACACATTGTTAATGGTACTGTAACCGTTCAAGAACTCACTGCCAACCCTGGCCTCGGGCTGGTCAATACACACCTCAACATTGGCGAGCGCCCAATCGGTGCCTGGATGAAACCCGGCGTATTTGAACTGATCAACAATCCCGGAAAAGGTGATGTAACCATTTCTGCTATCGAGATTGATGACAATACCGGTTTTCTTCAACTGGTGAATCCTTTGCTGCCATACGTTTTGGCTGAAGGAGAAACCTTAGAAGTTGGACTGACCAATATTGGAACTGCTGACAATGGTGATATATTTACCGGCGATTTTGCAGTTGTACACGATGGTGGCACACGCGACCTGGTTACAGGAACATACGAAGCTACAGCATACACACCCGATGCTGGTGATGTGGTTGAAGTTGCTTTTGACGGCAATGCCACCGGATTCCCTGCTTTAGTTGCTATGGGCAATTTCCGCGACAACTACGACCTGCCCGGCATGGATGCCGACGGATGGGACAACGTATATGAATTCACCTTTGCAAATGATGTGAATGTAGATGTTACCCTGACAGCGACCGATGCCAAGATGGCCTTGTATGCTGCTGACTTTGGTGGTATAGGTGGCCCGGATGCGGATAACGCACTGGTATCAGCTACCACAGTAGCCAACGGCATTGAAGTTTATGCCGGCACTTACTATTTGGTTGTGAGCACCACCGGTGCCGATTACGACCTGAATGTTACAGCCACAGCCATGTCGGCTCCTGATGCAGCAGCTTATATTGCTCCTGCCGACGGTGCTGTAAACATCATCAACGGAAACCAGCTCGAATGGGCCTGGGGTGCCAACACTGGCGAATACCAGGTTGTATTGGGCACTACCTATCCCCCTGCAACTGTTGTTCAAGACTGGACTGTTGCCAATACGGCTGTTAATGGTACTTTTACCTTAAGCAACCTAAACCCAAACCTCCAGTATTTCTGGCAAGTAAATGTTAAAAATACCGAAGATATCACCAATGGCCCCATCTGGG
>JAGYLH010000172.1 GCA_018400955.1 Bacteroidales bacterium
TGTTCAAGCGAAACCCTCCGTTTCACTTCGGGTAGCTTTCGGGTTCAAAGCTACGTATAAAACCATGATTGTTTCACCTTTTAAAACAAAAAAATCATGGAAAAATTCAATCAAAAATCTGTTGAAGCATTGCTGATGCTTCAAAAAGTGATGGTGGCCTCGGGTCATTCAAAGTGTAGTGTGACGGCATATGTGCGTGAGATCCGCTACATCTGCGCCTATTACCCCGAGCTGGGGCCTGAGCTTTGGGCCGACTGGCACATTGTGGAGTATATGGCCTACCTCAAAACAGTGCATCACGCTTCGTACAGCAAATGCAAGATGGTGGCGCAGAGCGTGGCTTTCTTCTTTCGTCATGTGCTCAAACGTCCTTACGATGTGCCCAGCAAGCTCTATCCCAAAAGAGAGTTCAAACTGCCACATTACCTCACCAAAGAGGAAGTACTCAAACTTATCGAAAGCTGCCGGAGCCCCAAACAAAAAGCCATCGTTGAAGCTTTTTATGCTTCAGGGCTGCGTTTGGCCGAACTGCAAATGCTCAAACTCACCGATGTAGAATCCAAAAGCAACCGCATCAAGGTGTGCAATGGCAAAGGTCGCAAAGACCGTTACACCTTGCTCTCCAAACGACTGGTAGAAACCCTTCGACATTATTATCGCTCCCAGGCGATAAAACCCAAAGTGTATCTTTTTGAAGGCAGCAAATCAGGCCAGCCTATGCACAGTCGAAGTCTGCAGCACAGTGTGGTGATGGCTTACAAGTATGCCGGACTTTCAACCAAAGAACATAAGGTTCATGCCTTGCGACACAGCTTTGCCACCCATCTGCTGGATGCCGGTATTGATATTCATACCATCAAAGAACTCCTTGGTCATAGCGACATCAAAACCACGATGGTCTATCTGCATCTACAGACTTCCAAGCGCAATTTGCTGGTCAGTCCGCTTGATGAGCTCTACAAGCCCGATGATGAGATATCCAATGTACCTAAAAACAAGCTGTTGCTTTGAAAACGCGCCACAGTCTGCAGCAGGTTTTGCAGCAGACAGATTGGTGCAAGCTGACCAATGCGCATGTGGCAAGCATCTTTTCCAGGCTAAGCAACTGCCGCACCGCATCGCTGGGCTACCATCATTATCGCTGCGAAAATCCCGACTGCTCTCATATTCATTATCAGTACCATAGCTGCCGCAACCGCCATTGCCCCAACTGCAACTGGCAGAAACAGCAAGCCTGGATGGAGGCGCGCATGAACGAGCTGCTGCCAGTGAAGTATTTTCATGTGGTGTTCACTTTGCCCCATGAGTTGAATGCTTTGGTGATGGGCAACAGGGTGCTACTTTTCAAACAGCTTTTTGATAGTGCTGCCCATTGTCTGCTTCGCCTTAGCCACGATCCCAAATGGTTAGGTGCTACACCTTCAATCACAGCGGTGTTGCACACCTGGGGGCAACAACTGAGTTTTCATCCGCATGTGCATTGCATTGTGAGTGGCGGCGGGGTGGACAAACAGTTGAACTGGCATGAACTCAAAAAGAAGTCCTATCAGGGTTATTTGTTTCCTTATGCTGTGATGGAGCCGCTGTTTAAGAAACATTTTCTGCTGCATGTCGATAGCATAATCAGCCAAGGGAAACTTTGTTTAATGCCTGAACAAGTGGCGGCATGGCCCAGGCTCAAAGATGCGCTTTACCGCAAGCAGTGGGTGGTGTATGCCAAGCCACCAATGGGTGATGCCTCGCAGGTGGTTGAATACCTTTCGCGTTACGCACATAAAGTGGCGATCTCCAATCACCGTATTTTGGAAGTGACACAGGAGCGTGTTTTGTTTCAGTATAAAGACTATAACGATCGTGGCACAGCAAAACAGATGTGGCTTACTAAAGAAGAATTCCTCAGCCGCTATGGGCAGCATATCTTGCCACGTGGTTTTGTGAAGATGCGGCATTACGGTATTCTGGCCAATGCCCACAGGCACACCCGCATCAATCTTATCCTTCAGAAGATGAACCTTCCGCTGCATCCTGTTGCGGTGAAAGTGCCTTTCCAGCTGCGCATATTGGAATGCTTTGGCGTGGATATCGAATTGTGCCCAAAGTGCAGGAAGGGCCACATGATACTTCGGGCCGCTGTGTATCCCAACAATCGCGGAAGTCCCATAACAGCTTCAACATCCATATCTTTGAATTAAAAACCCATGCCATTCATTTGCCGGAACCGGCGAAAAGCCAAAGATGTGCCCGTTGGCGAAAATTACTGTAAACATAAGCATGACAATGGCTTTATTTAGCTGCAAAATCATGCAAATGAACTAAAAACTTTCAATAATGATCAAAATGTCTCCCGATATTTGTAAATGCCTTTGCTGCCAATCCGAACACTGCCACTCAAAAACTGCTTACTTTTCTCCTTAAGGCAGGCTATTCACTGCGGTTTTCGCTGAACAGCGAATAGACCAAAAAGCTATTACACCTCAGTTGGATAATGGCTCTTTTTTTAGGGCTTTTCGGCTATTCGACTTAGTGTTAGCGGGTCGTTGTTTTTCTGTTCGTTAGGTTATTCTCTGTCTAATTCGATTTCTTATTTCTTATCCGCCTATCTGTTTTTAAATGTTGCCTTAAATGTACCGTTTGGTTGCACCGAAGTAAATCCTTTTGGTTTATCTCCGTCCATTTCAAACGTAACTTTATAACCTTGTTTTCCCTTAACGGTAAAAATGTTTTCTGATTGAAATTCAAACTCGTCATCTTCTTGTCCTGGTACTTTTGCAATTAATTT
>JAGYLH010000173.1 GCA_018400955.1 Bacteroidales bacterium
TTCTTTTAAATAATTGGTAATAATATCCAGTACATTCATTTCAATCCCCCAAAAATATTGTTAAATATATTCCCACTTTGTAAAAGATCATAGCATTTTTGACACAAAAATACAAGATTTTTCTTTAGTTTTGATCCTTCTTTTATTTCTGCCACTAAACAGCCGCATTCTTTGCAATATATTTTCATGTTAGCTCCTATTTTTAAAAAAGAGGTTGCCATAATATATTTTCCCGCATCTCCAACACATGGAATAATCCCCAGCCTGTTGATATTTGTGTCCGACAATCCAACATAGTATTCGCTTGATTGGTCTTATCATTTTACGCCCCACCCATGCACCCTGCATTCAAAGTCTCCGCAAAAATCTGACGCAAGTGTGCCCTCTCTATGAATAAAACAATAGCCATTACCAGCAAATTCTCCATCTTCCGTGTATTCATCTCGATAAAATTTACAATAATCACAGCATGGAATACATTCCCCCTCATGTCTCTTTCGTCTATTTTCACATGCTTTGCACAAACCTGTGCTGCTGAAATTCAATGTCTGTGTGTATGCTCCGCAGTCAGAGCAATATCCGTCCGGACCTATTGTTGTCATGAATCATACTCCTATATTATGCATTGAAAAACTCTATATCGCCACATTCATAATGGATTAAAAAGATAGCACCTTCTGCCTGAGCAATAATACAATCATCATTTATTTCAATAGGAAATCCGCACATAGGGCAGACAGGTACTTCTTCTACCATACCAGTTACGTCAACAGGTTTCATCGCCAAAATTTGCACTCCTTTTTGTCTTTGATATTATTATTGACAGCATAGTCGCATTCCCAACCCAATTCTACATCAATCAGGCAATGATCGTAAATATCACCAAACATTTCTTCATCTACGCGACAACCTTTTTCTGCTCTATATTCTTCTTGTTCTTCCATTACGCCCCCTTAATTTTTTCGTCAAGTTTTTCCATGAACCATCTTTTTGCAATTTTAGAAACAGTGCCCCCCACATCTTTCATAGTTAAATCATTTTCCTCCAAAATATCCATGTCTTCTTTCATAACATCTTGTGATACTGCTTTAAGAAAATCCCCAGTTTTCTTAATTGTAGGTTCCCCGCCATTAATAATGTCAAAGGTTTCGTTCCACATCTGTTCAAGCCGCCAAGCAGGGGTCACTTTTTCTGCCACATCTTGAATTAACTGAAGTTTAACATCATCTACTTTATTGAGTTTTTTTACTTTGCATTTATTTACATGCTTTTCGCCTTTAGCTTTAAATACAAACTTCTTGCCCTTAAACATGGTTTCAAATACAAGCCCCTCCCCAATTCCAGGAAAACCAAACATTTTTGCAACAGGACATTCTGCTTCAACCTCCTCTACCATTTCAACAATCTTGTTCTGGCTGAGTTTGGGATTATCAAAATCTACTTCAACTTCATAGGTTTTGAAATCTGTAATCTTGAATACATTAGGGTGATCTTCAAGTTCAAAATCCAAAGGCAACCATCCCTTGCCAGGAACTTTCAAACCAAAGATAAAGAATGATTTGTGTATATTAGAAATAGCAACCTTAGCTTGCACTCCCTTGCCCGCCCACTCTCCAAAAAGTGCTATAGTATCTCCTGTATATAGAGACTTCAACAGCTTTTCAAAATATTTTTTATTATAGTAAACAAATGCCGCAAACCCGGCGTTATCTTTTTCTGGTGTAATGATATTATTTTTAGATTGTGCCCAAATTTCTTCGCCATCATAACACACCGCACTACAGGTTCCATGCAGTTTAACTGTTCCAGTAAAGGTTAACACAGGTGGTCTTGTCTCGTTGAAAATAGGTTCCCCGTCGTTATCTACCCCAACAAACCTTGCAGCATCAATAATGGGCTTAACCACATTTCTAAACTGCCCGATTTTAGTCATACTAATGTGTTCCATTTTTCACCTCCCTATTGATTTTCTTATTCCACTTATTTTTTGTTGAACTTTTTTTAATGTAAATGCCGGGTGTGTGATTAAGGCAGAATATGTTTCCATCACAGCCGCTGCATTATAAAAATCAGCCTTGTCTAAATTTTTTTGGCGCTTGGGCCGACAGTGTCGAGACGGTCGATCTATTCTTGTCCGTGATCACTATCGAAGAGTTGGAGATCGGCGTCCTGCTGGCCGAGCGGCGCGATCCGACCCGGGGTACCGTGCTTCGTGCCTGGCTGGATCGACACGTCCTACCCGCGTTTGCAGGCCGCATCCTGTCCCTGGATACGGCGATCGCTCGAAGCAGCGCGCGTCTGCATGTACCTGATCCCCGACCGCTGCGGGATGCCTTTATCGCCGCCACAGCGTTGGCGCATGGGATGACGGTCGTGACACGGAACGTACGAGATTTTGAAAAGACCGGGGTTCCGATTCTCGATCCGTGGCAATGGGGTCGGTAAACGGTTCGAAGCCCGGATGCGGGGGGATATTGATGCGATGACGACAAAGCATCTTACCGATCCCGGGCCGCTTCGTTGGTGAAGCTCAACGATAGGCCCGGTCCCCGGCACTTGTCCTTGCGCCCGTCCGCCCCTCCCGGCATCCTTCCCCGGTCAGTTTTCAGGGGAATACCATGGCCCGCCGCAAATCGAACGGAAGCAAGTCCGACTCGTCCGCCAACCTCGGCTTCGAGGCCAAGCTCTGGCTCGCGGCGGACAAGCTCCGCAACAACATGGACGCGGCGG
>JAGYLH010000174.1 GCA_018400955.1 Bacteroidales bacterium
ATTATTGCCTACTGCCTTGTTGCCATTGTAGGATCTTCATTAAAAATAGAGCGATCAACTTACGAAATTCTACAGGTTTTAGGAATATCACTTCTTGATAAAACGCCTGTAAATGAGCTCTTTAAAATCGTATACTCCCAAAATGGCAAAGAACCTTTTTGTAACCAACTGTCAATCAACTACTTTTAAGTGGGCAGCAGTGAAAAGATTTAATAACCTATCCGACTAAAATTGAAGCAACAGTCCTTTCTTTAACTTCCGCAATTTCAACTAATTTGCATTCAAAATCTGGATACAACAAACTTGTTATTACTATTGCTTTATTTCCTTTAAGGATAAACTTAAAAAAACGATAATTGTCAGTTGTTAGAAAGCCTCCCTTTTTCTTGTAAAAGCGACTTTGATGCACTTCTACCCTTTCGATAATTGAGGGTGTTATTATTTCTTCTTTGCCTTTTCTTATATACTTTATTACATTTTTATTCCAATCGCACGATAACTTAACGCCCTTATTGGCAATAAAATACTCTAAATGCAGATATATATTTATAACACTAACCGGTATAAGTATTGCATAAATAATTAATATAGCCCTATTATTGTCCATTGGATTAGCCCAATCATAAATAATGATTAACGACATAATGAACAAGAACAATATATAGGGCCATATATGTTTTAAATGCTTCTTAAAAGTAATTTTCTGCTCAATCACTTATTTTTCTTTTTATTTCCCTCCAGCTCATCTAATCGAATCAATACACTGTTAAGAACCTTTTCGTTAAACTCAAGCTTATTTTTATAATCTTTCAACAAAACATCTTGATTGTCAATTAACTCTTGCTGGTCTTTAAGTGCTTCTATTAAAATCGGTATAAGCTTGTAATAATATACTTTTTTAATTCCAACGCTATCAGTAGTAACAAGTTCAGGATAAACTTTTTCTACCTCATGAGCTATTAATCCTATATCATGTTTTGTAGTATCCGAATACAATGAGTCTTTCCAATTAAAAGTGTACCCATTCAATATAAGCACTTTGTATAGTGAACTATCTATTTGCGTAATGTGTCCCCCCCGCTGGCGCGGATTCCAAGCTCCAAGTAAAAACAGAGATAATTAGAGGCTAACTATTACCTTAGCGATGTCGGAAGAAACTTATTGCAAAAATGGTGCTATCGAGCCCTTCGCGGATTCAAGTAGGAGTGTATAAAGCTATAAGCGCACGCTTGCAGCTCTTGAATAATAAATTGGTGCCTTTTAAGAGCCCGTATAGAATAATATTGATCTCAAAGATGCATTCCCCGGCTTTTTATTAACCTTAAAAATCTCAAAAAATGAAAAAGGATTATCTGAAGATGGAGGTTATCAATCATCATGCAGCTGGGATTGATGTTGGCTCTAAAACCCATCTTGTATCAGTAGGGCAAAACTTAAACGAAGACGTACGTGAATTTGGCGTCTTTTCTGAAGATCATGATAAATTGATAAAATGGTTGAAAGAAAGAAAAATTGAAACCATTGCCATGGAAAGCACGGGAAGTTATTGGCAAACGTTGTTTTTCGCAATACAATGCGCAGGTTTTGAAGTGATTTTGGTTAACGGAAAACAGACCAAAACCATTTTTGGTAAAACAGATGTAAAAGACAGTAGGTGGATACAAAAACTGCATAGTTTAGGCTTGTTGCATGGAAGCTTTTTACCATCTGAACATGTTGCAAAATTTAGGGTGTTAAATCGTCATAGAACCTGGCTGACGCAAGAAACATCAAAACTGAATAATAAAATGCAAAAGGCATTACGCTTGATGAATCTCAGGTTGGATGTTGTGTTGTCAGATATAATGGGACAAAGCGGGAAAGCCATTGTCGAAGCTATAATACAAGGTGAAAGAAGTGGAGACGTACTTGCAAGTCTAGCAAATTCTCGAATAAGAAAAACTAAACAGGAGATTGTAGCGTCATTACAAGGCCAATGGTCAGAGGAATTGTTGTATGAATTAACAGACTGCTATAGTTTACATAAAGAATTTGAAGCCAAGATATTGTCATGCGATCAGCAGATAGAAAAAATACTTCATTCACTTACTTCAACAAATCAGAATCCTGAAAGAAAACTTTCAAAAAAAAAAAGATCGAAGAACCAGATTAGTTTTGATTTGATAAAACTGAGCTACTTATATTTTGGTGTAGATTTATTCGCGATAGAAGGGGTTAGTTATAATACAGTAATGACCTTAATTTCAGAAGTAGGAACGGACTTAAAAAAGTTTGAAAGCGACAAGCAATTTGTCAAATGGCTGCGTCTGGCACCAGATAATAGAATAAGTGGCGGAAAAGTACTCTCAAGCAGGACCCCCAAAGGAAAAAACAACCTTGCAATCGCTCTGAGAAATGCAGCAAATACAATTGACAACAGAAAAGAGGGTCAGTTATATTCGTTTTTTAAAAGAATCGCTTACAAAAAAGGCAGAGGAGCTGCTATTACTGCAACAGCAAGAAAACTAGCTGTAATAATCTGGAACATGTACACCAAACAACAGGAGTATAAACCTATGGATGAAACACAATATCTTGAGAAGGTGCGTCAAAAAACGATTAAAAACATCCAATTAAAAATAAAACGTTTAGGTCTATCAATCAATGAGTTGCATTCTAATCTAGAGTTTAGTTAGATAGAATTTGCAATCCGTG
>JAGYLH010000175.1 GCA_018400955.1 Bacteroidales bacterium
TATTTTTTGCTACTTCCAGCAGTTCTTCGTTGGTTAATTCAGCAAGTTCTTTTTGGTTCATGTGATCTGATTTTTCCTTTTTTATGTTGTGATCATTTTCTTACAGTGGCTTTACAATAGCAGTCAGGTTGTTTATAAAAACACAGCTTTTTTCCACAAATCTAAAGTTTAATACAGACATACCGTCCGGGCCTCCCTCATCAATGCTTTACAGATTCTTATAAACTATACCATTAACAGTCTCATGCACCAAATTTATTCATTTTTGATAATTCATCTTCACTCAAAATATTCAACCTTTTCTTCGTGAAACTTTGTGTCTTCTTGGTGGCTCTCTGTGTAACAGCTATATCACAAAGTTACGCAATTCCGCTTGGGCGGAACACAGCGTTGCACAAAGAGATTATGGATTCAGAATCAATAAAAACATTCCTCTCCATATCTAAATATGATTTATCCATCTCGCTATTTAGAATGATTCAAAGCACCTTTTCATGTAAATTTGCATCAGAATATTCTCAAACAGAAAACCAAAACGAAATCCTATGAATAAGCCCCACGTGCTTGATATTAAGCCCGATGTGCAATGGATTGGCGTGCTCGACCACGACATTGTAACCTTTGATGTGGTGATGGAAACCAAGTACGGCACCACCTACAATGCTTATTTTATTGATGCCGATAAAAAGGCCGTTATCGAAACCGTAAAGGAAAAATTCTGGCCAGAATACGAAGCCAAGCTCCGCAGCCTGGTCGATCCGGCTGAAATTGAATACATTGTAATGAACCATACCGAACCCGATCACTCAGGCTGTGTGGGCAAATTGCTTGACATTGCCCCCAAGGCAAAGGTTGTAGGAACAGGCAATGCCATCCGCTACCTGAACGACCTGCTCAACAGGCCCTTTGAAAGCATTCAGGTGAAAGACGGACAGGAAATCGACCTGGGGAACAAAACGCTGCGTTTTATCGGTGCACCCAACCTGCATTGGCCCGACAGCATGTACACCTACCTGCCGGAAGACAAACTGCTTTTTACCTGCGATTCGTTTGGTGCCCATTATGCCGACGACCGCATGTACGATGATTTGGTGCCCAATTGGGATGAGGCATTCAAATACTATTTTGATGTGATTTTGAGACCCTTCAGCAAATTTATGCTCAAAGCCATTGAAAAAATTGAACACCTCGAAATTGACGCCATTTGCACCGGCCACGGCCCCCTGTTGCGATCCAACTGGAAAAGATATGTTGAACTTTCGCGGGCGTATGCGCAGGATGAAATGACCAAAAAGCAAAAATCGCGTGTGTTTATCCCCTATGTTTCGGCTTATCAGAAAACGGGGAAACTTGCCGAAGCCATTGCCAGGGGCATCAATGCCACCGAAGGCACCCAGGCCATTGTGATGGATATTGAGCATACGCCTTTGGGCGACATCGACAGCCAGATCGCCATGTCGGCAGGGCTGATAGTGGGCTGCCCCACCATAAACCAAAACATTCTTTTGCCCATTTACAGGGTGTTTGCTGTAATCAACCCCTTGCGCGACAGGGGCAAGCTTGCCGGCGGCTTCGGTTCGTACGGATGGAGCGGCGAAGGCATGAAAATTATCCGTTCCAGCCTCGAAAACCTGAAACTGAACTATACCGAAACAGATGTGTTCATCAAATTCAGCCCCGGAGAAGACGAGTTGCAGCGCGCAGAGACTTACGGACGCAAGTTTGCTGAATTATTGCTGCAACAAGCATAAGAAGTTGTGTGTTTTTTCGTTTATTTTGCAACATAAGTATTTTACTTTTGTACATGATTTATAAACTTGTGTTGCCACATGCCCCGAAATAAGATTCTATTACTTCTTCTGATTCCTTTGCTGACCGCATCCTGCAGCATCGAACGCAAAATTGCCCGCCAGTTTAATGAACAGGCCGGACAAATGGCCCTGCTCACATTCAAAACAGATTATATTTTCAAAAACAATGAAAAAGAACTTACACTTGTTGAAAGTGAAGGCCTTGGTCAATGGCAGAAAGATTCGCTGAGGCTTGAAAAAACCCTGATCATCAAGCAACTGGACAATGACAGCATACTGTTGGATTTCTTTTTTAAAGCCTACAGGCGGGAACTCGCCCTTTATGGTGTGAAGGTTTATCACGAAAACGAGCTTGATGCCTTTTTTCAACGCGATACAAATAGCTGGATTGTCAACCTGGCCCAGGTGGAGATCGATGAGTTCGACTACTTTTTTCAAGAGAGCGAATACATTGGCTTTAACACCTATACCTTTGATTATATGATCAATGGACTTTCAATAAATGCCTGGTTCGAACTCACCCAAGTGAATGACACTATGGGTCGTAAACCCGAAATTTTGTTTGCCAGCAATACGCTTTACGACGAATTCCAGGGCACTTTTGTGCAGAACTTCCTCACCGGAGAAATCAACTACCGTATTTCGCATGATTCGATCACCTCAGACGATTTTCTTGGTTTTGTTTCCTTTTTGGGAAGGCTTTATGCAGGATACACCTACGACCATTTGCTGAACAAATACCTGGACGAACAAGTGCCGACCCATCATCGCAGCCCCCGCTGGTACCGATACGACCCTTACCGTAAACTGCTTTTCAATACAGATTCAGACTTCTTTACACCCATCGGGGATTAATGCATTCGTATGCA
>JAGYLH010000176.1 GCA_018400955.1 Bacteroidales bacterium
CTTCCACGAAAACAAGGATTAAGACTATGCTTCGATTGCCACAGGTTCGTAATTATTGCCACTCTCAAACTAACTTCCACGAAAACAAGGATTAAGACCGCCTTAACTCTGCCATTGCTTCGGAGGATGTGAAATTCTCTCAAACTAACTTCCACGAAAACAAGGATTAAGACAACTGTTCAAAGTTATCATCATTCATGTCTACCGTCTCTCAAACTAACTTCCACGAAAACAAGGATTAAGACCTTTCTCTTCAGTTACCTGAACAAATGCTTTAATCTCTCAAACTAACTTCCACGAAAACAAGGATTAAGACCCAGACTTTGAAGTTCCAACCCAAAAGATTTTTACACTCTCAAACTAACTTCCACGAAAACAAGGATTAAGACTGTTCAAATTGAACACCAATGTAATGATTACCTGATCTCTCAAACTAACTTCCACGAAAACAAGGATTAAGACGGTAAACTCCCGCTACTACTCCGGTTTTGTTCCCACTCTCAAACTAACTTCCACGAAAACAAGGATTAAGACTGATAATATTTGGTTAATAAATGTGTTTTACACCCTCTCAAACTAACTTCCACGAAAACAAGGATTAAGACCTTTTTCTTGTATCATTTTAATTTAAATTTATTATTCTCTCAAACTAACTTCCACGAAAACAAGGATTAAGACATTGATTACATAAAACTTAAGTAATTTGCAATCATACTCTCAAACTAACTTCCACGAAAACAAGGATTAAGACTCCTCCAACACGTTGGTACTGTTGCTGTTATGCAAGCTCTCAAACTAACTTCCACGAAAACAAGGATTAAGACTGTAACCTTTGGCAATCTACGAGCAACGATTTGCTCCTCTCAAACTAACTTCCACGAAAACAAGGATTAAGACCTTGGGTAGGATTTGCACCTACACTGTATTTATATCTCTCTCAAACTAACTTCCACGAAAACAAGGATTAAGACCTATTTGATTTGCTTCAATTGCTTTCATCATCATAATCTCTCAAACTAACTTCCACGAAAACAAGGATTAAGACTCATAAAAACTATCCATAAGAAACTTAGTCCTATAACTCTCAAACTAACTTCCACGAAAACAAGGATTAAGACAGGCATGCTCCCAGCTGTTGCACCGCTCAGGTTGTCACTCTCAAACTAACTTCCACGAAAACAAGGATTAAGACTGCTCACATAAAACCCCGAAGGGCTGGAGAACTAAAAGCTCTCAAACTAACTTCCACGAAAACAAGGATTAAGACTCCCCCGAAGAGCTGTCGATCTGTAAATTCCTTAATTCTCTCAAACTAACTTCCACGAAAACAAGGATTAAGACTCGATTTGAAGGCTTCTTAGTTTAAGTGCCATAGTTCTCTCAAACTAACTTCCACGAAAACAAGGATTAAGACATCTCAGCGAACATCCCGTAGTAGGTCCAGGTTGCCCTCTCAAACTAACTTCCACGAAAACAAGGATTAAGACTTCTACCATTGAAGAGTCAATATAACCTTCTACATATCTCTCAAACTAACTTCCACGAAAACAAGGATTAAGACTTGTTAATTATTAAAGGTTACTAAATTGATTAGATTCTCTCAAACTAACTTCCACGAAAACAAGGATTAAGACAATAGCACGTCAAACCATATGGTTTCATTTCAGCGGTTCTCTCAAACTAACTTCCACGAAAACAAGGATTAAGACAACTCACCAAGCTTCTCCTCAGTCACCTGAACAAAACTCTCAAACTAACTTCCACGAAAACAAGGATTAAGACCGAAATGTATTGGGGTTGGCACTGCACTCAAATTCGCTCTCAAACTAACTTCCACGAAAACAAGGATTAAGACTAATTCTTCTGACATTTTGTGTGTGTTTAGTAATTCTCTCAAACTAACTTCCACGAAAACAAGGATTAAGACTTCAAATTCAATCGTTTCGCCATCCTCATACCACACTCTCAAACTAACTTCCACGAAAACAAGGATTAAGACTACAGCTTTGCATTAGGTTCGCAAGACAATAAGAACTCTCTCAAACTAACTTCCACGAAAACAAGGATTAAGACGCAGTGATGTTAAGTTCTGGGTACATTTTTGAGATCTCTCAAACTAACTTCCACGAAAACAAGGATTAAGACGCAGCTTGATGGCTTGGTTATCTACTTCGAGCACGGCTCTCAAACTAACTTCCACGAAAACAAGGATTAAGACTTAACAACCGTATATCTAACGGATTGTCTTCCCGGAACTCTCAAACCAACTTCCACGAAAACAAGGATTAAGACGCTTCAAACACTGGATTTTTAAATTTTCTTGCCATCTCTCAAACCAACTTCCACGAAAACAAGGATTAAGACTTGTGGTTTTTTGCTTTTTCAATTATATTGCAGAATTCTCTCAAACCAACTTCCAGTAAAACAAGGATATAACACAGGGGTGATTTGCATGAAAAGCCTGTTGTGTGCTGTAAGATCCCGATACGCTGTGCTATCGGGATACAGCACTATCAACGAAAACAAAAACATCAAATGCAATAAGTATATTCTCAACTAAGTTGAGTATTATATGT
>JAGYLH010000177.1 GCA_018400955.1 Bacteroidales bacterium
AAGTAATAATGGAAACCGAAAACAAAGGCATAAGCATTGTTCTTTATCCTCAACCCTGCCTTATTCTGCGATGGTTGCGTGTTCATCATGTTCGCAAAGTCATAAAAGTTTGCAAACTCCAAACTTATGCCGACTTTTCTATTAACATACTGAATGCCAACCCCATAATCCAAGCCAAAAAGTATTTCCTTAAAATCCTTGTCAATAGTTGATAGATCAATATCAGATTTGTAGGGCAACTGGTAGTCTATTCTTGGGCCAACGAAAGCATAGGGGATCAATGCATTGAATTCTTTTCTGATTTTTAGTTGTGGGCTAAAATAGAGGTAGTCAAACCTGGAATACACTGTTTCTAAAGGGCCATTCTCGGGATTATCGGGAGTAGTCATCATTATTTCATTCTTATATCCTTTCTGAATATATCCAACATCAGTGAGTAATGAAAAATGATCATTACTGAACCACTCAAGGTTCATTGAAATATTCAAACCCGTTTTGTAATCATTCTTTATTTCAAAATCTGGGTTTTCATAAAACCAGTTTTGTGTTGAAAATGACAGGCCTGTTTTAATCCCATAACCTTTCAAAACCTGTCCATGAATGATTGGGGAAATGAATAAAACACTTAAAAGTGTCAGCATTACTTTGGTTTTCATCTTGCTGGTTTTATGGTTTTTCTTTTTTGCTACCGAGCTTATAGTGGCCTTATTGCGCTCATTATTTTGTTTCTAATTTTTCAAGGCATAAAGATAAAATACTTAAGCTTTCAATTGGCAAGCTTTATCGGTTTCATTGGCTTTGTGTATAAACCTCAAGTAACCAAGTGCTCAGAGTCCTTTTTTATGTAGCACTTAGTCCTACATTTCAATCGTAATATTCACTTTCCCTCCAAGTCCTTTTTCAACAATATCAAATAAGGTTTTAAGGGTCAAATTACTCCCATTATTCTCAATTCTGGAAATGTAAGTTCTTTTTTTGTCAACAATATTTCCAAGTTCCTGCTGGGTCAGTCTTTTTTCTTCCCTGGCCTTTTTTAGTAAAAGACCAATTTTGAATGATTCGAAATCACGTTCCAGGTCGTCTCTTCTTTCGGTTCCTTTCTCGCCATAAACTGAGTCTTTTATTTCTGTCCAAGTTTTTGTTTTCATTTTGATTCCTCCATTTTTTCATTAAAATAATCATTCATCAATCGAGTAGCTTTTTCAATTTCACGCTTTGGGGTCTTTTGTGTTTTTTTTAGTGAACCCATTAAGCAGAATCACAAGTTTGCCTTTGTCAAAAAAACAAAATACTCTCCAAACATTGGATGATAGAGAAATTCTTGCTTCATAAAGCCCTTTGGTTCCAGTTATTTGCTTTAGATAACTTTCCGGTATTCTTTCCAAAGTCTCAATTGCCTCAATTATTTTGTAAATCTTATTCTGGACTTTAATTGGTTGCCCTAATAAGAAATCTTCAAAATAGTTTTGTAAGCAATTACTTCTCTTATTCTATTCACACTACAAAGGTAACTTTAAAGTTACTATTGTTAACCTGTTTTCTCTGGTTTTTTTAATAAAAGTTTTTGTTTGCGGTTTTGAGAAAGGAAAATTTGCTGTTTGCAGGCTACTTTCAAACTTACCATGAGGCATCATATTTCGAAGAAATTATTGAACCATAGAGGCATAGAGGGCACATAGGAAATGCCACATAGGGTTTGTTTTAAGAATTTCTCTGTGGACACCTATGTGCCCTATGTGTCTATGTGGTTAGGTTGATAAAAACATTTGTGAATAACACCTGTCTGCTGCCAAATCAGTTAAGTACAGCACTAACGGTTTTTTATCAGCCAGAAATCCCCTCGTCCTTATTCCCCCTTCTCAAGCAAACGTTTCATATTTTCACCTTCCGTTTTAACATGGGTATCCATATCATATATCATTTTGATATTCCGGTTTTTGAAAATGGTCCGCGACAGCAATTTGAACCTCAAATAGGTTATATGCCTGAACCTGGCGTGTGAACCATCACCTTCGATAATCATCTCAATCTTGTCGGTAATCAGCGAGAGGGGAAAAGCAAACTTCATGGTGATTTTTTTACCGGGGATACTTTCCGCAATTTTGCCCTTGTATTTTATCTTTTCACCCAGCATATATTGCTCAGCATAAAAGGTGGAGCCTGTTTGCAAAGCTTCGCCTTTGGTCCATTTGAACAGGATATGGTCCGATGGGTGCCAGGCCTTGTAGTTCTTGTCGATATGGAGGAGAAAATCCCAGATTTTGTCGGGCGATGTTTTCACATCCACTTCATGCACAAGTGTCATCCGCTTCTGTAATTCAACGATTGTGTCCATGGTGATTTTGTTCTATAGATAGGTTAATGTCTTCATTTAGAAAGCATCCGGCCCTAACAATGTTGAACACTGGTTTGTGGCTGAATGGTTCAATCCCAAAAATAGGGAGATTTTTGCTTGGCTCCAGACTTTTGGGACAGCGCGGTCAGCGACCTTTTTATTAACAATAGCTGTTATTTGCCCCTCTCCTTC
>JAGYLH010000178.1 GCA_018400955.1 Bacteroidales bacterium
TGCATAAGCAATATAGCGTCTATCTCCACCATATTTAAATCTCCCACTTTCATGGTACTTATTTTTCAAGCCCTAAAGATAAAAAACTAACCCATCCAACTGACAGGCCTGCCGGATTTTTATGGCCTTGCAAGTTGAAACAGTGCGTTTGATTTTGCTCTTTTGTTTCGGGGAATTTATTGTTGGGTGGCAGGGTAAAAGGACAGGCTTTACTGATTGCTTCAAGTGCTATTGGCATGAGGCATTACACCAAAGTTTGATATAACTCCTCAAACCTTAGTTTATTCCTTAAGAGAATTACCCTGTATGTAATACTCCAACTTCCCACCCACAAAGTAAAAATCGCTTTTTGATCGTCTTTTGTATATATCTCATTATCAACCACCATGTTTGCTTTATTCATACGATTAACGCTGTTTAACTGGAGTATGGTATTTTTCCACGTCGCATTAGTCGAAAATAATTGCTTAATATCTGTGAACTTAACAGGTACTTCATGTACATATTTCTCCGGAACTTCATAAAAAATGTTAGCAGTGTCGATGTTTTTCTCCTTTAAAAAGTTTGGATTTACTTTCTTTAAGACGCTATAAGAAGAAGTATCTAAAAAGAGCATTGCTTCATAATCAAGGTTTTCAAAATACTTAGATTTTTTACCTTTCTCATTAAGGTCACTTATAATGGCAGAATAATCATAAAATTTAAAATGGTCTTGTCGAAGTAGTTGACTAAATGAATGATTTTCAACAACTAAAAAGCAAATCACAAGTAAAATTTTTTCTATAACCTTCATATGCCTAATGCTAATAAGTGTGTTTATGCCATTTCATGCCCACTTCCAACTTATGCCTATATCCAAGTTTCAATTAGCTTTAAAACAAGCATCCCCGTAGCGATGGCAATTGCAAAGCTCAGCAATGTCCCAATCAGGATATATTCCGTCAGTTTTCTGTCTTTTGATTCTTTCAAATCTCCAAAACGAAAAACCGATTTGGCAGCTAATAAAAACCCGATAGCTTCCCAATTGCCTGTTATTACAAAGGTGAAAACAAATAACCGCTCCAATATCCCAATGTACTTGCCTGCATTATTTAAGGATTCATCATTGCTGTCGTCCAGTATTTTTGACCAATCATACATTAACACTTGCATAAGGATACCTGATACCTTTGTTAAAAAAAGTATGGCAACTGCATAAACCCAAACGCTTGGATTTTTTGACCATTCAGTCAAATTTAAAACGGGATTGAACCATAAATACCACAATACCAATATACTGCCGAGGTGCAAAAGCTGATCTGCCAGAAACCATTTAGGTTTATTGGCTTCTTTTTGTGCATATATCTTTACCACATCAATAATGCCATGCGAGAGCATGAGTAGCAATGCCAAAAGCCAGTATTCAAAGTTCCACAGTATGAGTAATATCAACAAGCCGTGTATTAAAACATGGAGATACAATTTTGGTGATGAAGCTTTTTTTATTTCTTTTTCTTCAACCCAGGATTTTGGTTGCAATAAAAAATCCCCTATAAAGTGGGCCAATATAAGCTTGGTCAATAGTATCATCAAAAGTGGGTTTTAATTTTTTCGCTAAACATTTTTTCTACAGCCATGATTTCCTCTGTATGGGCCCGGTTCCACCTGCCACTTACCCCGCTTTGCTTTATGCCTAAAATTTTTCCGATTTCTTCCTGGTTTATAGTTGGGCTGCTCAATACAATTTCTATCAGTTCAGCCGACGAAACTGACCATTTGTCCATGAAGGTACTTGCCAATTTTAGGTACAAATTCACTTCCTCGTCAAATTCAAGCCAAGGGCTCCTGATGCCAATGCTTACATTTTCTTTTTTTAATGAATCGAATTTATCTCCAGCATTAATAAAAGCCGGGCCATTGCTTTCAGATATCCTTGCTCCTGAATAGGTTTTTTTTCCTATGCCAATAGCCATTCGTACATCTATCGTGCTGATTTTTTTTCGGGCATCAACAGGTTCAATTTTTTTGATCAATGCCTTGATTTCAATGGCTTTTTTAAGTGCCTCTTCCGGATTAGGAATTTCTATTTGAAAAAAATCGCCCCATACCAATTCCCAATCCTTGGGTGTGTTGCCCCACTGCCCAAACAGCTTTTTTAGTGGCGATAACCATTTCTCCTGGTCTGCGAGCTTCCTCGATTCGATGATGTCCCCTTTTATTACTGCAATCATGGCATGCTTCTTTATTAAAAATACAAATTTACAAAATATTGCTTAAAGAAGCAATAATCTAAAATATTGCTTAAATCAACAATAATTCAGAACATGGTCGAAATAAGCGATAATCAAAAATATTGCAGATAGGGTAAAAAACTAAACCATCCGCTTGGCAGGCCTGCCAGATTTTTGTGGCATTGCAAATTGACACAGTGGGTTTGGTTTTTTTTTGGTTCGGGAATTTATTGGTGGGTGGCGGACGTTCGGGGCAGGCCTACTTCACATCTCAACAGTTTAT
>JAGYLH010000179.1 GCA_018400955.1 Bacteroidales bacterium
GTTCGCCTTCCTGTTTCTGCCCGGTTGATGCCCCAGGCGGCCCAGCAAATATTTGACAATTCCTGCAAGCTAAGCAATTCAGGTGAAAAGTCCCTGGCCGATTGTCGTTCATTCAGGGCTTGCATCAGGGGCATCCCACCTGCTGTGTCCGGCTCCGGAAGTTTGATGTTTCTTTCGTTGGCGTGCATATTCATTGTCATTAAAAGGCTAATCAAAAGTAACATCCTTTTCATTTTGAAATCGTATTAATCTATGACGAAATATTTTTTTGTTTCAAATTGCCGAAGCTATTCAATGTATAACTTCCTGTTCTTTGGGTATTTAATAGTGTATTGAAGATCAAACTGCTTACTTTCTTCAGGGGCCAATTCAAACTCCCATTTGATTTCACCTTTATTCGAATCGTGTTGTGCGTTTGACAATTCCTGAATACCCACTTCGATGTCGGTATTGGTTGATACTGGCACCTGATCAAGTATGAGCATATTAATTGTGTGCTTTTTATTGTTCTTAACTGTATTCTTCCATATTCTTGTTTCCTCCTTTTTGCTGCCCAAAATCCTTTTCGAGCCTTCAGATTTAACAATTTCCCGGTTTAATTGTATTCCTTTATCCTTACCAAGCGATATTGAAAGTGTATCGGTTGCATACCTGACGTCAATAAGCGTTTTACCTATATAGGCATCTTCAAAAAACACATTGGCTTCCCCCTCCAGCAAGTTGTATTGCTCCCAGTCGAGGATGTAAGCCATAAGGTAAGCGTTCTTATCAATCTTGGGAATGGCATAATACTGGTAAGTGGCTGGTAAATTATAATTTAGGATATCAATGGTGTAGCTTTTGCCATCTGCATTGATCGTAAACGGCATATCGATTTCAAAATCAAAGGCTGTTTGCCTTTCAATTTGTGCGACAGGCATACTGATTGGTTCATCTGAACGGCTGCCACGGATCAGGTTTTTACTTTGCACTCCACCAACTAGAGTCGACCTACTTGACATGCGATCTATAGGTATTTTGTACTGAACTATTTCCACCTCATCAAGACTTACTGCGGATTGATCGAGCACAATATTCATAACTGTATTCTTGATGGGTATTGTTTTGGTTTCATAACCAATGAATGATACTGTCATTTCATGTTGGCCGGGCGGGATCATCAGGTTGTATCGGCCATCAAAATCAGTTACTGTCCCGATTGTGGTACCATTTATTACCAAATTTGCAAATGGGATTGGCTCTTGATTTTTGGTTAAAACTATACCGCTCACACGATTGATTTCATTATCATATCTTGGAGGAGTAAGGTGATAGTTTAAAAGATAGGGCTGAAGAGCCGGGGCAACGCCAGAGGAGGCTGGCTCAGCTGTTGATAAAGTTATGTGGATACCCTTCCAATCAACCTTGGTGTCCTGCCTCACATTGGCTTTATAGGTAAGTAAAACGGGTTCTTCCACATTTTTGGCCCGAATATCATATGTGGGGTACCATCCTGCATTTTTAACCATATAGGATAATTCGAAATTGGCTTTCAGTGCTTTAGCAGCATCAATTTTAACCAATATTTCGCCGGCAGGTGTTTCTTTTTCGGCTGATAAGGTTTTGATTTGATTTTTAATATCCTGAATCTGATCAGTTAAGTTGCGAATGCTTTTTTGGTTGGCGATTTCCTTTTTCATCAGCGCATTTACTGAAGTGCTGTAATAATCGAACACCGCCTTTAGTGTCGATAGGTTCATCTCCTGATTCCTGCCTCCGATCGACTTGTTTTCCCTAAGGAAGCCCAGCTCTTCCCCTATAATCGCCAGTTGAACTTTTTCGAGCTGAATTTTATCTTCCAAATTTAACAGGGATTTTTCCAGTTCTTTCAGTTCAGCAGTTTTTTCTGTTTTCATCAAATGGTTTATCTGGTGGTTCACCGAAAGTACAGTTAGCTCCCCTTTTGCTTTCAGTTGAATGCTGCTGGCATCAATATAGGGCGACAGGTTTTGGAACTTTAAAACCGTTATTCCCTTTTTTAATTCAATGTCTTTTTTCCTAAGGATATGTGCCCCTTCAAAATAGACGGTAACAGCCGATACGTCAGTTTCGATGCTTATTTCTGCTTGAGGGAAGGCTATGGCAACCAAGAAGAAAGACAGGCCCAATAGAATTATTCTTTTCATTATGTGAGATTTAAGTATTTCTTAATCGGTAATAATTAAAACAAGCTGAATGGTTCAAAACTAATTTTCCGGCCCGTTCCGCAACACCTCCAGCGTCAATTCCCAGAATTTAGAAACTGTATCAAGCTGTAACCTTTCGTCGGGTGAATGGGCTCCCTTGATGGTGGGGCCAAATGAAATCATATCCATGCCCGGGTATTTGTCGCCAATCAAACCACATTCCAGTCCGGCATGGATGGCTTTTACATCGGGTTGTTTTCCAAATAACCGGAAGTAAGCTTTTTCGGTGATTTCCCTAATAACTGAATTTGGGTTT
>JAGYLH010000018.1 GCA_018400955.1 Bacteroidales bacterium
GTCAATCAAATGCAATAAGGCCTTTGGTGGCGGCCCTGTTAAAAACTTATGAACCTGCTTACGTAAATCAATCTTGCCATTTTCCAAGGGCTGGTAAGCAAAAACTGTTGCATGGAAGTGCCCGCTTAATCCAGGTTTTGAAGGCAATGGCCTGAGCAGCCTGAAATCCTTTTGCGATTTACTCACAAGCCCGAAAACCATTGCCTGCTCGCCAGCAAATACCCTTTCGCCACTAAATGAAAGCCAATCGCGTATGGCAGGAAACTTCATTTCAGGCATTTCTGCAGCGGCCTCAGGCGATTTGGTGAGTGCAGCCCCCACCAGCCCATCCGTTTCACCCAGGATGACGAAGGCAGCCGTATCGTTTCCTGATAAGGTCAGTGCCTGATCAGCAAGCTCAGCCAATCCAAAGCTGATTTTATACCCATCATCAGGTGCAAACCGAAAGAGCCGGGCCATTTCGCCTTCACAATACAGTGCCTGAAGAACTTCCATTTCAGGGACATACTGTTTTTCGGCCAATAAATAGTCGGGTCTCGATTTTTCGCCGCCCACCTGAAATACAACATGGCCGGCAATCGCCATAAACTCACCAAAAGCCGGCATTTTTCCGGAGTTGTCGATTGCCGCTCCACCGGTTCCCAGGGCAAATACGGATTCGGGGAAACTCAGCCGATGAACCATATGGTTTTCAACAGGATTCCACGGAACCCAATCGGCAACCACCTTCAGTTCCAGTGAAGCATCGGGTTTTAGCACATAAACTTCCATGCCTGATTCCGGTGCTTCTTCCGGCAGATTTTCCACTTGCTGTATTGCTTTTGGAAAATCCTCCGACAGCCAGTACCCAAAACCAGTCATTTCGATGGTTTTTGCCACAAATGGCTGTGACCGGATCAATAAAAAACGGCCATTCACCTTGATCAGTTCTTTGTGAATACGCACGAGTGAACGAATGCCGGCAGAGCTCAAAAAAGCAAGCTCTTCAGCATCAATAAGTAAATGATGGTTTCCGTTTCGTATTTGCTCAAAGCAGCTATCCAAAAAATACTCCGACCACGAAGCATCAAGTCGTCCATTGGCTTTGATGATGATATATTCGCCGCGCTTTTCAAGGGTAATTTGCATGATTTGAATTACTTTAAATTATCAAATACCTGCGCTTTTGACAAAAACGAAGGCGTTAGCACCAGATTGTAGGTTTCGGCAAGCTCCGGATTGTAAAGCAATTTCTCCGATCGGGTATTGCTAAACGGAATATTGGCAGGATTTTCGCCCCGTAGCACTCGCACCGCTTTTTCGGCAGCCTCCAGGCCGGCATCATAATAATCGCGGGCCAGACAAACAACCCCTCCTTCGCGCATCTGGTCACTGTCGAATACAAAAACCGGCAAATTGCTTTCGGCAGCCCTGCGGGCAATTAGCGCAAAGCCAGGACGCGTCATATTATCAACCACCTGACAAACAAGCTGTATATCCTGCCGGCACAATTCCGATGCCGTCTGACTCAGATCAGCACTTGAGGTTACCGGCAGACTCACCAGCCCAAGCCCCTCCTGCTCCAGGGCTTCAGCAAACCAATCCTTATAGAGCACACTGTTGATTTCGGCCGGTGTGAAAAGGGTACCCACATTTTTTACATGGGGCGTAATTTCCCTGATCAATTTCGCCATGCCTGTGAATGGCGACTTTGTGGTTATTCCCGTAATGTGCGGCAAATGATTTGTTTCGCTTTCACCGGCCCCTGCAAGCACAGCATCGCCCACACCGGTGAAAACAATTTTTGTTTCATCGCCGGCCTGACGCATGGCTGCCTGCAAGGTAGGTGTTGAAATGACCATCAGCAAATCCACCCGGTCCGACTTAACTGTAGTCATGATACTTGAAAGCGTGGACATATCGCCCTGGGCATTGTAAACCCGCATGCTGTAATCCCTGCCTTCGACAAAGCCGGCGGCACGAATCCCATCAATGAGCCCTTCGTGACAACGCCGTAAATTCAGTATCGCTGTAATGAACCAAGCTCAATTTCAGGAGGCCGGAGATTTCGCCTTTCTTGCGCTGAACCGGATCAATGCGTTTTTGCACTTTGGCAGGCTCAATGGGCAGTTCAACAGGTGGCAGCTGGCAATTACTTTTTGCCATTTTTCCTGATTGTTTGCCCCATTCAAAAAATCATCGCCTATAGCAGCCGTTGCCTTGCGCAACCAATCCAGGTTCAGTAGCAAAACAGGCACATTGGCCGCTTCAGCAGCACGGCAAATCGAGGCAAAGCCGGTATTGGCCAGATTGTCAGCTGAAATAATAATCACCTCTGCACCACGCTGAATAACGGATTGGGTGGCCAACCCCAAAATAACAAAATTGAAGCTGCTGCTGCCTCAAGCACTTCCACATTGCGGGTTTTGGCCGCTGACCTTAGCTACCAGACAAAACTGAATTTAATTGGGATGCATCATACACTATTCCGGCTTTGGACAGCCTGCCCAGGTATTCGCGGGCCATATCAAGCAATACATCAACCGGTGATCGTCGTGTACACCGCAAACATTGGTGGGCGTCCTTGTCAAACATTTTTGCTTTCACCGGGTCGCTCGAAACAGTCAGCACCACAGGAATATCCTTCACTTTATTGACCACGGCCATCACCGGTGTGGTAATGGTTACAATAGTCGGGCTTGTCCTGCAAAACAGCGTCAATTATTTGCGATAATTGTGCCGCTTCGCCCTGGGCGCCGTATCGCTTGGATGGTATAATCCCACACCGCAACCAATCCGGCCCATTGCATGCCGGCTTCCACACCATGATCAGCCTCCTCAAGTAAACGGTTCTCCACCAAGGTGATAAAGGCTACTTTTGCCGGTCTGCCATTTTTATCAGCCACGTTCAAAAATGATTCGCCTTACGATTTCAGCAATGGTTGGCTCAATGCCCTTGGACTTTAAAATCTGCAAAGTCGAGGCTGATTTTCTTCGGCCCTTGGGGCAAGCTTGCATTTAATCGTTCCTGCACATTTGGACCTATACCCCATGCTTTTCCCAGCTTTGCAGCAAAGCTTTGTTAAGCGCAAGCCTCAGAACAACATTCTCAATTTTGAAGGTTGCAGGACTCTACCCTCCATGATTGTGATGGCCATGTCGGCGGTGTGTTCTCCACGGTATAATAATTGGCGCCAAGGCCAAACAGTAATTCATTTTTTAGGTCATAAGGATCGTTGGTAAAATAGGGATATTGAATGTTGGTGGCCATATTCACACTATCATACTGATGGAAGCAAATGGCACCGTATCACCTCCTACCCAGATACCCACGCCCCGCGAGCAGCGAGCGTGTGGCTTCAGAAAACCGGAGGTTTGCCGCAATGGCTTTGATCAGTTCAATACCCAACTCAGCACTTATTGTCCGGGCTATGAGCAAACAGGCCTCAGAACATCGCTCACCGGGATTCCAGATCACCCCCACCTTCGAATGGAGGGGTTCAGCTCACGTAAAATCCGAATGCAGCCCTCAACAGGCTGAAATGTACCCACACCTGCCATATATGGCGGATGTTGGTCAGCTGCAAGGGCCGGTGAGTTCCAACGCCTGTTCCGGTAAGGATCGGTAACAGCTACTAAAACATGCCACTTGCCAACATTTTGATTGGCCTTTCGAAAATACCTGTAATGCTACAGCGCCGAAGTGATGACCATTTCGAAAGGTCCGTTGACAATTTCACGGGCAATTGTATTTGCTGTGCTAAATCGCCCTTGCGGATTATACCTTCATTGCTGTTTCCGGGAGCAGCATAGCCTCTGGCCTGCAAGCGCTCCATGATGCCAGATGCATATCAAGCAAGGGTGTGGAGGCAATCTGAAGAATGGCAATTTTTGAAAATCATCTTGCTGGTTTTTAGTTATTTGCTGCCTTTGATCCATATCCGAAAACAACAATACAGCAGATGCAGCTATAATCAGCGCTTACAGCCAGCCATAGATTTTTAACAATTTCTTTCATGGTAGTTGTTCTGCTTTTTTTTGGTTTGTAGAGCACCTCGGTCACAATCATTTCCCGGCAATACAAAGCGAATGGCTTGTATTATACTAATACTTTTAACCATTCAATTACAGGCTTTTAGGCCAGCTTTCTATCTTTTACGCATTAGGCAAGATGTTTTTACCTGCTTTGCGTTCATATTCAACTTCATCCATCATTGATTTTATAAGGTAAACGCCCAGGCCACCAATCTTTCGCTCCTCAACAGAAAGGCTCAGGTCGGGCGTTGCATTTTGTGTTGGGTCGTAGGCAATGCCGTCATCAATCAGGCTTATGGAAAGGATTTTATCCTGCATTTCAAAAACAATTTCGATGCAGTGTTCATCACTATCATCATAAGCATAGTTTACCACATTGGTGAAAGCCTCTTCAATCACCAGGTTCAATGTCATTCCGAGTGCTGCCGGCACATTCCATTTCTCAACCAACTCATCGAGGCACAGCTGGATGGTTTCCAGCTCGCTTATTTTGTTGGATAGCTTAAGTATTTTGCGTTTCGGTTCCATTTCCATTAAAATTGATGGTCATCATGGTAATGTCGTCTGATTGCTCGTATCCGTTAACATGCTTTTCGAGACTCTCCGCCATTTTACTAATCATTCCTTTGGGGTCGGCCCCGTAATTTTCAGCAATAACTTCCTGAATTTTTTGCTCTCCATATAGCACTTTTTCTGCATTCTCTGCTTCGCTAACGCCGTCAGTGTATGAAAAAATCTTTTCGCCATGCAGCAATTGAATGCTGGATTCATTATAGGCATAATCGCCCATCAGCCCAAGCGGGATTGAAGTGCCCATATCCATAAAGACCACATCGCCATTAACTTTTATATGCAATGGTGGGTTGTGGCCCGCATTGGCATAGCTTAACTGACCCGTTTCAATATCGAGTATTCCGAGAAAGAAAGTAACAAACATACAAGAATCGTTGTTGAGCGAAAGGGATTTGTTGAGCACATTCATAATCGCTGCCGGTGTTTTATGCTTATCGGCAATAGAACGCAACAGGGTACGCGTTACGGCCATAAAAAGGGAAGCCGGAACGCCTTTTCCCGACACATCGCCAATAGCAAAGCAGAATTTATTTTTGTCGAGCACAAAAAAATCATACAAATCACCCCCCACTTCCTTGGCCGACTTCAGCATGGCATACAAATCCACCTGTGGCAAATCGGGAAAAGGCGGAAAAGAATGCGGAATCATCGACATTTGAATATCCCGGGCGATGCGCAATTCACTTTCGATTTTTTCCTTGGCCGAAGTGGTTTCCTTGAGGTTCTCAATATAAACAGCCAGCTGGTTTTGCATATGGCTAAAAGCATTGTTCAACTCTTTCATCTCAATGCTATTAAGCCTTTTAGGTAATTCCACATCAAAATCGCCCTGTGCAATTTGTCGTGCCGAATCAGCAAACTGACCAAGGGGAGCAGCCAGTCGTTTCACGATGCCAGTTGTGATTACTGAAAGCACCAGCAAGCCGGCAAGGATCAACACCACCAAAAGAAAGTTCATTTGACGTAGCGAAGCAAACATCTCATCATCAGGATAAACAACGGCAACTGACCAGCGAATAGAGTCCAGATTGGTATAATATATCCACCTTTTATTCCGACCGGGTATGTCGTATGACCTGAAATTACTTTTGCCTTGCATAAGCTCACGCCCAATATCGCGCAAAATGGGTGCTTGCCAATCCTCGGCTATGGAGAATACGCTGCTGTTCATAATTTGCGTCTTGTCGGGATGGGTCACTGCCACTCCATTTCGGGTGATCATAAAGGCATATCCGGTTTCAAAAATTTTGATTTCGGAAATATAATCTGTGAGTTTGTCCAATGCCACATCAATTGTAGCCACCCCAATAAATAGGGGCTTGCCTTCGAACGAGGTATAGATAGGATGGGAATAAGTCGTCATCAGGATATTGCCCCCACCTTCATCAAAATAGGGCTCTGACCAGTAGGGTGTATCAAGCATTTTGGGAATTTGGTACCAATCCATATAAAAGTACTGGTAATCGTGACCGCCCAGGAAACTTTTATAGATGTTTCCATTGTCGCGATACACGTAGGGCATAAAATATTTTCCCTTGTCAGGGAAATAATTTGGTTCAAAAGCGACACAGGCGCCGTAAATATTTGGGTTGCGCTCAACAACTGTTTCCAGGATGCGGATCAGGCTGTCTTCCTGAAAGAAGCCCATGCCAATGGAAGTACTGACCATCTGCGGTATTTTTTCCAGTGGTTTCAACTCGCCTTCCACTTTTCCAGCGATGTTGCCGGCCAGTTGAATGGCATATTCCTTGGTGGCCTTTTGGATGCTGTTTCGGGCATAAAAATAATAAAGGGTGATAATGAGCACGAAAAGTGTGGTTGTAATGAGCAACACACGGACGATAATACGGAATGACAGGCTGTTCTTTTTTAGCATTTCTTAATTGCTTTGGGGCAGTTTCAATGCCGGTTTGAAAAAATCATTGTATTCCAGCTGAAAATCTGCATCATGCTGGCTACGGATAATCTCGTAAGCATGTATGAAATCATCCTCATAAAGCTTACCAGGAATCAGGTTGTCATTTTGCAGATCAAGCATTTCCAGCACTTTATCCAACATCCAGCTTTGCTGGGCTTTGTTGGCAGGTATCCTGTTCTTGCGCATTAAATCAAGCACCAGCTCCAAACATAGTCTTTGTTCTGTGCTGCAAACTCCAGCCGCGAAGGGTTGCTTCTGTAAAGGCGCGCAATTTCGGTTTGTTCGCTCAGCACAGTATGCCGCAGTGGTATAATCCGTCTTCCGGGATATTAAACCCATAATCAGTTGCAAAAAGTGTTTAGTTCGTCCCTGTTTATACTGCTGAGGTAAATCTGGTTGTATTCATTGTAGAACATCACCGTCATCACATCAATGCCACCAAGCAAAAATAGGTTTACTAAGCTGATAAAATGGGCACCCATTCCACCTCAATACTATGCTGATCCATCATCGCCCTTGAAGCTCTTCTCGAATCCACTCATCCAAACACCAACTTTTTACCGGCAAATTCTTTCAATCGTTTCAATGCCGCTGCTTTTCTAGGCCATAAACATAATGGCTGAATGCTTCGACAGTTGAGCAATATTGTACCAGATCGCCCTTTCCCCCGCCTTACTCTCAATGCCTGTAATTAAAAAAGCGAGATGATATCCGCTTGCCCGGTTGCCAGAAACTCAACCGCATTTATCGATGCCGATGGATGAATGATCTCCACATCAATACCAGCTTCTTCATAAAAACCCTGATCTTTTGCAGCATAGTAACCAGCAAACTGGGCTTGTGGCATCCAATGGGCCGAAAAAACCAGCTTTGGGTTTTGCGCTGTTGCATGCATCCAAACGATAAAAACAAGAGGAAAAGGAAGTTGATTTTGTGCATATTCATGGCAAAATATCAAGTCTTAAAATTAAGCTAAAAACTAATTGCCCAGCAATTTAAGCGAAAACATCCATTGCTCGGTCGGTCCAAAACCTTCCTCAAATTTGCGGGCATAACCTGCTGACCAGGTTGTTTTGAGGTAGGAGAACAGCACCAGCTCCAAATCCAACTGGAATTCCGGCGTTGAACACATGCCGCATTTCGCTGGCATTAAACGGATTGAGTACCATATGGGTGCTAAACACCGCGCTTTTTAAGCAGGTAGGATACAGCCAAAGTTGTACCAACATTCCTAAGCCTCAAAGGCCTCAAATTGAGGTCAGCCATTGTCTTAACAAAATTATGGGCCTGCATGTCAATATCCACCCCCGAAAAGCCAGTACCTTCGGTATTGCTCAGGCTTGCCTATCGACATAATTATTGCGAAAACCACCAAAATAAAACTTGAGTAGGCGTTAATCACGCTTCAAATGACTGACCAGCACTATTTCGTATCCAGAAGCTCGTGTTGCGCAGTCCGGGCACAAGCCACCCCACATGCTGTTCCGAAATAAGTGATGGATACAAACTACCCTTCACAAAATAGCTATAGCCTAATAAATTCCAGCTATAACCCATTTCATCACCCACACCTCCCAGACTTTTTCTGGAGCTTGAAATGCTAATATCACCCGAAACACTTTGCAGGTTGCGGATAGGTGAAGGAACATTCTGGAATTGTGGCAACACCTCCAAATCGCCGCAGTGGTCTCAAACTGGTAATGCCAACGAAAGGAGCCTTCATGGTCTCGTTTTATTGCTGATGCCTATCGAATAGCCTGTCTCTGCTTCGTTTGGTAGGCCCAAAAGGTCATAAAATCAGATTTATTCAATGTCGCATGAAAGCCCCATGTCCAATAATCCAGGTTTAATTCCGCATGAATTTTTTACTTGTCGGGATTTGCACTCCACGGTGAGCCGGCTATAAACAAGCTGGCAATCGAAAGGCCAATCTGATCGCGCCAGTTAAGACGATAACCCACCACAGCCGTCTGCTTGAATCCGGCAACATCCGGATGGGCGCTCGTTAACCGCATATTTTTATGTGGGATAATAGGCCTCTTCGGCCAGTTTCTATGAATCCAGATTGATGCGGTTTGCCGGTGCAAGGCTTTAATAGGCCTCAATTTCCGGATTGCGTATAAAACCAGGCAGTTTCCGGCATATTCAATTGCATTTGCCTCATGAAGTACCTTTTGTGGAATCATGCCGGGCTGCATGCCATTGCGGTAGAAACGCAACACCAACAGGAATCATTGCCAAGCTGCAGCTGTGTTGAAACAGCCCATTTTCATCATTGGAGAGCACCAAAGCTTTTGTCTTCCAATCCAATGCGCCAAATGTTTGAAACACCTGTATAATAAGAAGTTCCAATCAGGTATTGATCGTCGAGGCTAAATTTGAACTGATTCAAGGTATTGTCTTCCAGTTCAAAGACAGTCTCAAAATTTCTTAGGGTCCAATTTCGAGGTCGGCAATTTCAAACATGATATGGGCCTGTTCGCCCCGAATGCCGGTGCTGGTGAGGATAATAATACGCTTGCCATCATTGGATATGGAAGGATTGTAATATGGACCGTCCGAAATCGGTGGTAAACATAGGATAAACTCAGCGTATGGTTCAGGAATTTTCACCAGGGTTGCATATCCGTTATCATGGCGTATGCCCCACAGGCTTCGGTCAACAGGATTGAAAACCAGGTTTCCGGTGCGGGAAAAAGGTATTTTCTTCACCTTCGCCGGTGGCAATATCAATGCTGACGAGGCTACAGGTATTTGCTGTTTTGTTCGTCGATGAAAGCTGGCCTTTTTCGGCATCATAGGCCAGAAAAGTTACCGTATATAGAGAACGGGCGAATCCAATGTTGCAATTTTCCTGATTTTACCTGTGGGCACGTCAAGCCCACAATTTGCGAAATAGCACCCGGTCGGTTGATGGCGGCATATATCTTTTGGGTTTGAGGATCATAAACATAATTGGAAATGATCCAAGCGGCTCTGCTGTTACAGGCGCAATGGGGTAATGGGATATTGACCGAGCAATTCCAGGTTTTGCTGCTGAAAATTGGTCTCAAAATCGATCCAATCCTGCCACGATTGCATAACCGACTTCCCATAAACATTTTTAAACTGCCGTGCATAAAATGCCTTGCTGTCGTCGGTACGTTTATAGAGCGAAACCAATTTGTCTTCCATAGGTAGCCGAAAGGTAATTGACGAAGCGTGTACCATAAAGATACGCATTGGCCCCAACCTGAAAGTCGACGGTGGTGCCTTCGGTTTCCAATCCAACAACTGAATAAGAGGCTCATTCTCGCTGATGATGCTCCTGAAATACATCTCATCATATGGCCCTGGTGGTGCGACCCAGCCCACCTGACATCCATACTCGAGGTAGCATGCTATCCCTTCGTGAAACCAGCGGGCGCATACCAGCGAGGCGTTGTGAGGTAACTCCAGCAGTTAAGCGCATAGGCACTTTTCGTCGCGGCACCTTCCCCGAATAGCTTGCGCCAGAACATATCCTTTTGCTATTGGCCTTATCGGCCAGCGAAATATGCGTTAACTCATGACTCGAAAGCCATTGAAAGCGCCGCTCGAAGGAATGATGCTAAAGGCATAATTGAAAGGTGAGATGCCCAATATAACCATATTTTCGGGCATTACAATGGCAATCATGCCCGTTGTCCTCAAAGTCGGTCAGAGCACATAGGTTTTTTTTTGTGTGTGCATAATCCCAATGCTTTTTGTGAAACCTGTTTATTGTGAAAAGTGCCAGCCACGTGTGGCATCATATAGGAGTAGCGCTTCCCAAAATAAATTAACTCCATTTCGTTGGTGCTAAAACGGTTGATTCTTTTGACCACAAAACTGTCGTAACTGTCGACAGGTCAACAAAACAAAAGGCGGCGTTTACATAGTTTCGTCATATTGGTATTTTAGGCATAATTTCAAGAATATCATTCTGCAAGCGATCAGGTTCAATGAATTGAAAAATGCCGACTATTTGTGTTTTCTGACCATATTTGTTGGTAAGCCATTTTCAAAACTATTGATCCAAAATCGTACAAAAGCATTATGAGCCTGTAGCATTTCCATGTTATTGATTGCACCAAGGCTTTTGAAATTACCCATTTGGGATGCCATGAATTGTTCGCTAAGCAACTTTAAGCCTATATTTTCATTGCTATACAAAAGCGTACCCAACTGTTCTTCCTTACCATAAGTAATTTAGCTGCTCAATATTATTGCATACACCGATAACTCCTCCATATTGCAAACCAGGAAAATCGATGCCAAGCATTTCCACATCAAGCATAATAAACTGTTGGTTACGCATTCAGGCTCATTTCGGATGTGATTACTTTGCGGCCGTCCTCGAGGAAAAACTGGTGCTTGTCCAGATAATTCAAAATTGGTTTGTTCTGGGTTAAAATGGCTCCGTTGGCAAGGTTGAAAAGCAAAATATCATGTGCTTCTTCAAGTAATTCATAGTTTGTATGTTGGTTTTCATCTATATAGGAAGCCATGGCTTTCATATAATTCGTAAGGATGGCATCGTGATGCTTGATGCGTGCAATGGCATTTTGTGCCTGGTTCAGGTAGTTGATTACAGGCAGCGATTCGTTGTCATCAAGGCTAACAATGAGTGTTAAAGCTTCGAGGATATCATTGCGTGCAATATCAAGGTATTGGCTAAATTGCTCAATGGCATCTGTATAGGGATAATATAACTTATTAAAGTCTTCAACCTTGCTTGTTCGGCTGATTACCTGTTGGGCATCAGTGGCTGTTCGAAGTGCCTGGTAATAGTAATACATCAGGTACTGCTGGTACTGCCTGCGCTTCAGGGTGTCCTCTAATAGTTCGTTGCGGAGCTGAATATCCTCTTCTGAAACCTTTACATTCCTGTAACGGTCAAGTTTACCAATACTCCCGGCTACATCATTTCCTGCCGGTGGCAGATTATTGATTGAATAGCCAATTAGAAAACCCACTAGCAGGGCAACTATTGCCATAAGCCATGTTTGGGTTACAAATGTGGTTTTCTTTTTCATTTTATATTGTTCTATTTTTTAAACAATTCCATATAGGACGAGGTGATCGTTTCATATATAAAAGACAGGCCTACCCTGTTACCAACTGCCAAATCCCATAAACTCCATTTCCATCATTTCGGAATTAAAACGTAAACCCAGGTTTTCCATATTTCCCCACACCGCCTGCAGATTCTCAGCATTATAAATGAGACCCAATGTTTGGGCATCTGTCCATATTATACCTGACAATTGATCAGTGCTGAATAACAGATGTAACTTCTCCATATCTGTATAACCCGCTCCAAGCTTTTCCATACTAAAAAAGCCCAGGTTTTCTGCATCCATTATCATCTGGCTGGCAAACAATTCAAGGCTGCTGCTCGAAATGGCTTCGGCAAAATCCCCTTTTTCATTTTGTAGCTTTTTGCGCTCCAGGTAACTCAAAACGGGCTTGTTCTGGGTGAGCAGGGCCGACTGCATCAAATTGATTGCCAATATATCATGGGCATCTTTTAGCTCAGGGAGTGAGGCGTCCGGATGTAACTCAATATAGCTGCCCATGGCATCCATAAAGTTCATCAGGGTGGCATCATGGTTGCGAATACGCGAAATGGCATTTTGGGCCTGGTTCAATTCCTGTATGATGGGTACATTGGGTTGGTTTTCGATGTCCATCACCAGACTGACTGCCCTCAAAAGGTCCAGCCTTGCTGATTCTAGATAGGTACCGAAACTGGTCAATGCAGTGGCATAAGGCACATAATAATTACTGAAATCATCTACCTGTTTGCTTAGTTCGAGCACTTGTTCCACATCGGTGGAGGTTTTGAGCGAACGATAGTAATAATACATCAGGTAGTTGCCATACTGGGTGCGCTTTTCGGCATCATCCACCAATTCATTGCGGAGCATGATGTCGTCCTCGGTTATTTTTACATTTCTGTAACGATCAACCTTACCGATTGAGCCAGCCAAATCATCACTGTATGGGGGCAGGTTGTTAATTGAAAATCCAATCAGGAAGCCTGCTACCAACGCTGCGATTACAATCAACAAGGTTTGGGTTGGGTTTTTCTTTTTCATTTTTTTGGTTTTTTAGTTTGTTTTGCGAGTAATTGATCTTGTATATGATGAATTACGATGCTACTTCAAAAAAGTTGGTTTTTTAGTTGAAAAAAAGTTGCTTATTGAATAAAAATGCCTTATTCCGCTCTGCACCCACTGATAGCTGCGCCCTGTTATCACTAACTTTCTCCAGAATAATCAATGCAGTGGCCCTGCCCTTTGCAGCAAAACTGATGGCACCATTTCCTGTATTGATTGTGTAGCCCCCCTGCAATTCAATAAAATCTGACTTTCGAGGAACAAAGTCCAGATCGCTGAAACCAATGTCAATTTGCACCTCCTCCGTGCTTTCGATAACGAAGTTTAAGTAATACAGTTTATCAACCGTATAGGGTATCAACATTTTTACGACAGCGTATGCTGCATAAAAGCGAAATGCCCGCAATTCGCTGCTCATAAGTGTGCCGCGAAGCATATCCTTATCCAAATTGCTCGCATCATCCATGAGCATCCATGTGATGGCCGAACCCAACAAAATGCCCACCAACATCACCGTGGCAAGCCGCAAGGGCCGAGAATCCAAAAACCAGGCCTGTATATTTCCTGAAAGCGCCGGGGACTGCTCCTTCCATTTGTTCTCTTCAAAATGGCCTGCATGACCCCCGGCAGAAACCTCAACTTGCTCATCTTTCAATTTCATATGGCTCAATCCTGTTTCAAGTTCCATCAATGGTCAAAATCATCCCGTCTGAATCCTGATTTATTTAATAATTGGTTAAGTTCCAGCTCCTGATCAGAAGCTAACCGGCCATCCATTTTGGCTTGCATCAATCGCTTTAGTTTTCTTTTTTCTGAACCAGTCACTCTATTTTCTGGGTTAAATTATCTTGTCCTTTGTGAAAAATCATTTAGGTTCTTTCAATGCGCCTGATTTCATCTTTCCTTATTTTATGTCTGTTCTATTACAAGTATGTGGTTTTTGAAAAAGTTGGTTACAATTAAAAATTTCTTGATAACTTCACTTAACTATTCATTTACAAATACTTAATCATTTACACACACTCAACATCAATCACCAGAAAATACGCGGTCTGTTCCAAAATCGTTTTTAGTTGGATACGGGCATCGTATAAGCGCGACCTTACTTTTTTTCTCCGTGATTTCACATAAAAGCAATTTCCTTATAGGACAATTGTTGATAATATCGGTATAACTACCGCCTTATGCTTATCGTTCAACTGCTTAATAGCATGCTGAACCAACGCCTATTTTTCGGTATCTTCCTCGCTTCAGCGCTTTCCGAAAGCTGCTCCCAACCCTTCTTCAAGGCAGCATATTGCTTTTGTTGCTTCAATTGCGCCAATGCCTGGTTTATGGCGCAATGCGGTACAACCAACTAAAAACCGGAATCCAAACCTGAATTTGGGCAATGCTTCATAAGCCTTGATAAAAACGAGAGTTGTGTGAGTTCTTCTGCTTCACTTTGACTGCTGAGCATGCGTAACAAAAGATTGTAAACAGGAAGCTGGTAGCGTTTTACGAGCAAGGCGTATGCATTCACATCACCCTGAAGCACACTTCTGATGATGTCATGATCGTTGGTTGCCTCCGGATTATTAATATTTTCCGGTGCTGCTGCCTTGTTGGTATCCTTGTTCACTTCAGCATTTTTTTGTTTAAGTTATATAACTACAATTGATTCAATTTCCATAATTCACGGTGTTTCACGCGCACAAGGGGCTGCAATGCCAATTCGCCCAGTTTGCCAATTGCTTTTCTAAGCAAGCGCAGTTCAGTAAGCTTGGCCATACGCGGATGATCGGGAGTCGTTTTCCTTCAAAGTTAAGGTTTCGTTTGGCCTTGATAGAAAGTTCAAGATAAAGACTTATGAAGCAATATTAAATCGAGTATCATTTCAGCTGAAAAATGCTTTTTAAGCCTCAACCGTGTAGTTGCCGGCTTTGTACCTGCAAATTCACCACGCTGATCATACTGAGCATTTCCACTTCATTGCTAAAACTCAATCTCAAGCCATTGCCGCAACACATTGGTGCTGTGTTGAAATATGATGTAAAACAATACAGGTAAAACTGTGATGATTAATGCTACCTTCGCAAATAAGGATTTAGTAAAAGTGGTTAAAAGCACTATGCACCGCATAGACAACACCAGAGCAGGTATTATGGACAACATAAATGGCTTCTTCGCGTTGTATGCCGCCAATCATCAGCATTGCGAGCAGCGCTGTGGCACCGCCATGCATAATGGCTGTTCCAAACCACGGATCATCCATACAACAAGTGTAGTATCCGGACTCAATGCATTGAGATAGCAATATTTTCGGCCAGCGCAAAGCCGGTGCCGGCAGCAAAAGCCATAAATGGCAGCATCGACGGAAAATCCAATCCGTTGTCGAAAACAGGTATAACAATAAAAGGGACTTCAACAATCCCTTCTGTAAGGGGCGCCAGGTATCTGCTGAAGATGGAAAATCATGCCAGTTGCCCGACCAACCAGTTGTTTAGATGGTATGCCAACCATGCAGCTATTGCGCCCCAGAGCACGCAAAGCAACAAAGTTTTTCCGTCCACCAGTTTGAAACTATCAAATAAAACAAAACCGACAAGAAAACAACAACACAGCAATAAGCTGAAAATAGCTTTCATGGCAGCGCAAAGTAAAGCGTTAATTACTTGCTTTTAACGCCGTTTCTGTGTCAGGAAAAATGGAAAAAATGGTTGAAAATCCCGAAATATCGAATATTTCTTTAATTGCTGGTTGCATATTCGATAGCAGGAGTCTGCCCTGATTGGCCATGGCCTTTTTTGCGCTACCAGAAAATCCTTAGTCCCGAACTGATATAATCCGTCCGGCACAATCGAGTACCAGATGGGTAACTCCTCCATTATCCAGCACTTGCATAAGTTGAGATTCGAAATTTCCGGCGTTGATGGTGTCAATACGGCCATGAATGCTTACCACTGCAAATTCATCGAGATTGGTAATTTGTAAATTCATAAATTAGAAACTGGTTTGTTTGTTTGTTGATTCCGCTTGATTTAATCAAAATCTTATAGATTGCTCAATTTTACAAGAAACATCATCTCGCAAATATAGAAAAAAATTAAGGGGAAAGATAAAAGATAAAAGGTAAAAGATAAAAGCATAAGATAAAAGACAAAAGTAAACCTTCAATCTCTCAAACCGTTACACTGAGCAACGTTGGCTGAAACATACACTGAGGAGTCAAAGGGAAGCCGAAGCCCCGACTTACAGCGATTTCGCCTTTTCGCCGGTGCCTTCGGCTCAGTCACCTGATACTCGCCAATCACCTAACTTTCATACCTCCAAACATTGCCTCATCACAGCCGATACCCATAAAATAACAAAACCCAAACAGTTGCCTGCATGGGTTTTGTTTACTTATTTTGTTGCCTCAATTGTTTGAGCGGATGGATTGGGGCGGCTATCTGCCATGCTTCCATCCACAGATTGCATCATAATTAATTCATCAAGTCCTAGAATCTGTAACCAAGCGACAGACCAAATCCTGTGTTTTTAAAGAGTGTTTTGCCTTCTGTTGCCAATGTGTTGTCGGCATTAATCTTGGCGAGGCCAAGCTGGGTATTCAATTGCATGGAAATACCACTCAGAAACTCATATCCAAAAAACAAATTGGCACCATAATCCAATGCCTTGAAATATTTCAAATCATTGGGATTGGCACTGGTATATTCATTTCCGAATACAATATCTTCCTCATTTGAAATAGTGTTAATTGTGTATTTTACCTTCCCGCTGAATCCATAAGCCAAATAGGGCCCAAAGCCGAGCATAAAGCGGCCATTGCCAACTACAGGCTTGTAAAGCAGACTTAATGGCAATTCGATATACGACAAGTTATAGGCAGCTGCTAAATTCAACCCAAGGAATTGATCCTGAGATTTTGCCCCTTTGGTTGTAAAAAGGAGTCCGGGCTGAAAGTAGAAATCAGGTGCGACAGGGATTTCGGCTACAACACCGACATGAAAACGAGATGTAAGATCCAGTTTGAGCCTGTCTCCAGTGAGGTCCTTGCCATTAAATGTTTGAAAATCCAGACCGGCGCGAACGCCAAAAGAAGTGCTTCCTGTTTGCGCATTGGCTACAAAACCAAGTACCAGAAGCGTTGCTGTTAAAAGAAATAGTTTACTTTTCATTGATTAATTATTTTATGGGTTAAGATTTAGATTATGAATTATGATTTGAGAATCAGTCAGAGACTAATTATTGGTGTTTTCTTGTTGTTCTGCTTCACGACGCATCTTTTCGTTGGCCGTAATAGCAAACTCAACGCGGCGATTCTGATCACGACCGGTAGTGTTTTCGTTGGAATATTTCGGCTGCGATTCACCAAACCCTAATGAAGTGAGGCGCGTTGACGAAATATTGCTAGCGGCCAAATAGTTTGTAACTGCCTCTGCTCTTTGCTCCGACAAGTTTAGATTGTACCTGGCTGAACCCTTGCTGTCGGTGTGGCCATGCACCTCAATATCGGTATCCGGGTAATTGTTGAGGATAGTCACCAATTTATTCAGGTTACTGCGTGCTGCGGCTGTTAGTGCATAACTGTCGAATCCGAAAAGTACATCGTTCGTAAATTCAACAACAATGCCTTCACCAACGCGCTCAACCTTAACGCCAGGAATTTCATTTTCAATTTCAGCGGCTTGTTTATCCATTTGGTCGCCAATGATGGCGCCTGTTACACCACCTACTGTAGCCCCTATTACAGCCCCCATGGCTGTGTTGCCCGAAGCCTGACCAATTACTGCCCCGGCAGCCCCTCCGGCTGCGACCCCAATACCTGCCCCTTTTTGGGTGCGGGTGAGTGAGCAACCTGATAATACCAACATCGCGGCTACAAATAGCAGCGGAATAATTTTAAAATTTTTCATCGATTTCATGTTTGTTAATTGTTTTGATTTTTTTGAGAATTGCTATGTTCAAAGTGCCTCTTCCATGTTTTGTGATGACTACGGAATGGTGCATTTTGTTGTGATATTGATTTTTTTGGCCAATCCTGAGGTTGCCTTTACAAGCTTAAAAAGACTTGCGTATGTTAGTGGAAATCCCGTAAAGGACTGGCCATTAACCCTATTAGGGATTCCTTCAGGCCATATTGGTCTGACAGGAGTTTCGTATGTCTGCTTTTTCATGTCAATCTATGTTTTGATTGTTTTGTGATCTTCGTAGAGTGTATCTGATCTACTTTTTCTTTGGCTATAGCCATTGGATTCATTGGAATTTTACTTCAATTACTAAAATGATCAAACCATGAGGCATAAACACCCGAATGAACTTTTTCCTTTAAAGCTTCACTACGAACATCTTCAGCGTTATATGACTGTACTATCTCCGAGACGACTCATTTCTGCTACTGTTTCATTGGCAATCACATCATGTACAGTCTGCATTTTTATTTGATCTGCTCAGCAATACCATAAGTAATAAAGATGTGGTGAAAATGAATAGCAGATGAAACTATCAATGAGGTATGGTGGTGGTTAAACCCTTCGCCCCCTAATCAGCCTGAAAAGTATAGCTATCACTGCAATTACAAGCAGGATATGAATGATGTTTCCTAAATCATAGGCATAAAAACCTGTTGCCCAAAGGATAACCAGGATAATCGCGATAATGTAAAGTAAATTGCTCATATATTTAAGTATTAGCGTTTAACATTTTGATTTTTAACACTATAAAGGTGAATATAATTTTATGGTGAAGTGTTATACAATGGCGGGAATATGTTACATCATTCACACCTTTTTGATTTATCCTGGTGATATCCATAAACTATCTCCAGGACTGGATTCAATGAAGACTTATCAGGCTTCATCCTTTGTAGTGCGCACCAGGCTTATTCCCGCAGCAAAAAACAGCAGGCCAAGAGTGCCAAAAATTATCAATGATTTTATGTCCTGATTGTCGCCCGCTGTGCTAACAAAAACCGCAGCTGCATAGATAAGGCTGGCAGCACCAAGCACTGTTAAAGCGGCACCAAAAATTCTTTTTACGTTCATTTCCTTAATATCATTCATTTACAAGTTTTAAGCTGTATGTGTGTTCCAAACGGATGATGCTCTTGTAATAAATTCCTCATTGGCTCGAAATCAGACCGCATACAGGGATACTTTCCAGCAGCACTTTTGCACTTACTTATTTCGTATTTGATGATCCAAAATCCTTCAGGGCATCAATTACCCCATCCATATCATGATTGAATTCGCGCTTGAAATTTTCCCAATCTGATCTTTCATTTTCGTAATTGCTGAGTTTATTGCTGAGAATGATGTTTTTCTGGTTTAACTCTTCGATTCTACGTTTGCGCAAGTCTTCAAGTTTCTTATCGTTAGGTTCAATGATAACAAGGTTCAGCAACTCTATACGCTTCTCATTGGCCTCAATTTTAGCCTCGGCCTCAAGCTTAAAAGCAGGGTATTCTTCGTTCAATGCTATTTGTAAATCTTTCAACTCCACTTTGGCATCGATAAGATTTTCCTGGGCATTTTCAACTTTTTGCACATTCGATTCGCACGAAGTGACAAAACTGCCGGCTAAAATCAATGCCAGGGCAGCATAACTAATTGTTTTTTTCATTCGATATTATATTTATTAATTACTGATTATTAATTAGTTGCTAACATAGCTTTCGTTAAAAAGAACCATTCCAGCACCTCTTACACCCTCTAGAGGGCATTCATAATATTGTCCAGCTCCTCCTTGGTTTTGCCAAGTTTCTTTTGAAGTTTGCCATACATTTCGTCCTGTTTACCTTCTTCATACATCAGGTCGTTGTCGGTTAAGGTGGCAAATTTCTGTTTGAGCTTGCCTTTTTGTTCATTCCAATTTCCTTTTACTTCTTGCTTATTCATATGATTAATTTTTTTGTTTACCACAACTGGCGGTACAGGCATGAATTGATTTTCACATGACAAAGGTGCTCTCATTTCAAGCACAATGTGTTACATAACTTGAGAAACAACTTACATCATTCACACATTATCTGCAGCTTTGGATTTTGGAATTGATCTGTGCCTACCTGTATTCTACCACACCGGGTTTGTTGAGCTCAAAACCACGAAACCCATAATCGCTTGTTGCAAAGGAATTTAATTTAAATACATTTGTCCCTTTGCCGGGGATAACTGGATAAAATGAAAGTGAAACCTGAAAAGTATTGAAAACGAGATAGTCATTTTTGATGAGCACTCCAAGTCCGAGCACAGCAAAAATGCGACTATCCATAAAGCCTGCAGATTGGTTTGTCAGCAGGCCAACAGACGAAAAAAAGTAAGGGCCAAAACGAAACCCAATAAAATTCCAAGGGGAATAGCTTTGGGTTTGAAGCGTTAAAACAATCATGCTCGTTGCTTTGAAAGCCAGTGCTTCAAACCCTTTCAAATCGTTGCTAAAGGTTAGGTTGTCGGTAGCAAGCCTGTTAATGCCTATTGTTATAACAGGCTTCACAAACTGCCTGATACCCCACCTGCCGATATAGTGTAGTTTGGTAAAGTAATTGATTCTGCCTGAGAATGCACCCTGTTGAAATCCATTATGGACCAAATGAGAACCATATTCCAGGTGCACACTCAGGTAACCAAATGAATAATAGTTTCCCATGGCTGCTTTTGCGCCAAAATACCAGCTCTTGGCATGCATGGCATCCACCCCGAAAGTCAGGCTATAATACTGCCCTACAGGAACAAATTCCAGTCTGCTATAGTCAAAAATGTATGAATCGCGGATGTATTTGCGAGAGGTGAATCCCACCCCTGTAAACAAAAATGTTTGAGGAACAAACAGTCTCTCATTTGCTGCTTCGGGCGTTTGATTCGAATACCTTAACCGCAGCAGCCTCCCCGACACGATGAGCTTGTTTTCGGCCCCATACCTGGTGTACCCTTTCTGCACCGGAAACGAGCGTGCGCCCCAATAATCCTGCGCCTGAACACGAGAAAACATATTGTGCAGTGAATCCTGAAAAACGTAGGCCTGCCTGATTTTCATCTTGCCAAGTAAAACACCTCCTGCCCATTTGGTGGCCGGTGAATAAAAAAGCCTCTGGCCAGTTCAACACGGAAAACTGAATCTGATTTCCTGCCATGATGTATTCCCCTTCCAAACTGATATAGGTATTGCTGATGTTGGGAACAAAATAGCTTAGTCGTGTTGCATTGGGCCGGTCGGATAACCGCCATTTTACTTTGGCCTGAGTCGGTGGCCGAGCCCGCCAAAATTAATGTCGGTCAGGCCGGCTTCAAAAGCTGATGCTGAAATATTCCCGGCAGGTGCTATGCTCCATATGTCGTAAGTACTGACAAAATATCAACTGAATCAGATTCATTTGATGGTGTGGTGGCATAAATCACCACATCCCTAAATATTTCTAAAGCAAACGCTCCGATTCCATCACCAGCAGCGAATCAAATGGTTAAAAGAAGCAAACAATAAAAGATTTTTAATGATAAACGGGCCGGGTTTTAATATGCAGCTGTTTCCTGTTTTGGAATACAAACCACTCGGTAGTAAAGTGGTATCGCGCATATAATAACCAAACGGGTCAAAAGAGGATATGGATTGCCCTGATGATTTTACTCCTCAGCAAAACGAAATGTTTTTGCCTCTTCGGCAGGACGAGGATGGTATCGGAAATTGGTTTAAGTGTTTTGATGAACAGCCTGTTCAAAAACCTGGTAACTTTGGTTTTTTGCGAAAACGCTTCAAATCTGCTATACCTTATCGAATCCTGATTTGGTTTGGCAATCTGGGCCCCAGCCTGTACAGATGCACAAGCCCATGACGAGTAAACAAAAATAAGCCGCGAACCATCACCGTATTGCTTCATTGTTTACTTCTTTTAACCATTCACTTATCACAGCCAGCGCCAGCATGTGGTTTCCTTTGTCAACATTACTTATTAAAATCCAAGAACCCGGCATTTGCCAAGACTGTTCCCTCCATCAATTCTCCTCATCTTCTTCTATGTCCAGCATGATCACCCTTGCTGCTTCAATCCTTAATGAGTCCTGTCGCCTGAGCCTCTTTTTCCTCCGCTGCCTTTTTTTCTCCTCTCTCTCTTTCCTGAAAAGCCCCTGAAAAACCAATTGGTTTTTTAAGGCTTCCAAATGCTCATCCAGGCTCTTGCTGGTGCCTTTCAGGTGGATAATTGTTTGGTTGATATTCTCTATGATAACTGTATCCTCGATAAGCCTTCCAATGGTGCCTTCTCCCTTGGTTTACGTTGGTTACAATTTCATAATCTGGCCCGAACTCGTTAAAGGTTGCTCGCGGTCTCTCCAGGCTTACCATCACGATGGCCATATTATCTACAATATCGAACTGCTTTGCTTGAGGTTGACAATAATTTCACTATATCTTCAGCTATGGTTGAGTCCTGTATCAAACGGCCATGTGCCGTTGCCCTGGTTGATATTGATCATTACTTCTCGGCCAGTTGCTTTGTTACTACTTCGGCATTTTTAGCAGAGGTACTTAAGCTGACAAAATGGCATCCATTTCAACCGGCTCGATAGATGTGAGGAATTGTTCATTTTCAACACCGGTGCATCAGGCGGCACTTTGTGTAATGACCAGCACCTGATCGCCTATAATCCTTCTGATCCAATTGTTACCCGCAATCTGCTTTGCGTTCCTGAATCGACTTCGAATGAATAGTTACCAACCATCACCGTTGAATCATTGGTAATTTTTAATACTGACGGTTCCAACGTTAATACCTAAGTAGCGGATGGTATTGCCCACCTGCAAGCCGCTTATATTTTTAAAGGAGGTATTAAGCCTGAAAATAGGGTTGAACAGATTTTTCTGCTGCCCAATTAGGAATATTCCTATTGAAAACAGGACAAAGTTTGCGATTACGAAAAGTCCAAGCCTAAGCTTAAAGTTTGATGATTTCATTCTGGTGTGGTATTATGTTAACCAACAGTATTTTATTTAAAAAAGATCTGATCATGTTATCCTTTGAGTGATTAAACTTTCTATTGTTCCTTCGGCATACACTTCGCCATCTTTGAGCATAATGATGCGGTTGCGGCACGCGCACATTCAATATCGTGGGTGATGATTATGGAAGAAGTTTTATATTTTTTTTGAACATCATTGATGAGTTCACTTATTTCATCGGATGTAACCGGATCGAGCCCGGTGGTTGGCTCGTCATAGCCAAGCATAATCAACGGATCCACAACAATGGTACGCGCCGAGTTGATGCGTTTACGCATACTGCCCGAAAGTTCAGGGAGGGCATCTTATTGAGTACGTCCGACAGCCCCACATTTTCAAGAGCCTCTTCAATCTTTTCGTTTATTTCCCTTACTGCTTAAAACCCTTTTTTATCCTTTTCAATGGAAACTCCAGATTTTGCCTCACCGTCATGGAGTCATACATGGCGCCGCTTGAAACAAAACCGATCTTCTTTCTCAATTCAATCAATGTGTTTCTCTATCCATGGTACTTACATCATCGCCAAACACTTCAATGCTGCCGCTATCCGGTGACAACAACCTCACAATACATTTAATGAGCACTCGATTTGCCCGAGCTTCAATGGCTCTAACATCCAGATTCCTTCCTTTAAATAGCTGTATATTAACACCTTTAAGTACTTTTTATATCAGCAAAACCTTTTTCAAGGTTTTTTATATCAACAACCACTTCCTGTGTCGTATCAGGAACATGACCCTTATTTAATGTATCTGTCTGAGGTTTTTCATAGCAGCATATCTGTTATTTGTACTGCAAACAAGTCCACAATAATGACAAACAGCGAGGAGATAACTACCGCTGAGCGCCCGCCTTGCCAACGCTCTCGGTACCTTTGCCGGCATTGTAACCCTGGTAGCAGCCCACAAACCAATCACGGCACCAAAAAGAAGGTTTTATAACTGCTGTAAAAGTCCATAAATCGATCATTTTAAAAGCCTGTGAAATAAAAGAACCAAAGCTATATCGCCTTTTTATGTTGGCACCAAAACCAACCGCCCATAATGCCAAAAGCATCAGCAAAAGCACCAGCAAAGGCAGCATCAGGGTGATGGCCAGCACACGCGTTACAACAAGGTAACGCATGGGGTTGGTGGCCGAAACCCATGGCATCAATCTGTTCGGTCACCTTCATTGATCCCAGCCCGGCCCCCATCCTGAACGAACCTATTTTTCCGGCCATAATCAAACCTGTTATAACAGGCCCAATTTCGCGAATAATGGAAAGTGCCACCATGCCCGAAGCATGGACACCGCACTGAAACTATCCAGCAGACGCGATTGAATTGTAAGCACAATCCCCATAATGGCACCTGTGATTTGGCAACCAATGGCAGGATTTATTTCCAATTTGAAAACATTGGCGCAGAAATTCCTTAAACTCGAAATCGCGCGAAAATGCCTCCTGGTGGTATTTGCCACAAAAAAGAGCTGCATTTCCTATATCCGAAAAGAAGTTATTGGCAACCTCTGTTTTTTCAACAGTTCTTTCACCCAGTTTAAGGTTTGTTTCTTTACAATAGATTTAACCTTATTAACAGGCCTTAGCTTCTTGCTTACATACCCATTGCTCATATCTTCACGCTATATGTTAACACCTCCCAGACAGAACGGCGCAGTAATTTTTTAATTCGCTTTACCGCATTACAAAGGTTGTCTTGTTTTTTAAAGAGAAATCATTACACAATCCAAACTATAAGTTGTATGTTTTACATGTTTATTCCTTATGTTTTGCACATTGGCTAAGATTGAGGCAGATAGAAATTAAGGTTGTAATTTTAAACTAATTATAATCTGAGGTTTAAATATTTTCACTGATGTTTCGCAGAGGTTTTAAACAAATATGATCTGTAGTAACATCCAGTTTATTAAGCAACAGATGTTTAGCACATTAGCTAAGATTTTGATACTGAGGAAAGAAGTATAAGGGTGTTTTCTTTAAACTATTGATCATATGCTGTTTAAATAATTCCATTTCATATTAGTATCTTTAACTCATTGATTAAAAGGTTAATGCATAATGATTTTGGCGTGCGAAGTACAGTTTATAGCCCCCCAATCCGCCTTTGGCGGAGGGGGCTTTTTTACAATCACGATTTTTATTTTTTTCGTCACGTCCTGAAAAAAGTTGACAGTTTTCGAATTGTAAAACCTACCATCGCCTCAAAGCCCCCTACTGGGGGGTTGGGGGGCTAAAACAACTAAAACCTTGTAATAAATAAATTCAAGCTAATAATGAATATGAACAAATACATAACACAGATTATCAGTGCTTTATAAGAGACTACGGATTCTCTTATCATTCATCGCCAGGTCATTACACAAAGTGCGAATCATTAGTTATATATCACACCTCACGATTCGATGATCTTTTAATGACTTCCAATCTAACTATCTGAAAGATAACTGTTCTGTGGTATAATGCTCATTTACAGGCGAAATGCGAGCTTACCCAATTTGTACAGCCTAATCGAAAATGCCGCTGCTTAATTTCTGGTTTTGAAGAATATTCAGGCTAAACACCAGGCGAATCCTGTTCTTAAACCCATGGGTGCTTTGGTCAATATTCCCCGAAATTATCAGGGGAACATATATTTCAAGTAAGCCCCAAAAACCTGCTTTCAATCCGGCTTCGTAAAAAACAGGAGATTGATTGCCCGACTTTAAGCCTTTTTCATTGAGCAGCACGTTCACAAAAGGCTTAACAGGCAGCCGACTGGCACGTCCGGGCAAATTGCTTACAAAACCAAGTGAAACAAGCCAGTTGCTATAGCCCAGGCTGTCATTTACAGGAGAAACCAGGCCGCCTTCACCAAAAGTGGTCTGCCTTGACCAAAAGGTGGTGGGAAATTCACTAAAACGATCCAGGTAAAACCCTTCATAAAGATAAAGCTCCCTGCCGCTTCTGCCACTTGCCGAAAGGCTGTAGAATGGAACTTCTTGATTGCGCTTCAGCATTGTTCCGGCAAAAAGTCGCATATCCAACCCCCTGTCGTGTCCATTGTAACTAATACGGTAATTCAGTTCGATGTTTACTTTTTGATAGGTAGCTTGATACTCGAAAGTGGTGACCACGCGATAAGGATTTATGAGGGATGATTTTTCCAACCTGTATCCCAATTGCAAGAAACCAAGCATTTTGTTCTTTTTTATTTGTTCGATCCGGAACAAATCGGACGCAGCAATTAAATACCCAAACATTGTGCTGTTGAATTGGTTTACAGCTTGCTTTTTACGCATATGGAGTGTCAATCCCAGTTTTAACAAGTGATAGTTTCGGCTGCTGTTAAAGGCAAACCGCGCTGCTTCGAGGCTGATTGTTGCCTGCCTGAGGAAGGTTTCAATTGGAAAAACATTTAATGAAAGCTTGCCTTGTCCGGCCAAATCTTTGTTCCTGAATGAGTAAAATGGCACAAAAAAGAAGGATAGAGGCTTGGGCAGCAGCAACCCGTTGTGCAATCCCACACCGAGCATTAAGCCGTTGGCTTTGCTCCAGTTTATTGCCGGCAAATACATCAGTGTCCTTTTGGTCGGGTCTTCAATACTGAAATACAATTGTTCACGGATACGCTCCATCCGCGGCAACAAGCCTGAAGTGCGTATGCTGTTGTTGAGCCTGAAAAGTTCAGGTGTGCGGTGTAAGGGGTCTATCACAAGCTTGTTGTAATCACCCCGGGGAAGGTCAATCCATCGTTTGCCCGAAAAACCGCTTATCCACTTTTCAAAGTGCATTGAGTCACCTTCCATGCCAGCAATATGAAGAGGCGATGTCATCTGCCCCTTATTATCTACAAGCAGTCTATTGTCATTTAAGCGAAGCGCCTTATAATCCAGCCGCTTGGTTGTTTTTAAAAAATCATCAAAGAACCAATCCAGGTCTTTATCGGTGGCCATTTCGAACACATCGCGCAAATCGTCGGGTTGCGGATGTTTGAATTTCCAAAGCGAAAAATAGGTTTGCATGGCCTGATCGAACAGTGAGTCGCCCAGGTAAGACCGCAGATAATTAAAGCCAACTCCTCCTTTGTTATATATCATAGCACTGTAGTTATGATAGGTATAATCATCTGAATGCAGGCTGATTGGCTGCTCATTGTTGCTGCGCGCCTGGAGGAGCCACTCAAGTTGCTGCATCATTTGCACGGGCATATGATCAATCCTGAAAAATCTGGCCAATTTTGGATTCTTATAATAAACCTCCCAAAGTTTCATGTTCGGGTAAAATTTCCGCATATAACGCATCTCATAGGCAGCCGCTATGCTCTCGTCCATAAAAGGGTATCGGCGCTCGTTGCTGCCAAGTGCGCTGTAGAACCAATTGTGGGCGGCTTCGTGCGCGATTACCTCATCAAGGGAATAGGCGTCAGAAGCGGATCCTATTACTGCCAGCCCGGGATACTCCATGCCTGCCCCGGCACTCAAGGCACTCTGTACGACAGTAAAAGTGTTGTAGGGATAATCACCAATCCATTCAGAAAGATGCATAATTGAACGGCTTGCATATGCTAATGCATCCTTCCAGAGAATAGCCTGCTGATCGGTGAACATCACCCACACAACCACCTCACGCTGCGATTGCGGCAATATAATACTGCCTTTTACCACATGGAAGCGCTTATCAGCAAACCACGCAAAATCATGAATATTAATGCCTTTGTAATGCAATGTTTTCAATTGATCGGAGGATGGCGGAAAATGCCAACGCCTAAAATATGGGTAGCTTTTCCAGGTGGTATCGGTGGCCAGCTGATCAAGCCTGTCGAGCTCTTCCTTATTCTGCAATTCGGCTGATGCCGCTATGGTATAATTCTCGGGGAGGGTGATGCTTACTTCATAACTACCAAACTCCCCAAAAAACTCACCCATATCAAGGTAAGGCATAAGGTGCCAGCCATCTGCATCATAAACAGCCGGTTTGGGAAACCATTGCGATATTTGAAATGATTCGCCATTGTAGCCCAGGCGCGAACTGACCCCTTTGGGAATTTTTACACGAAAAGGTGTTGTGATATTAACAGTGTCGCCCGGCAAAAGGGGTTTTTGCGGAAATACTCTACAAATGTCGGTGCTGTCATTAAGCATTTGCCAGCGTAAGGCGGTGCCTTCGGATTTAAAATCCAGCGAATCAATCTTCCCCTTCAATGCAGGCTCGTTAAAGAGCTTTTGCTTTCCGTTGTGGCGCAGCAACTGACGGGCCAAGGCTGTTCGATTATTCGCATAGGCATTGGGCCAAAGGTGAAAATACAGTAAATTCAGGGTATCAGGGGAGTTGTTGATGTATTCAACCTCCTCAAAGGCATGGAGCATTTGCTGCTTGTCGTTGAGCGTTACTGCTATCTTAAAGTTCACCTCCTGCTGAAAATATGCCTGAGAGTAAGCCTGCTTACAATGACAGGTGCACAATGCGAAGATGAGCAGCAGCAAGCATTTTGCACTGATATGGTTAAATTCGCTCAAACTTTAGTTTCATTAGGTTCGTATAATTGAAAAACGCCACATCCACCATAAGAACCAAAAGGGGAGGCAGCATTGATCATGCAAAAGCCTTGCAATAATTCTGCACAGAGAATTATCATTTGCCTATCTAAGGGTGTCGGGATATATCTGTTCGACTTTCAATTATGGTATCAATTTGTTGAACCAGCTCTGTAAGCATATCATCGGATAATTTAATGAGCCCGCCAGTGTAGCCATTCATTTTCCCAGAGATTCTTCTTCGGGTTACTGATCCTTTATCAGGCGCGAGCAGCACACCTAAAACAAATCCGGAGACAAATACGGCCAAGCCGCCAATAATTAGTTTTTCTGATTTCATTTAAAGTTTTCCTTTTAAAAAAACATGAGCCCGCCTTGATCAATCACTTGTCTTTGTTCCCAGGGAGGGAACGTAAATATGCTGCTTTCGTTTTTGTTTTCCTTGATTAGGAGCAAGGCAACAGAAGAACAACTATGTTTAGCAGCATTGATTTATCAGGGCGGGCTCAATATCTTTGTGTGTTCGAAGCAGATTTCCACCTCCACCAGGCAAATCGCATTGCACGGACGAAGGGAGAACTGCGTTAACAATTTATACCAGCAGAACAATCAATATTATTATCAGGAGAAGCGTACCTGTGCCAATATAGATGACACCATTGCCCCGCATGTCCTTTTTGATAAGTTTGAGTTCATTTCTGAGTTCGCGTTTTTCAAGAGCAGTCATGTTGGATTTGTCCATATCACGGATTTCTTCCACACGCAAGGTCAGCATCGCCATCTCATCATCACTCAGGGCATCACTGCTTGTAGCGGCAATGGTGGTCGTTTCAGCTTTTTTAGCGTCGTCATTGGCTGCTGTTACTGTGCTAATGCTCATAATGAGCAGCGCTGCGATTACAAAAAACATCGTTTTTTTCATGGGTTTAAGCTTTATTATTTTACTGTGTAAATATGATTGGTAAAAGTAGTTGCTGTAATTGCTGTGTGTGTTACACTTTTGAAAGGATATGTTATATAAATCACACCTTTTTTAATGTTGAATTTCCAACTGTCGTGGCATCAAGGTTTAGCTGCATTATCAGCCTGATCTAGTGAAAACAATCTAAATATCAGCAGTGGTAAGTACTACCTTGCTATATGGAATTTTAATGCTTTCATCATCTTCAGCAGTTATAAAAATCCGAACAGGTTTGAATGAAGAGACTGTTTCGAAACTGGCCTTTAGTTTTTTTGACAAAAGACTGCTTGAACTTTGAATTTGTCCAATGTTGTAGATTGTCTGATTATCAGCTACAAGCCAAACAATATAAGCATTTTTTGGCGGTGATAGCTGCAAAGACCCGGCCAGGTTGGTTATCTTCAATTTAATCAGATAGTTGTTGTTGTGGTCCTTTCTAACTTTAACATGGCCTTTTGCTGCCGGCACAACCTGTGAGGACAAAAAGGCTGCTTTTGTTGCACATGAGCTCAGCGCAAATATCAGCGAAACGGCCAATAGGGAAATACTGATGCGTTTTACGGACGGGGTCCATTTCTGTGTTTTTATCATCTTACTAATTATTAATTGCTTATATTATCCATACTATTTAATCGAGACTTTTTTAAGACCTGAAAACCAGAACAGGATTACCTTGGAAATTCGTCTGGTCCATTCTTTTTCGTGGAGGATTGTATTCGCTTGAATCCTGTATTTCTGAAAACTGGCCAAATGTGCCAAATTCCCAATCATATAAATAAAAGGGGGAAAGATCGTTTTTTTATGATGGAATAAAGCCGAAATGTATGACTGTCAATAGGCTCGAAGAAAAAAACCATTTGCTCATTGCTGAATACTTTTGCATTGATTGTTGATACGTTAATTTCCATCAGCCCTTGCTTCATGATTTCCTGCATTGTGTAAACCTCATTGATTCTCATTGGCGAAAAATTGCAGGATTCTGATTATTTTAATTTCATTCTGTGGCCGTCTTTAGCACAGATGGGGCAATTGGAACTTCTTGCAATGGAAATATATCCGCACCTGCTGCATTTGAAATACTTATGCTGTCGAAGTTGATTGTTTTTCTTTAAAAGGGTCATGCCAAACATTCGTTATTTATTTTCGTTTCTACTTGATTGCGTATTTCATCTATCTTTTTTAATCTATACTTTTCGATACTCTGATTGATAGAACAAGGTCTTCTTGCCCAGTCGTCAAGCCTGTACCTTCAAACTCAAGGTCAGCACCCGATTCAGGCGTATGCTGCTGAACACCTGTATAGTGAGTTAAATTCCTTAACTCAATATCCTTCAACATCTTATCTAAAATAAAATTATTGATTTCATGTTCATCCCTCATTTTTCGCATCACCACCTCAAACCTGAGGTTGTTCTTTTTGAGTTGTATCTCTACAATTTCATTCCGAATCATAAATGCAAGCAGGGAGTCCAGCCTTGACTGTATCAAATCAGGCCGTGATTCGGACATATCTGTGCTTGCAGCATATATCAATGGCTTTGTTTCGCGTCTCCCGGTGGCTTCATAGCATGCCTGAAAGCTACATACAGCAGCCAATATCAGGAATATCTTTAGGTAAGGTGGTGCTTTCATGTGCATTCATTTTATATGTGCGTTTATAAATGACAATGGAATTTTTTAAATTTTCATGCTGTTGTTTTCCTGCTGCATTTCTTCGTCAATTTCATTTGCTGCTGTTATCAAACCGTTCAATTTGACTTGCATTAATTTCGCTTCAGCATTTACAAAATTCACCAGTTTCTTTGTGATTGCTTCTGCCTCACGATATACTTTTTTGCGGGTTTTTCTTCCTTTTGAAGGGGCAAACAAAACACCTGCACTTGCACCAACAACTGCGCCTGCAAGCATTGCAGCAACTATTATTAGCGGACTTTGATTGTGACTCATATACTTTTTCGAATTTATATCCAATACTGATTCATCTTTTAATGAACTTACCTACAAAGATGCTGACTGTAAGACCGAAATCCATTACATAATCCGTAATAAAACTTACATAAATCACAGATTTTTGAGATTTAGGTCTGAACACGACTCAAAAGAGCAGGCCTGACTTTGATAAAAAACGCTGATCAGAGGCATTTGGGGCATTCGAACTTTTTCAAAACAAAAACCCCTGCTTACCAGTTTGCCAATAGCAATCAGTTAAGCAGGGGTAACCTCTAACCAAAGAAATCTATCTTTTATTTGCCCCGGAATATACAGTAATCCTTTTTTTGTCGCGGGTTAGGGTTGTTAGTCTTCATATCCACTTTTGATAATGGTCGAAAGCATTTTAAACTTTTCATTGGCATTGAAGTTATGTCGTGCATGCGCCGGGACAATGATTCCTTCGCCGAGTTTCAGGTTAAAGAGCACTCCGTCAATTTTCATCTCGGCAATGCCGGCTATTATCTGAATATAGGTATCATAAGGTATAACCCTTTCAGCCAGTTCTTCGCCGGCATCAAACGATGAGGCTGTAATGTTTCCGGTCGTTTTCTTAATGATTGTTTTGCTTAACACGGCATTGGGAATGTATTGAATAATTTCGACAATGATATGGGCTTTTGATTTCTCAAACTCTGAGTCATCTAATTGCTTTTTCGTGAGTAGTGTCTTCATAAGTAGTGTCCTGTAGTTTAATTTTTTACATAAAATCAATATCCTTGTATCTGACCCATCCGAATTAAAATCTACAAAAGGCAAAAATGCATTTTCATGACAATCCTTTCAAAACAATTCCAAATCCGGTCTTAATAAAATGTAAAACTTACCTGCGTTTGGTTTGCTCTCTGCAAAGGTGGGTGTATTCAAGATGAAAAGTGTTACACAAGCTTGAATAAAGCTTACAAGAATCACAGGTTTTCGAGGTTGCTTTTGCGCTTATCCTTTAGTTTTTTGTAAAAGGAAGGCGAAAGTCCTGTCACTTTTTTGAACTGGTTCGACAGGTGGGCAACACTGCTGTATTGCATCTGATAGGATATTTCGGTAAGGGTGAGCTCGTCATAAAGCAACAATTCCTTTACCCTTTCAATTTTGTGGAAGATAATATATTGCTGTATGGTAATCCCCTTCACTTCCGAAAAAGTATTGGACAGATAGGTATAATCCTGACCCAGCTTCTCGCTGATGTGATCGGAATAGTTCACCTTGGGCAACTCTTCCGAATAATGAACCATTTCGATGATAACATTTTTAATCTTTTCGATCAGAATGGTCCTTTTATCATCAAGCAACTCAAGGCCCGATCTTAACAGCTTATTTTTTAAAACTTCACGCTGATCTTGTGTGATCTGTCCGATAATATCAACCACACCAAGCTCAAGGTTGGAATACTGAAGGCCGAGATTTTTCAATTCGGCCTTGACCAGCATTTTGCAGCGCAAACTAACCATAAATTTAATGTACAGCTTCAATATAAGATGTTATTTTATGTGGTAAAGTTAAGTTAAAAATGTTAAACTGTCAAAAATTCAATTCTGAGCACTGCCTGCATCCTTCGTCCTCACACCATCTATCACGGATTACTGCCTAATAAAAAAACCCAGCCTAACTGCTAAATCTTTCATGGCTTTGAATCAAAAGCGCAAGGATTTTCATTAAAATTGACTACTTTTTCCCTCCCTGCCACAAAACCACACCTCCGATTACCATGACTGCGATGCCAACAAATGGCGACCAGTTAAGGGTATTTTTTTTGTCGTGCGTAATTTCAAGATTGCCAATTTCTGCTACTTTTTCCCTGGTAAAGAATTGAAAGGTTGTGAAAATCGTTAACAGAATCCCGATTACCAAAAGTACTATTCCTGTTGTTTTCATAAGTCATTGTTTTTTTAATCATTTGTTTATTCGAAATATTTCTGAAAGTATAAGTCAGGTATTTTTTTTCAATTTAATTTAATTTCCATCATCATTATTTCAAACCCAAACATCTTTGTACACTTTTCTTTCAGGCTGAAAACTGACCCTGAGTGCTCCCGCCAGGAACCTCAGTGTCAGTTTGCTTTTTTCAACTTTCGGTCATTGAGTCCACATACTGAACCGTCCGAGGCCCCTTAGTGATAATCCCTAAAGCTTGAAGGTTAGTCCAAACTTGCCGCCAGAAAATGCATTTCCGCCACCAAATTCAAGGTTAACACCCACCCTATCGCTAAAGTAGTACCTGCCACCAATTTGGGCGGCAAGACCAACTCCACTGCGGTTGTCGCCACCATAGCTGTCAGGCGAATTCCAATAGAAAAAGCCCAGGTTAAGGCCTGTATAAAAATCCCACTGAGGTGGAATGTTTAAAATGGTGTTGAAATGATAATTGACGTTTCCACTCAAGCCGATAATATTGTGGTTGTAGCGGTTGCTGTTCCAATTATGGTTGTATGACCTGTAAGAGATTTCACCTCCAATTGTCACGTTCTTATGAACACCATAGTCGAATCCTAAGTAAACGGGCACACCCCAGCCCGAAAGGCCTACGCCTAAATTAAGCTGTGATTTTCCTACAGGCAAAGGGTTTTGGGTAAAAGCAACGGCCGAAATAAATGCCAGCGCTAAAGTTAGAAGTAATTTTTTCATGATTTAGTATTTTGTACTGTTGTTAAAAGTTCTTTTCCACATATCGAAAAGTTGCTGCTGTAATTGCCTCAGCAAAGGCCCGTTTTTTTTTGGTGGTTTCTGGTCTCCTCCCTGATTTTAAATTGTTAATTTAGTCTTTTGATTGATCTTTTCTGATTTAAAGATGCTATATATTTAGTCCTCTGATTTCACCTTTTCAATAAGGTATATGTCATGGGCAACGACATCTTGTTTGATACCCGGAACAAATCGATTAAGCAGGCCAGAAAATATATTTGCAGCATACTTTTTTATTAATCCCCCGGCTGCGCTTTGTATCAGCTTGGTCAGCAAGAAAACAGGCAAGCCTGCCTTTCTGCCAATCAATTGACTGATAACGAAATCCGCACCATAATTCAAGCCCACCTTGGCGATATCGAATTGCACTTCCTTATCGGTGGCAAATTTGTGTATCGAATCCTTCATGATAGCAGCCAGATTAAAGGATTCAACCAATTCTGCAATTTCCTTCCTGAGTGCTTCTTCCTGCAATTGCTTTTTTGTTTTGAGTTGCAAGATGCTCAGTTGCAGGTCAGCGTAAGTCATGATGGGTACTGATACAATATCCTGATATGATGATTCTTCTGTTGTCATTTACTTTTGAATATTAGCTTTGTAATCATATCGCGGAAGGGTTCAAAAAAAAGTTTTTCCCTTCCCAAAAACAAGCCAAGGCCGAGCACCAGATAAAAACCTGCAACCAGGCTAAGCCCAATCAGCTTACTTTCAAAATACATTGAAAGCAAATGGGCGCCTGCCAGACTAAAAAACAACAGAAAAAGAAACCCAACAATACCAATGATAATAAAACCGATGAGTCCGGACCCTACTTCAGATACATTTGCTGATATTTCAAATTTCAGCAACTGTATATTGGTATCAAGATACACCTTGAGATCATTTGTAAGTTTTTCTATTTTTTCAAATTCCTGCATGATATCATATTTTAGTTTGTTTTTCTGTCTGTAAGGCGTCAAGAAAAAACATGCTTCCAACATTTAATCAGTTTGCTAATTGTGTTGTTTTAGCGATTCAGCCTTTTTGATAACAACATTTGCCACGTTGTCCACCTTGTCTTCGGCAAACTCAATCAAATCATTAGCCTTGCTGCGGAATGCCTTTTTTTCTTTTTTCATCTTTTTCTTTAGGCCTTTAACTGTATCAGCAGCCCCATTTGTAATATTGCGTCGGGTTTTACTACCTTTGTTGGGTGCAAAAAGTACGCCCATTGCAGCACCAACCAGCGCACCGGCCAGCAATGCGCCAACTACATTTTCAATGCTTCTCAATCTTTTCATTTTAGTATTTTTTTAAATTAAAATCTAATGCAAAGTTGCGCTTACCGGCTGCATAAACTATTACATAATGCTACAATTAAGTTACATGTTTCACACATTTTTAGTGAATCAAAAGCCAAATGAATGTTGAATATCGAATCTTTGAATCCTGAATATCGAATATCGAATATCGAATATCGAATGTTTCTATCCTGAATCTTGAATATCGAATATTGAATATTGAATCTTTGAATCTTGAATCTTGAGTCCCATAAGTACTTCATGTCAGTATAGATTTTCCTCAAAAAATCTTGGATTTGCAAAAAAAACATAACTTTACCGCTTTACCTTAAAACTCTGCTATGGTGCGCATTTGCTTGAAAACTGTATAAATTTGCCTAACATAAAGGAGTTGTTTGGCAAAAAATTAAGCAAAACGAAGAAACCAAAAACCACAATTAGCATGAAAAACCTGAGAAACACCAAACCGCCAATCGATAATTTTGACTTTTAACCAAGCACACCAAAAGGTTTACATGTCTTCCGTTATTTGGAAGCTAAGAGAAAAAAAGGTTGGGAAGTAAACAAGTTAGAGTTCATTAAAACAACGAGATAGCTGAAATAATGAAACAAGTTTTGAAAATACTGATTTTGATAGGAGTTATTATTTCGATTGCCTTCAAGGGGAAAATTAGTCGAAAGGAAATAGGAGATGGGCGTGGATAGAACTATTAAAAATGAATGAATTCAAAGGGAAATATAACTTATTGTCTTGTTTATAGGAAATGGTGTTTTCTGATTTTAAAATTGAGAATATTGATACAATTGAAGATTTTTTAAAAAAGCAAATCAAGATGTCTTGAGAGGAAAAAGAATGCTGTAATTGTGACAAACCCCAATGAATCTGTAATTGCAATGATGTTTTTGAGAATAAAATGCAAATTGAAATAAATTTTAAAGTTAAAACGTTTTCATCATTAAATGCAGCTATCAAATTTCTTATTTAATATATTGTTGGCAAAGGAATTACGTTGCACAACACGAAATAAGAAGCATAGGGCAGAAAGTGCTAAAATTTTGAATACATTTGACAAACACCCTCTGGCGCGAATTTGGTAAATCCGTTGTGTGCAAGAATTTGCTACCATAAGCAAGAATGCCTTCTTTTATCCTCCTATATCTCAACATTTTGAATAACTGTAATTTGGCGTGCCCTGCGGGTCGGCTTTCCGCTCATCTTTTTGCTCCCAAGCTGCCAACCTGATAAAAAGGATAACTGATGGCTGAGCGGGAGCCGAAGCCTGGTAGCTGAGCGTGGTCCCTGAGCTGGTTTGTGCTAACCGTCGCAGCCATTCAGGCATTGACAAACTGACACGTCCTGAAAAAAGTTGGCAGTTATTTCAATTGTAAAAACTACTTCATCTCATAGCCCTCCGCCAACTGGCGGATCTGGGGGCTAAAGCACTGTAAAACAGATGTCTCGTCTTGAAAAAAGTTGACAGTTTTTCCAATTGTAAAAACCACTTCGTCTCGTAGCCCCCCTTCGGGGGGATGGGGGGCTAAAGCACTGTAAAACAATACCCAATTGCATAATCTTCGGCAGGTTCTCACTTTCAATCACCTCCCTCCTTTTCTTCATCTGACACCTGAACCTCTGCTGCCCAGCATACTACCTGTAAGACATACTTCCATTAACTAAGCATAACAAAACCCACGCCTGCATTGCGTTGCTTATTGTACCGCAGCAAGTTTTTCCGCAGCCTAATTTGTCTGGTTTGCAAAGGTTCTTCTGTTTATCAGGGTGGTATTCGCTTCGAATGGTAGTAAACCTCTCAATTTGGCAACGAGTCCCGGTTCGGGTGTGTCTACGTTGCTGCCGGGCTTGGCAAACCTGAAATCAACTTCATTGGCTGTGCCTTGCAGCAGGTTCACCGCCATCTCTTGCTGCCGTCCAGGCCAGAGGGTACCGGCTGCCATACCTGCTTAATTTTGCGCCATGCTGCTCATTCCAACTTCGAAAGGAACAGCAATAATAAATAGGTTACGTACTTCATCATAATTTAATTTGCATATTACTATGAAAACGAACTGTTTTTGTCCCTAACACGCCAACACATTAAACGCTAACAATCTAACATTCAACCACTCCACCACTCCATCACTCCACCCCTCCACGCTCTGCCCTCTGCGCTCTGCCCTCTGCGCCCTGCATCCCCACAGGTCTGAATCAGACAAAAGTAAATGCACACCACAACAACCCCCGTCGCAGAATTATTTATTTTCTCTTTTTTGCTTTTCTATGCCCTGCACGACACAAGTTGTCGCAACTCCTTTTTATGTTTGTACGATTCTTTTTTTTCTATATTTGGAGGGTGTATTTTATGCATAATAATAACCGATTAAAACACAACCAAACATAGCCGGACAGCATCTATAAGTCCTTGGTTAAAAGAGGTTGAAATTCCACTGTGCAATAAGTAATCATGTCAGAAACCAAGCCATACCGCAACACCAAGATAACAGCTAAACATAGCGCTTATATGGTTTTTTTTGCAGCAATAAGAACCAGCCATCTGACAAAGCTTCGTAAAAGTGTCAAATTCCCCCGGTTATTCCAATTATGATTTTAATTATTTATCTTATATTTTGAGATATAAATGTACTTTAGCAAGCTATAATTAAAACGGACATGAATCGCATCAAAGAAGTACTCGAAGAAAAAGGAATCAAACAAACCTGGTTGGCTGAAAAACTTGGTAAGAGTTACAATATGGTAAACTCCTACGTGCAAAACAGGCAACAGCCAAGATTGGAAGTGCTGAACGAAATAGCAGCGATTCTTAATATTGATGTAAGAGAATTAATAACGCCAACAAAAAAACATGACTAAAGGCAAACTCTCACTCTCCCAACTTGAACAATACCTGTCCAAGGCTGCATGGATACTCAAAGGCCCTGTGGATGCCTCGGATTTTAAAGTGTATATCTTCCCACTGCTTTTCTTCAAAAGAATCTCGGATGTGTATGACGAGGAATACCAAAATGCATTGAAGGAATCAGAGGGAGATATCGAGTATGCATCGCTGCCTGAGTTTCACCGCTTCCTGCTGCCGGAAGGCTGCCACTGGAAAGATGTAAGGGAAACCGCCACCAATGTGGGACTTGCTATCGAACAAGCTTTGCGCGGAATTGAGCAAGCCAACCAGCAATTCCTCTACGGTATTTTTGGAGATGCGCAATGGAGCAATAAGAACAAGCTTTCCGACCGATTGCTTATTGATCTTATTGAACACTTCTCTCAATACAATCTTTCCAACAGCAATGTGGGTTCTGACTTATTGGGCCAGTCATACGAATACCTGATCAAGCACTTTGCTGACCTCACCAACAAGAAAGCAGGTGAATTCTACACCCCTCGTTCGGTAGTCCATTTACTCGGATTGATATTAGACCCGCACGAAGGCGAAACGATTTATGATCCTGCCTGTGGTACAGGTGGTATGCTTTTAGAATGTGTGGATCACCTTAAAAACAATAACGAAGACTATCGCACGCTCAAACTCTACGGGCAGGAAAAAAACCTGACCTCCAGCTCCATTGCCCGGATGAACATGTTTCTCCATGGTATTGAGGATTTTCAAATCTTTAGAGGTGACACCCTACGCAACCCTGCCTTCTTTGAAGCCGATGGCTTGAAAACCTTTGATTGCGTGATTGCCAATCCACCCTTCTCACTTAAAGAATGGGGAGCTGAAAATTGGGCCAACGATCCTTATGGAAGAAACATTGCAGGAGTGCCCCCACAAGGCAATGGCGACATGGCCTGGGTGCAGCACATGATCAAATCGATGAACAGCACCGGCCGAATGACAGTGGTTCTGCCGCATGGAGCATTGTTCAGAAAAGGTGCTGAAGGTCGCATCCGCGAAGCGCTGATTAAGCAGGATATGCTGGAAGCGGTGATTGGATTAGGCCCCAATATCTTCTATGGTACGCAGCTGGCAGCTTGTGTCATGGTGTTCAAACAAAACAAAGAAGCGGACAAAAAAGGCAAAGTCCTTTTTATTGATGCTTCCGATCAGGTGAGGGTGGGCAGAGCACAAACTACCTGGAACCTGAGCATGTCATCCAGATTTTCCACTGGTACAAAGCCTTCGCCGATGTGGAGAATTTTGTAAAAGTGGCTTCTCTTGATGATCTGAAAGAGAATGACTTCAACCTGAACATTCCGCTTTATGTGGAGAAGATTATAGAAGACAACTTACCCAGTGTGGAAGAGGCCCTTGCAGATTTAAAAACCGCCTGGGACAAGAGTCTTCAAGCGGAGGAAAAATTCAAGTCAATTTTGAAAAATTATATCTAACTGCATATAGATGTACTGAAAAAATCTTTTTTATATGCAAGCACATATAATTAAATGAAATCAATTACTTTTGTATGCAAATACATATAACATGAGTGAATTATCAGACTTTGTGAAAACCAAAAGAAAGCAACTAGACCTAACACAGGAAGAATTTGCTGAAAAGGCCGGGGTTGCACTTACGGTTATTCGAAAGATCGAACAAGGCAAAGAAAACCTTAGTATGTCAAAGGTCAATCAGGTGCTACACATGTTTGGCCATGTTTTAGGTCCAATAAATGAGAACGATGCGACAAGGAATAGTTAAATACAACAACATACAGGCCGGTCTTCTAACTGAAGAGGATAATGGAGAATATCTCTTTGTATATGACGAAATATATGCACAAAACTACCCAAACCAATTCGTCACCTTTCAAATGCCAGTATCAACAAGACCATACAGAAGTAAAAGACTGTTCCCGTTTTTTGATGGACTAATTCCTGAAGGTTGGCTGTTGAATATAGCCGCTGAAAGCTGGAAAATTAACAAGAATGACCGCATGGGTCTTCTGCTTGCCTGTTGTCAAAATGCTATTGGTGCAGTAAGTGTTCACCCTGTAAATCCTGAAACAGATGTCTAAATGCCTATACTGTTATAAGGAGTTGGATGAAAATCAGGTGGACTACCACCCAAAGTGTATCATAGCATTCTATGGAACAAAACATCCTCCGATTTTGCCCTATCGGTTATCGGAGATGGAAAAACTGGCGAAAGAGGCCGCAGAGCTATCCATTGCTGTTCCGGGTGTTCAGCCAAAATTGTCTTTAGGGTGGATCAAAACAGCACTGGAAAATGGCCATCAGGGGCGATTGATCATTATGGATGCTTTAGAAGGGAACTATATCTTGAAACCACAAAATGCTGATTATCCGCAGATGCCCGAAAACGAGCACCTCTCCATGAAACTGGCCGAATTGTTCAAAATAGACATTGTGCCCGTAAATATGATTCGCTTGCAATCGGGGGAACTTTGTTTCATTACCAAACGCATTGATCGTAACTCAGATGGATCCAAAAACCACATGATTGATTTTCTGCAAATTTTGGAGCTGGCAGATAAGTACATGGGCACCATGGAAACGCTGGGGAAAACCATTGGCGACTTATCATCAAACACCTTATTGGACAAGCTTCGTTTTTTTGAATCAACAGTATTCAATTATATCATCGGGAACAACGATATGCACCTAAAAAACTATTCGATGTTCTTATCGGAAATGGGTTGGGTGCTTTCGCCTTTCTACGACTTGTTGAATGTGAAAATAATCTTACCAAAAGACAAGGAGGATACAGCCTTGATGCTGGGTGGTAAAAAGGAAAACTTCAACAAAGGGTATTTCGACCGTTTGGGGGCTGTATTAAAATTAAATGATAAACAAATCAATGCTGTGTATAAAAGGCTGCAAAAATGGCTACCTGAAGCCACTCAATTAATAGATTGCTCTTTTCTTGATTCAGACAGGCAAGACGCTTACAAGGATTTAATTGCTGAACGTGTTAAATTATTCACCACGGATAGCGCAAATTAACACAGATGGAGCTTAACGATTTGACATATAAAATCATAGGGTGCGTTTACAAGGTACATTCCGAATTGGGGCCGGGTTTGTTGGAATCTACCTATGAAGTATGCCTGGAGCACGAATTGCTGAAAGCAGGGTTGAGTGTGGAAAGACAAAAAGTACTGCCAGTTGTCTATGATGAAATAATATTGGATGCCGGATACCGGATTGATTTATTGGTGAATAATCAAGTTATACTCGAATTGAAAGCAGTAGATGAAATGGCACCTATACACACTGCACAAGTAATGACATATTTAAAATTATCAGGATTAAAACTCGGACTCTTGCTCAACTTTAATGTGAAAGACATGAAACAAGGAATTAAACGAATAATCATGTGAAAAATGATGCACCACTGATAACGCAGATTAGCACAGATTAAATCTGTGAAAATCCGTGTGAATCTGTGGTAAAAAAGAAATATATGACCCAACAACAACTCGAAAAATACCTGTGGGGTGCCGCTACCCTGTTGCGTGGCACCATTGATGCGGGCGACTACAAGCAGTATATCTTTCCGCTGCTGTTCTTCAAGCGCATTTGCGATGTGTATGACGAAGAGTTTGAAAAGGCCTTGGCGGAAAGCGATGGCGATATGGAATATGCCGCCTTTGCCGAACACCACCACTTTCAGGTGCCTGAAAATGCACATTGGAACACTGTGCGCGAAACCACCACCAATGTGGGTATGTCCTTGCAGGAAGCAATGCGGGCCATCGAAAAAGCCAACCCGGATACGCTCTACGGCATTTTTGGCGACGCAAGCTGGACCAACAAAGACCGCCTGAGTG
>JAGYLH010000180.1 GCA_018400955.1 Bacteroidales bacterium
GTGGTAGATTTTCATTTATTCGTTTGGTGTTTTATCGTTTAGTGTTTGGTGTTATATCGTTTGGCGTTTGGGGTTTGGGGTTTTTCGTTTGGCGTTTGGGGTTTTTCGTTTGGGGTTTGGGGTTTTTCGTTTGGCGTTTGGCGTTTGGGGTTTGGCGTTTTTCGTTTGGCGTTTGGCGTTTGGGGTTTGGCGTTTGGCGTTTGGCGTTTAATCTCTTCCGAATTGCATTAAGTAGGCTTTTAAGAAATCATTTATTTTTCCATCCAACACGGCTTGCACATTGGAGGTTTCGTGGTTGGTGCGTAAATCTTTTATCATTTTATAAGGATGTAAAACATAAGAGCGGATTTGTGAACCCCATTCAATTTTCATTTTAGTTCCTTCAATTTGATCTTTGGCTTCCTGCTGTTTACGCAATTCCAGCTCATAAAGTTGCGACTTTAACATTCGCATGGCTTTTTCGCGGTTTTGGCCTTGTGACCGTGTTTCCTGGCATTCAACGTTAATGCCGGATGGAGCATGTTTCAGCCTTACGGCGGTTTCCACTTTGTTCACGTTTTGTCCGCCGGGTCCGCCTGAGCGAAAAGTGTCCCAGCTGATATCTGCCGGATTGATATGAATTTCGATGTTGTCGTCAACGATCGGGTACACATAAACCGATGCAAAAGAGGTGTGGCGGCGGTTTGCCGAGTCGAAAGGGGAGAGGCGCACCAGCCGGTGAACACCATTTTCGCCCTTCAGGTAGCCAAAAGCATATTCGCCTTCAACTTCCAGCGAAACGCTTTTAATGCCAGCAACTTCACCTTCCTGCATATCAAGCTGTTTTACTTTATACTTGTTGTTTTCGGCCCACATCAGGTACATGCGCATGAGCATCTCGGCCCAATCCTGGCTTTCGGTGCCGCCCGCCCCTGCGTTGATATTGATGATGGCCGGCAGCTTGTCTTCCTCATTGCTGAGCATATTCAAAAATTCAAGCTCCTCAATTTCGTTCAAACATAAGTCATATTGCTTCTGCACTTCCTGCTCATCGGCATCACCGCTGTCAAAAAACTCTATGGCTATCGAGAGCTCCTCAAAGGCATTTTTTGCCCTGTTGAAAGCATCTGTCCAACGTTTTTTGTCCTGAATGGTTTTTAATAGTACTTCGGCTTTTTTCGGGTCGTCCCAAAAATCGGGTGCTTGTGTGCGTTCTTCATCTTCTTCTATTTCGATCAACCGGCGATCGATGTCAAAGATACCTCCTCAAGGCTTCGAGCCTTTTGCGCATTTCTTTCTGGTGTTCTATATTGATCATACAGGGTTATTTCAAATAGGTGAATTGCAGGCAAAAATAGCTACAATATTCAGAACTGCCAAGTTTGCTCAGCGCTTGTTGTTAAGCACATCCCAAACCAACGAACTTTGAAAGCCTTTTTGAATGGCGTATTGGGCCAATTTCCCCTTTAATTTAAAAGGGTCGTCTTCTTTGATGCGCTTGGCCGACAAAACTTCCTTGAGTGTTTGTAGATATTCCTCGCTATCAATTTCTTCAAGGCCAATTTGAATAAGAAGCTCGGGCACGCCCTTTTGCCGCAGTCCATGAATAATTTTGTTTCGGCCCCATTTATTATGCCTCAATTTGCCCAATGCATAATTGCGCACAAAGCGATCCTCGTCCAGGATATTTTCCTTTTCGAGTTGAATAATAATCTTATCAATCAACTGCGGATCGGCATGCCACAGCAGCAGTTTTTGCCTTACTTCGTCAACACAACGTTCCTGGTAGTCGCAAAACTGACGGGCTTTTTCTAAAATAACAGTATCTGGTGGACTCATGGCTGTATGGTTTTTAGAAATTGCCTGCAAGTTAAGAATTTAATTTCAAGAAAAGCTGAAAAGTGTTACCTCAAAAATCAGGACTGAATTGGCCGGGATGGAACCATTTTGCTGACTGCCATATCCCAGGGAGGAAGGCACAAAAAGGGTGATATTTCCACCTTCGCCAATGAGTTGAATGCCTTCCTGCCAGCCCCTGATAACCTGGCCGAGTTGGAAATCAATTAAATCCGACTCGTCAAATACCGTGTTGTCTAAAAAATAACCTTTGTAAGCAACGCTTACCCTTGAGTTTATTGAGGGCTTTCGGCTGTCGCCGGCATTGTGGATGATATAATGCAAACCCGAAGGGGTTGACAATGCTTCCAGTCCGTTATCGGCCAGGTAGGTTTCAATTTTTTGCTTGTCGATGGCGGCCTGGTCAATGGTTTCTTTGTCCTTGCAGGCTGAGAGGCTGATAGCAATAAGTAAAATCAGGACGAAAGATCGGGTTTGTAATTTCATGTTTTGAAAATGGATTATTCAGGTGTGTTAAAAATAATATTTATTTGTATTTCAGTTTGTTTCAATCAGGTAATCAACCAGTTCGGGAACCCCTTCAACTGCTTTTTTACGAATCGTTTTCAGATTGTGATAAT
>JAGYLH010000181.1 GCA_018400955.1 Bacteroidales bacterium
TTTTCTACCGGGGAGGGACAAAAACCATGACAAAGGTGGGGGTTTTTGTGAGGCTGTGAGGCAGTCGTGAGTCATGATAACGGTTGAGGCTAAAAGCTGGCGGGCATTTCGGAGCACTTCACTTTCAACCTGCGATGAAGTTTATTAGTTTCACTGCCCTTCAAATTAGCACTATCTGCCCGCTTGATTTTAGCCTTTGTTACCATGCGTTATTCGTTTATTGTATTAAATTTCTGCGCTTTACCTACTTTCCCGTAAATCATTACAGATAATATCAAATGTTAAAATTACTGATGCCGATCATCATGTCAGGATTAGCCGGCACATAGGGAATATTGCCACCAGGAATGGTATCGGAGATGTGCACATCCAGGTCTAACCACCCATCCTGCATCATTTCAAGTGCTGATGAGGCAGTAAAACTTTTGGTGTTGCTGGCAAAGCTAAAATAAGTGTCGGCCGCGATGGGTTGATAACCTTCTCCGGCTGAACTTGAAAACCAGGAGCCATTAGGCGTTTGGATGAAAACGTTGAGGGTGGGAATTGCCTTCCCAATCTCAGTTTCTACACTTATGCGGACGGTTTGAACCGCTTGGTCAATAATCTCCTGAGTTGTGGGGTCAGGTTTTTCAATTTCATTCTCACATGCACTAAAAAACAACAAACTATTAACAAGCAGGAATACGACTATCTGAAATACACTGTTCTTTTTCATTTCTGTTTTAATTGATATTAATTTTTTTATAGTTACAAATCTGCCAATAAAAGGATAAATTCAATAAGTAAAGTTTCAGCGGGCATGTTTTCAGTTGAATTAGAATTAATGATTATGGTCGTTTTTTTTGCTGAATTGTACCACATTTGGGTATTGTAACCAGGTATTGATCCTGGATGGCCTACCCAAAGATCATTTTTATAACTAACTGATTGCAGGCAGAAGCCATAACTATTCTTGAAGTTATAGCGTTCTGCTTTCGTAGTTTCCGAGAGCAAAGCGCCATGAGCCAAATGGTATGCCCATTGTTTCAAAGCTTCAAGTTTTGAGATCATTGCACCGGCTGTGTAACCCCAGGAAGGATTCCAATTGGTTGCGTCAATCAAGCCTTCATCGCCGAGATAGTAACCATGTGAATAAGGTTCAGACATAAAAAAAGGCCCTCCAAAATAAGTGTTGGAGAGATTTAACGGGTCTATTACTTTTTCCCGGATTACCTGATAGGCATCCTTTCCCGTGATTTTCTCCAATAGCAGCCCAAGCAGAACAGTATTTGTATTACAATACATATAATTAGTGCCCGGGGGAAAAACTGAAGGATGACGAAAGGCTATTGAAAGAAGAGAATCCGGAGAAAAATATAGGGTATATCCACTTTGAATAAAGTGCGCCCACAAATCTGAATCTTCGGAATAATTAAATAAGCCACTTGTCATATTGCCCAGCATACGAATTGTTATCTCATGACCTGAGGGGATATTGTACTCCGGAAGGTAATGAGCTATACTGCTATCAAGATTTATAAGTCCTTCGTCGGCCAGTATCAATATAGCTGTACCGGTAAATGTTTTAGTAACACTGCCAATTCTGAATGCATTATCTTCATGAATCGGGTCTCCGGTCACTAAATTTGCAACTCCTCTTTTAATAATAAAATCTTCTTCCCCTTCTACCGATATGAGTGCAATTATACCGGGAGTGGACGTTTCCAAAAACACCCTGTCAGTTATTGCAGATAATTGGGATTTCACTTCTGTCGTTAATATGAGAGGGGTTGGTGCTACAATATTTTCCTTTTCACAGGAAACAAATAATAATAATAGTATGAAGACAATTACAAAATTCTTCATACTCTCTGATAAGTTCTTGTTTTTCATAATTTCTTCCGCTTTAATTATTACTACCTTTTCTTTATAATTCATATTCTCATTAAGATTTATTCTCTCATGATTTCTATATTTTATATTATGCATGGTAACTTGTTTATTTCCCCCACCTTTTTTCCTCTTAGCTTCCAAATAACGGAAGACATGTAGACCTTTTGGTGTGCTTGGTTAAAAGTTAAAATCATCGGTTGGTGGTTTGGTGTTTCTCAGGTTTTTCATGAATAACGTGTTTTTTGGTTCCTTTGTTTTGTTTTAGCCTTACAACTCCTGTATTTTACGCAAATTCAAACAATTTTCGAACAAATGCGTGCCATAGCAGAGATTTATGGTAAAGCGAGGTAAAGTTATGTTTTTTTTTGTAAATCCAAGTCTTTTTTGATTTGGGTCGTGAATCGCTGCGTTCTCGGGACTTGCAGCTCGGGAATAATTCCACCAGCGTCATACAGGGCGCTGCGCTTCTGTATGCCGGGTGTCATTGAATTTGGCGTTTTGCTTGGTAACCGTTGAATGAAAAAACGTTGAATGGTAAGGATGGTG
>JAGYLH010000182.1 GCA_018400955.1 Bacteroidales bacterium
TTGGCCTGTAATTCAAAATTATTCATTTCTTGATCTCACTCCCATTTCTTTGGAGGTAAACCTTACTGCGGCCTTGTCTCGCCAAAACATCAGGATTGATGTTCCATCGCGGTTCACTGTAGGGATTTCTACCGAACCGGGTGTTATGACCAATGCAGCCGAGCGTTTGCTCGGTCTTCCGCTTAACCACATACAGGAACTTGCCAAGGATATTATTTTTGGTCAGTTGAGGCTTGTTGTTGCTACCATGGATATTGAGGAAATCAATACCGACCGCGACAAATTTCTGGCCAATGTGTCGCAAAATGTTGAAGCAGAGTTGCAAAAAATCGGATTAAAACTGATTAACGTCAACGTAACTGATATCAGGGATGAGTCGGCCTATATAGAGGCACTTGGGAAGGAAGCCGCTGCTAAGGCTATTAATGACGCCAAAAAATCGGTTGCCGAAAAAAACCGCGATGGTTCAATTGGTGAAGCTGTGGCTAAACAAGATGAACGTGTTAAGGTTGCCGATGCCGATGCCAAAGCTGTTGAGGGTGAAAATCTTGCGAAAATTGCTATTGCCAACTCTAACGCGCTCAGGCGCGAAAAGGAAGCAGAGGCCGAACGATTGGCAGTTGCTGCCGAAAAAGTCCAGCTTGCCAAAGCCCTTGCTGAAGCCTATGAGGCCGAAAAGAAAGCCGAAGATGTGAGGGCAAGCAGGGAAAAATCGACCCAAACAGCAGATGTTGTTATTCCGGCCGAAATTGATAAAATGAAAGTTGAAATTGATGCCGAAGCAAAGGCCGAAGAAACAAGAAGAATTGCAAGAGGGGAAGCTGATGCGATTTTCATGATGAAACAAGCCGAAGGTAAAGGGATTTATGAAGTTTTGACCAGGCAGGCCGAAGGTTTCTCTAAACTTGTTGAAGCTGCCCAACAGAATTCGCGAGATGCTGTATTGCTTATGATTGCCGATAAGTTGCCAGAAATTGTAAAAACCCAGGTTGAAGCCATCAAGAACCTGAAAATTGATAAGATCACCGTTTGGGACTCAAATTCGTCCGATGGCAAAACCCCGACTACAGCAAATTTCCTCTCAGGCATGTTGAAATCCATTCCGCCGCTCGACGACCTGTTCAAGCTCGCAGGGATGGAACTACCCGAATACCTGAAAGGCAAAACAATTGATGAAAATGATGAAGTTGTGGATGTTACGGAGAAGGAATAATGAGTCCGGTATAAAGAGGCAGTAAAAAAAGCCTGGCAATTCTTTCTGTAATAAAAGCAAATACACCAATACTTGCTGAAGTACATTTTTTTTCAATAGTGTATTTATAGAAAGTTTCGTTTGCCCAGATGATAGAGCGAGAATTCCAACTACATCAAAAAGTAGAAGTTATGAGAATAATCTTTATCAGCTTCTGCTTCATGCCGCGGTAATTTACCTGGCCGCTAAGCCTGATGCTATGAAGCAGGAAACATGTATTTTTGCTTGATGGGCAGCAAGGATAGATTTCGTAAAAACAGGACATGAATTGCATCAGGGAAAGAATTGTTGCCCCTTCCAGACATTCTAAATAAAAGATCAAAGCATTACAACAATATTCATGCATATTTCAGACAAGGTAGCAACAGCAGCCAGGTATATTCAACAAGGCAAATTAGTGGCTTTTCCCACGGAAACCGTTTACGGATTGGGGGCAAATGCACTCGACAGCATGGCCGTTGCAAAAATTTTTGAACTCAAGGAACGCCCGTCGTTCGACCCGCTGATTATCCATATCGCGCATATGGATCAATTGGAAAAACTTGTTTTAAATGAGGATGAAAGGGTTTTTAAACTGGCTGAAAAATTCTGGCCCGGCCCTTTGACCATGGTGTTGCCGAAAAGTCAGATTGTTCCTGAGATCGTCACATCGGGACTACCAACTGTAGGCATCAGAATGCCGGGCAATGCAATAGCCCTGGAATTGATTCGTAAAGCTGAATGCCCGATTGCGGCGCCAAGTGCCAACAAATTTGGCCGTATTAGCCCTACCACAGCAGCCCATGTGAAAAAGCAACTGCCAAACATTGATTATATTCTCGATGGCGGCAAAACCACAGTAGGCATTGAGTCCACCATCATCAGACTTACGCCTGCTGGTTTTCAGATACTGCGCAATGGCTTTATCACCCGCGAAGATATAGAAACCATTATGCCTTTTGACCGTCATTCCAAAATTGAAGGACTCGCAGCCCCGGGCATGCTGAATTCGCACTACAGTCCCCGTAAAAAGTTGCTGATTGCCGACAGCAACAGCCTGGCAATTGACAAGTCAAAGGCCGGGCTTATGTCGTTTACAGGTGAGTTGGAGCATGGTTATTTCAAAGTTATCAGGCTCTCCGAAAGCAATGAGCTGAAGGACTATGCCGTGAATATGTTTGAGGC
>JAGYLH010000183.1 GCA_018400955.1 Bacteroidales bacterium
ATTGTCTCGAATTTCTAATACAATTGAAATATTATAGGTTTCTAAAACATAAACTCCTGCATATTTTTGTAAATCAACAGTTGCAGGCTTTATAGTTCTTTTATTAGTTAATGCGTTTAACTTGCTTCGGGTTTCTGTATTGTCCTTTAGCTGTAATGCTTTTTGGTAATTCGTAACAGCGTTTGCGGTGTCTTTTTGTGCTAAATAATAGTCTGCATACGAATCATAAACATTACTGTTTTCAGGATACCATTCAATGTTAAGTTCAAATAATGCTTTTGCTTTATTGTACTGTTTTTTACCCAATGCTTCATAAGCAAAATAGTTGATGAATGCTTCAGGTGCTGCATTCATATAGCCCATTTTTTCGGTTACATTTGCATAGTGTGTTTTTAATTTTGACGCAATTAAGTCAGTTGAGTCAGTAAAGTCTTTTTCTGTTGCATCTAAAAGGTAAAAGTCAAAAATAAAACGCAAACCATCATATTCACTTATCAAGGGTACAGTATTATGAGTTTCGTTTTCATAATAGTTTGAGCCATAGATTAATCCATTAGTATTAGCTTTCAAAAACTTATCTAACTTAAAAATGGAACGAATATGTTGGGTTTCAAAGGACTTGTCATTTTTGAGTTGCGAAAGCTCCATTCCTTTGGGTAGGGTGTTAGCTGTTCCAATGAATAGTCGATTACCATTCATATTTTGTTTTGGAAGTTCAGTAATTGTGTTGGTTAAATACTTTTCGTTGTCGTACCACATACTTGGCTCAATAGCTATATGAGCATTAAATAATTCAGGAAAATTAGTAAGAATGTCAATAACAGTAAGTCCGCCTAACGAATGACCAACCAACATTTTATATGGTGCAGTTTTATAATTCTTGTCTATATGTGGGATTAATTCGGATGAAAGGAACTCAATAAAGGGATTTGGGTTGTCCAAATCATTAGAGGGAACAAAATCTCTTACTCTATTTGTGTTTTCAATGGCAACTACAATCATTTCAGGCAATGAGCCATTTCCATTGGCTTGACTATGTTGCTGAATAATTCCAACAGTCGAATAGAAATGTGCACTACCATCTAATAAGTACAAAACAGGGTATCGCTTTTCAGAATTTGGATTTTGAGAAGTAATATTTGGTGTATAAATCCAAAGTGTCCTGTTTTCATTTAAAACTTTGGAAGTAATGACTTCCTTTTTACCTATGGTTATATTTTCGTCATTTTGTGCTTTCAAGCAAAAAGAGAATAGCAATAGAGCGAATGTTATAAATATTGTTTTCATAATTGGTTTAATTTTCAGGTTCTTCAACATATTCAAGAATGTCGGCAGGCTGACAGTCTAAAACTTTACAAATGGCTTCTAAAGTGCTAAAGCGAATGGCTTTTGCTTTTCCTGTTTTTAAAATTGAAAGATTTGAAAGGGTTAGCCCTACTTTATCTGATAGCTCATTAAGCGACATTTTACGCTTTGCCATCATCACATCAAGGTTTACAATGATTGGCATAGCTTATACGGTTAAGTCGTTTTCGTTTTGTAATTCAATACCTTTCTTGAAAATGAAAGCAATCGCAAATAGTATTGCCGTCATTAGCAAATAAGCTCCACCGTCACTCCAATATCTTTCAACAATTCCAACACTATACCCTTTATCAGATAGTTGGCTGACAACTTCTTGTGCTATGATGCTGATAATTCCAATTGAAAGCGTGTAATAAGTGATTTTTGTAATAATCCCACTTACATTCTCACTAAATGGCTTTGTTAAGTTCAGCGTTTTGAAAAGCTTGAGTACAACAAAGAAGAGGTAAGCTTTTAATGCTGAAACTGCTACAATTAGAGCAAATACCAATGTGTAGATTGACTTACTTTTTAAGTAGAGTTCCGAAAGGTCAAGTCCAAGATGAAGATTATGAGTTGCAATGGGTTTAAACAAACTGAAAATGTAGTTGAATATCAATGCACCTGTTTGGATGCAGTACCCGAAGAAAATCAGCCAACAAATGACTTGAATTCCTTTCCAAATGAAGTTGTTTCTTTTTGACATATCTTTTAATGAGTTAAAATTGATGTCGCAAAGATAAAACATATTTATTGAAAAACAATAAATAATAACCTAAAAACAAAAAATAATTGTTGAATTACATCAATAAAATATCATAACTAATTGATTTAATGATGTTTAAGTTGTGTCTGAAAGAAAAAATATTTCGCTTTGGATAGGTATTTCTTTGTGGTAGCTGTCTTTCTCACAATGCCCGCTAACGTTTTGCAGCTACCCGAAGGTGGCGATTTCGAAGCATTTCACTGTCAACCAAGCAATAACTTTGATAGAAGCACAAAGCTTGATTTAACCACTGAACCGCCACTTTTGGGTAGGTGC
>JAGYLH010000184.1 GCA_018400955.1 Bacteroidales bacterium
GGTTTTGGAGGTGATGAGGGCTTCGAGCATTTTTTTTAATTCAAGGTTTTTTTTTAGAAGTCGGGAGTCAGGAGTCGGGAGTCGGGAGTCAGGAGTCGTGAGTCGGGAGTCGTGAGTCGTGAGTCAGTCCGTTTCGAGGTTCGATGTTTGGGTGTTTAAGTTGTTTTTTGCGTTCATGATTTCAGCTGAAATCTGGTTGTTTTTTGTTTTTTCGAGTAGCAAAATTACTCATGCTTTTGGAATGTGCAAGTTTTTTTTGTTTTTTTTATAGAACACGAATTAAGCGAATGGCCGCGGATTTTTTTTATTGGAACACTGATCACACTGATTGGACTGATTTGCACTGATTTATTATTTGGATAACCTTCGGTTATTGGATGTTCACTGATTATTATCTCCCGAAGTATCATGACAAGTTGTGATCCGTTTGATCTGTGTTATCCCCCGAATTATCGGGGCAGGCTGTGTTCTATTCTTGGTTTCAGACAGTTTGTTTGATATAGTCGGATTATTTATCAAGCACTTCCCAGTGGCCGCCTTTTGCGGGGCCGATGCGTTTGAGGAGGTCTATCGCTTTTAGTTTTGCGATATTCTCCTCTACTTTGCGCTGCGAAATACCAATTTCTTCAGCTATTTTTTGTGCAGAAATGTTTTTATTACTCTTTAGCAGTTGAATTATTTTCAGTTGGTTTTCGGTAAGATTTTCTCCGACCTTTTCTCCGACCTTTTCTCCGACCTTTTCTCCGACCTTTGCAAAAACCGTAACCATAAACCCATCAGAAATGTTTTGAAATTCAGGGGCAGGCAATTCCTCTTCTTTAAAATAATTTATAATTCGCTGAATTCCCGAGCCGTATTTTTCTATCAATCCCAGGTCTTTAAAAAAATCGGCCAATAATTTGTTTCTAGGTGTTGAGCGATAATGATTGTTTAGCAGGTCTTCAATAGTAATTGTATCAGGTAATCGACCTGGATTGTAAAACTCGATCTTATTGTCAAATATTTTTACAATGGAATCTGAAGCGAGGCGGTAATCCCGATGGACAACCATATTAATGACAATCTCCCTGATAGCTTCAATAGGGTATTGCCATTTTTGAATATTATGCGGTTTGGCTGTTACGATAACTTCCTTGTTGATGTGTTTCTTTACAAACTCCATCACCTCATCAATTTGTGCAATCGCATCTGATTTCGACCTTCTGGAGTCTTTAATAATGATCTCTGTTTGAAAGCGCCCTAATTCTATCGCTGTATCAACAGAATCTGTTTTTTTGAAAAGCAGGTAAGCAGCGTTGGTGAGTTTATTTTCCCTGATTAGATTGTACTTAACAAGAAATGCTAAAGGATTCTCAACGATTGTCAGGTGATTCCTGACCATTGTGTCAATAGATTTCTGTACTTTTTCCATTGAAATAGCATCAATAGCATGCACAGGATCAGGGAAAGCATCCCAGCTTGAATTCAATGATTGAAGATGAAGGTCAACCACTTCTGAAACTGATAACAAATGGTTAGCATTTTCTACGCGCTTTAAGTACCTTCCCCTGGTGCATACCGGTTTAATCGGGTATTCATTGGTGCTAATTTTTACAACAGTTTTCCCATTATACTTTATCGTTTCAATATCAGGAATAATCTGCGGAACAGTCTTGCTCTTTATTTCATTTACCCACTGCGCCAACGATTCTTTTCCCAGGGTCACTCCAATGATTTCACGATCATCTGTCACTCCAATGAATACAGTACCCCCTTTTGAATTCGAAAAAGCTACAATGGTTTCAATTACAGCTTCGTTAAAAGCTTTTTTAAACTCAATGTTGTGATTTTCTTTTTCAGGTATCATTTACAGTTTTTGGCTATTGGCGGTTTGGAACGCGGATTTTTTATAGAACACGGATACTTCGACTTCGCTCAGTACAAGTGACACTGATTGGACTGATTTACGCGGATTTTTTTTGTAATCTGAGGTTATTTGATGATCACTGATTTTTTATCTCCCGAAGTATCGGGACAAGTTGTGCTAATCCGTTCGATCTGTGTTATCTGTGTTCAAATAAGGGAACGCGGATTGGGCGGATTTACGCGGGTTTTTTTTCATAACCTGCGGTTATTGGACGTTTAGAGATTTTTGATCAGTGGTCATCTGTTCGATCCGTGTTACCCCGGTTGAATAAAAATTCAACGGGGTGAATCAGTGTTCTAATCTTCACTCCATACTGTACGTTTAGTATCCTGGTGTTAATCATTCAAAAGTTTAAGAAAGGTTTTGCCTTTTTCGGTGATTTGAAATTTTTGCTGGGGATGATTCGGGCTTTCCGGTATGGTTTGTCCGACTAGATCCAGTACTTGTAATTTCTTTAAGGTGCGGTTTAGT
>JAGYLH010000185.1 GCA_018400955.1 Bacteroidales bacterium
AAATTAGCGTATATACTATGTATATGTTATGCTCAACTTATAAACATACTACTAACCATGAATTAATACCTATTTCTTATACTTTGATTTACAATTTATTAAAACCGATTTCTGAGAATATTACATTTTTTTGTTCCAAACTGCAAACGGTTGCAGTATTAACAAGAGGCAAGTGGCAGTTGTTCACAAATTCAGACTGCTGCATTATTGAAAAAGAAACACAAAAAAAAAGGTGTCATGCCAATGCACAACACCTTCCCTCGAACTGAATTTCGTGTAGCTTAATAAGCAAACAGTGGAAATTCCATCATCATTTTATTCACCCTTCCCTTTACGGAAGCAATTACTTTTTCGTTATCGATATTGCTGATTACTTCGTCAATCAGTTCAACGATTGCCGGCATATGGTCTTCTTTTAATCCACGGGTTGTGATGGCAGGTGTTCCAACACGTAAACCGGAAGTTTGGAATGGCGAACGGCTGTCGAAAGGCACCATATTTTTGTTGATGGTGATATCTGCTTTCACCAGGGTGTTTTCAACTACCTTACCTGTAATAGATGGGAATTTTGTCCGCAAATCTATCAACATCAAATGGTTGTCGGTTCCACCAGAAATCACATGATATCCTTTGTCCACAAATGACTTGGCCATGACTTCTGCATTTTTCTTAACTTGCAGCATATATTGGAAATACTCATCTGACAAAGCTTCGCCAAAAGCCACTGCTTTTGATGCAATCACATGCTCTAAAGGCCCGCCCTGAATACCAGGAAATACAGCTGAATTCAGCAAAGCCGACATCATTTTTATTTCGCCTTTGGGCGTTTTGAGGTCCCATGGGTTTACAAAATCCTCACCCATCAGAATCAGGCCGCCACGGGGGCCACGCAAGGTTTTGTGGGTGGTGGTGGTGATAATATGGCAAAATTCAATGGGGTCATTAAGCAAACCCTTGGCAATCAGTCCTGAAGGGTGCGAAATATCGGCCATCAAAATGGCATCTACCTGATCGGCTATGTCGCGCATGCGCTCGTAATCCCAGTCGCGGGAATAAGCCGAAGCACCTGCGATGATTAATTTGGGCCTTTCTTTTAGTGCCAGTTCTTCCATTTTATCGTAGTTAATCAGACCCGTTGCTTCATCCACACCATAGGAGATGGCATTGTAGAGAATACCGGATGAATTCACCGGTGACCCATGCGAAAGATGACCGCCATGCGACAAATCGAGCCCCATAAAAGTATCACCTGTTTTCAGGCAGGTGAGGAAAACAGCCATATTGGCCTGGGCTCCTGAGTGGGGCTGCACATTGGCATACTCTGCATCGAAAAGCTCGTTGGCACGGTCAATTGCAAGTTGCTCAGTCTGGTCAACAATCTCACAACCACCATAATAACGTTTTCCGGGATAGCCCTCGGCGTATTTGTTGGTCAAAACCGATCCCATAGCCTCCAGCACTTGTTCGCTGACAAAGTTTTCTGATGCAATCAATTCGATGCCGTGCATCTGACGTTCCTTTTCCTGGCGGATCAGGTCAAAAATCTGCTCATCCCTTTTCATAAAAGTCTGATTTTAAATGTTTCGTATTAATATGATTCAATCTACAAATATAGGAAATTTTGTGTTTGAGTGTGCATATTTTATGAGTCAGTGATGCTGTGATTCTGTGAGTCAGTGATCATAAATCCTAAACCTGCTTGACTGCGTCAGGCAGGCAGGTCGCTGATCTTCAATCTAAAATCAAATAAATCTTAGGATTCAGGATATTGGTTTGGACTTATAGGGCTTTGAAGCCAATTTTTATTAGTCCTTTATTCCCCTTCTTGCAAAAAATTACTGCTTTTCGGCAGGGCGTCAAACAGCAATTTGAGTTCATCGGGTAATCCGGTTAACTTCCTTCTATCTAAATCAATCCATGCCCCATCCACATTAATGATGGCCGACTTGTTCCCTTTCCCGTTGAATAAAATTTGCTGAAACGACCATTTGGATGCATCCGGATTCAATTTGGTCAATGCTGTTTTCACAACAATCTGCTCCCCTGGCTTTATTTCGCGCAGGTAGATCAGTTCTTCCCTGAACAAAACAGGTCCGACGCGGAACTTCTGCAATTCATTTACACTAAATCCATATTTATCAAGCATTTCCATGCGTGCCTGTGCACAAAAGTCGGCATAGGCCGAGTGACGTAAATGCTGGTTGGCATCAATTTGGCTCCACATTACTTTTGATTCGAATAAGAAATCTTCCATTTTTTACATTTTAGTGCGTGAAATTATCAATTATTTGGGAACTGGCTAAAAGAAGAACCAATTCTATCTACAACCCAATTGTCACAAATA
>JAGYLH010000186.1 GCA_018400955.1 Bacteroidales bacterium
CACCACAAAAAAGAACTTGCCCTTGCTGCATTGCACCTTGCCAACTACCAGAAAAGAAACGAAGAAATGCTGGTTGAGATCAAAAGGCTGATTCCTTACATCAACAAGGAGGGCATGGAAATCGTAAGGAAAATCATCAGCGACAATAAATCCAATTACGAAAATGATTTCCTGAATATTTTCGAAACACAATTCAAAGACGTGCATACCGATTTTTATGAGCGGTTGGATGAGAAGCACCCCGAACTTACGCCCACCGAGAAAAAGATTTGCACCTTCCTCAAGATGAACATGAACACCAAAGAAATTGCTATGCTTTTGCTCTCCACGCCCGCTTCCATCGAAGTAACCCGCGCACGGATACGCAAAAAATTCAACCTCGAACACCACGACAGCCTCACCGGGTATATTGCCGGGATTTGAATTGCACCTTCCTGAAGGAAAGTTTTCGGGTAGTTGAAGCAAAAATGCTTACTACGTTTACTATTTTATGTTAATTTTCGGTCATTGCACTGATCGTTTATTACATAAAAACAATCAATGCATTGATCGTTTTTGTTAGTTTTGCAAAAAGAAAAATACGATGCTGAATAAATTTATTGAACTTTCTGAACGTGCTATCGAATTTACGGATGTTGATTTTGTCAGATCACAGATTTCATATTTGCAACAACCGGAACGGCTCATTGGAATCAAAGGGAGTCGTGGAGTAGGGAAAACTACACTTTTGCTGCAATTTGCAAAACTGCATTTGAAGAATAATCGTAAAATTTACATCAGTTTGGATAATCCGTATTTTACAAAAAACAATCTTCTCGAATTTGTGGATGAATTTGTGAAAAACGGCGGTGAATACCTGTTGCTTGATGAAGTGCATCATTACTCCGACTGGTCGCTGGCTTTAAAAAATATTTACGACAATTACAAAAACCTGAAAGTCGTTTACACAGGTTCTTCACTGTTGCACCTTTCCAAAGGAAGAGCTGATTTGTCGAGAAGAACCATGTTATACACCTTGCATGGCTTGTCGCTACGCGAATACATTAACCTCGTTGAAAAACGAAATTTCCAGACACTTTCCTTTGATGAGATTCTTACAAATCATTTGGAACTATCGAAAACTGTTATTTCTTCAGTGAAACCAATTCAGCTCTACAACGAATATGTTCAAACTGGTTATTACCCTTTCTTTTTGGAAAACAAACAAACCTATCTGTTTAAATTGGTAGAGACTGTGAATCAAATTATTGAAACCGATTTGCCATTTGTTACAAAGATTAGTTACGCCAACATCAATAAGTTAAAGCAACTGTTGCAGATTATTTCTGAATCGGTACCTTTCAAGCCGAATCTGGAAAAAATCAGCAGTCAGATTGAGATTAGTAAGAATACATTGAAGGATTATTTATATTATCTCGAGGAAGCCATGTTGATTGCTATGCTCAAATCGGACAGAAAAGTTAATTCGAACCTGGCAAAACCCGAAAAAGTTTATTTGAATCATCCAAATTTGATGTTTTGTCTGGCAAATGAAAACTCAAACCAGGGAAATATTCGCGAGTGTTTTTTCCTCAATCAATTACAGTCTCTTTGCACGGTAAACTATTCAGAAGTTGGTGATTTTTTAGTTAACAAGAAATTTATCTTTGAAATTGGCGGAAAAAATAAAACCTACAAACAGATAGCAAACATCGAAAATTCGTTTATTGTGGCTGATGATATTGAAATTGGACATAAAAACACCATACCTCTTTGGCTGTTTGGATTCTTGTATTAGTCAGGATTTTTGGATACCACAACTTTGTTAGCTTAAGCTGCATCTTGCAGCGTTTAAAATAGGTCAATACGCAATTGAAGTAACCCGCTGCTATTGTTAACAGAGGAAATCAGTATCAGCAAATACAGAAACAAACAAAATGCCAACTACGGAAGTAAAACCTTGCCAAAAACGGAAGTAATACTATAGTTTTCAAACTAAAAAATAGGTATCGTAATGAATAAAGAGACACAGCCTGTCGTTAAATTACCGCAGGCTTCAGCCTGTGGATTGTGAAAGAACGAAAAAAACTCCGGGCTTTAGCCCCCTCAAAAAAAAGATATTTGTCTTTCATAATCGATAAATTTATCATGCATTTGTCGAATATACTCGACAATAATTGAAATATGGAGAAGGACCTCATCAAAATACTGATTGCAGAATACCAGCAAAAAATTGTTGAAACTGTATTTCAGCAACGTATGTGTTAAACAGCCAACATCTTTTAACAGGTTGGCCCTTATGGTTTCATCAACGGGTAAAAAAATCAGTACCGATACCGTGATTGATTACCTTGACTACCTGA
>JAGYLH010000187.1 GCA_018400955.1 Bacteroidales bacterium
TAAATATTTAAGGGCGGTATTGTGCTGGCAACCGCATGCTGTTTTGAGGTAGTACTCAAAATCTTTAATAACCATTGGTGTGAGTTCAGAAAAGTACAAATCCTTCTTGCCCACAACATTCACGATAAATGCCCTGAGGTGTTTCAGGCAGTTTTTATACTTTGAAATGGTTCCGGGTGCGAAGTCAATATTTACAAGGCGATTGCACTTTTCGTTATGGTCTGTAAATACCTTGAGCAAGGTCATGTTTACTTCTTCAAGGTTCAGATAGGCACCCTTGATTGAAGCTGCTGTGATGGGCTTGCCATGTTCATGCAGCTCACGCTTTTTGAAAAATATTTCGGCTTTAACTGTCTCCAGGTAGGCATTGGTTTCCTTGTTTTGCCGTGTATTGTTTTTGGCCATTCCTTTGATACTATCCCAATGGCCTTCCTGAACGGATCGCTGCACACTGAATTCGGCCCTTTGGCCGTTTACGGTAATCCTTGCGAAAACGGGCAGGGTTCCGTCTTTTAGTTGCTTTGTGTGCTTCACATAAAACAGCACACTGAATGTTGCTCGCTTCATAACATCTTTGATTTTTGTTTAACAATATAGGAACTAATTGCCAAACACGTCAAATGCAAAGTGCTGCATTACAGAGCATAAGAGCTTAAACGGTGGACTTCAAACTTCAGAAATCCTGTCCACCGATTTCGCCACCGATGATTTTGCCTTTTTGTGCTTCTAAAGACTGCCTAAAATGCAAAAAACCACCAAAAAAGCCTGTTTTTCGGTGGTTTTCTGTAAAATGTTACATCAAGTGCGGAGAGAGGGGGATTCGAACCCCCGGTACCCTTTAGAGGTACGGCAGTTTAGCAAACTACTGGTTTCAGCCACTCACCCATCTCTCCGGAAATAGGGTTAAAGAACGTTTCCCAAATACATCAAAAATGTAAAAACACCTTGTGGTTTGGGAGGTGCAAAATTAGTGAAACGTCCCTTATCTCCAAACTTTTTTGTGCAATTAATTAGATTTACCTTAATCACCCCTGTTTATCAATATCTTACACTTAAAACACAAATGAAAAACAACCTAATAAACCATCAACCAGCCAATATGTAGTTGAAATAATTGTTAATTGTTTGCCTTCCCGAACTTTGGAAGCTTGTTAATGGCTACTTTTGCCGCTCAAATATGCACAAGAATAAATACTTAAATACAGGCCTTATCCTGCTGATCATCGTTGCAGGATATTTTTTAACAGCTGCTGTTTTTCCAAAAAACCTGAACAGATATCCTGGTTTTATTTTGCTTCTGCTCATCGACCTGTACCTCTGGTCTTATGTTAAAAACCGCATTTTCACTTACAACAAAATTGTCCGACTGTTAACGGCCAGCCTTTATTGGTTGCCACTTGCCATGATATCGGGTTTGATTGTAGTAGTTTATTTCGTGCCACAATCCGACTGGAACAACCAGCTAAGAATATACCTTTTTGGGGCAGTTTTTGTTTTTTACCTGGCCAAAATATTCACTTCGATCATTTTGCTGCTTTCTGATTTTGTGAAAGTAATTGGCCGCATTGCCCGCCTAATCACCGGCAAAAAGAAGGTGGCTGATACCTCCGGAGAAGATGGTAAAATCAGCCGGGGAAAATTCATCGAAAATGTAGCTTATCTTGGTGGTGGCTTGATTATTGGCACCATGTTCACAGGTATGTTTAAGTGGGTACACGACTTCACTTTGCATAAGATTACTCTGAATCTAAAAGGCTTAACATCTGGCTTCGATGGATTTAGGATTGTACAGATATCAGATTTACACCTGGGCTCCTGGTCGAATAAAAGCCAACTACAAAAGGCTGTTGACACGATCAATGAGCAACAAGCCGATCTGGTTGTTTTTACTGGAGATTTGGTCAATTATGAAACTGCAGAAGCGCATGAATTCAAGGAAATCCTGAGTGAAATACAAGCAACACATGGCGTGGCCGCTATCTTGGGTAACCACGATTATGGCGACTACCTGAATTGGCCATCCAAACAGGCAAAAAAACGCAATTTTGAAGATATGTTGCAGTATTATCGCGATATGAATTGGAAATTGCTGCGCAATGAAAACTTCGTTATCGAACACAACAACGAGAAGTTAGGTATAATAGGAGTTGAAAACTGGAGTGCCAACAGCCGTTTTCCAAAATTAGGCAACATCCCGAAAGCAGTAAAAGGAATGGGTAAAGTAGATGCTAAAATACTGCTTTCGCACGACCCCAGCCATTGGACACATCAGGTGCTCAAACAGCATAAGGATATTGGCCTGATGCTTGCCGGACATACGCATGGTTTCCA
>JAGYLH010000188.1 GCA_018400955.1 Bacteroidales bacterium
TGCATATTGAAATAAACCCTTATTCAACAGACATGCACTATCGTTTAGTTGATGCAAATGGAAGCCAGCAGCTTGAGGGATTAATCCATAACCAAAGACAAACTATTTCTCTTGAAAGACTTTCGCAAGGAACTTATATATTTGAGATTTACAAAAACCAGGTTCTAGTGCAACAACACAAATTTTTGAAGATTGATTGATTTCCAAAACAGAGATTTTCCATGTCATTCCTAAGGGTCCTTATCTGTATTTTTTTTCCACCCCTTGCCGTGTTGGACAAAGGTTGCGGCAGTGTACTCATCGTGTTTTTGCTTACGCTTGCCGGATGGATACCGGGTGTGTTGGCTGCATTGATTATTAACAATCGGGGAAGGTATTGAAGTGGTAATCGGTTTGCATACTGTCAAATTGCTATGAAACTTCATGCTTACTTCATATGGAAAAATTGTATTGATATACCCGAATTGACAGGCCCAGATTAAATCAAACCAAGCAAAACACCTACCGCTCCTATATCAGCAGCTACCATTTACGAAATGCATGCTACTTTTTGCTCATTGCTTCACTTTTCAATGGAATAAGTGCTTAATTTTAGCTCATGAATAATTACAAGGCAATAATTGTTGACGATGAATACAACCTTCGGGAGGTAATGAATACACTCCTGACCGAATATTGCCCGCAAATAACCGTTTGTGGTAGTGCAGCCTCGGCTGAAGAGGCCAGGAGCCTGCTTCGTAAGCAAACCGTTGACTTGATTTTTTTGGATATTTCCATGCCGCAGGAAGATGGTTTTGCATTCTTGCAATCCATCGAAAAAGAAAACTATGCCGTCATCTTTGTGACTGCCTACCAGGAATACGCACTCAAAGCTTTAAGGGCCAGTGCTGTGGACTATTTGCTCAAACCCGTAAATGCCAATGAACTGGTTGAAGCTGTTGACAAGGCCATTCATTATTTGTTGATACGCAGACAAAAGAAAGAAGCCCAACTTGTTTATAAGGATTCACTTTCGATGCTTGATACGCAGTTAAAGGCAACATCAAAACCCATTGAAAAGATTACAGTTCCTGAACAATTTGGTTTCCAGATTGTGAAAGTCATTGATATTATGTACCTTGAAGCCGATAGCAATTATACAATTCTACATTTTTCGGGGCTTAACAAAATTGTGGCCACCCGTTCGCTAGGCGATTTTGAGAAAATACTGGAAGGGCCTGATTTTTTCAGAATCCATAAATCCACGCTGGTGAATTTGCGTTTCCTGAAAGCTTATAGCAGTTATCAGGGCAATTTCGCAGAGCTTGTTGATGGCACCAGGTTGAGCATTTCCAGGCGAAAAATACAGGAGTTTAAAACAGCGGTATCCTACATTTCCAAACTTGTTGAATAAAGTGCATGGCCGGCTCCACATATACCTGATCATCCTGTGGCAAATGCTGGCGTTTCAACTTGCGGCACAAAGCCCTTATATTAAGAATTTTACAATCAACGAGGGATTGCCTTCCAATAACGTTTACAATGTGTTTCAGGACAGCCGCAAATTTATTTGGTTCTCCACCGATGCCGGTGCGGTGCGGTTCGATGGCACCAACTTCAAAACCTATACCACTGCCGACGGCCTTCACAGCAGTGAAATCTATCGCATGGAAGAAGATTCAAAAGGCCGGTTGTGGCTGTTTCACCTGGACGGAAAATTCAGCTATATTTACAAAGACCGCTTGTTCACTTCGCGTGAGGAGGCATTTCTCGACAGCCTGAGCAACAATATGTACTTCAAGAGGATGTATGAAGATGAGGACCAAAACCTCTATTTCTATAGCAATCTGAAACGGGAAATATTTGTTCTCCGTGCCGACAACAAAGTTGATAAATTTCAATTGCCTTCGCGAAGCGTCATACGATCAGATAAGGGATATTCTCGTCAGGGAAACATGATCAACAAACTGATCAAATACAGGGGTGTTTTTTGGTTGTACCTCGTTGATGGCATCTACATGCTAGAGACACTATCAGATAGTTTGATCCCCCTGACCACTGAATTCGGAATAAACAGAGCTTTTCATACAAAAAACAATTCCTTCTTTTTGGATATTCTTTACAAAAAGCAAAAAAAACAGATGCTCATCAGGTACGATGATTTCAAACTAACAGACAGCCTCTATTTTGAGAAACGAAGATCAGACGAAATCATCACCGATGTACTTGAAGACCAGCAAGGAAACATCTGGCTTTCGTCTTTCTTTTCAGGTATTTATATTTACAAACGAGGTCAGATCATTCGTAATCTAAATATTGAACAGGCACAAAATATCA
>JAGYLH010000189.1 GCA_018400955.1 Bacteroidales bacterium
ATCGGCAACCGGATCAACATTGATCTGAACACCATCGCGATATACATTGTAACCCAAAAATGCCCTGTTTGGAATAGAAGTCCATTCCAACTCTACGGCAACGGTGGGTGAGGTTGGACCTGCATCAATAACGCTTGCCTCAAGACCAGCAGGCACATCGATGGTGGTGGTAAAGCCCCAGATGGGACCTGCAGTAATATCTGTGGTGTTCTGAACATTCACCTGCCAGAAATACTGCAAATTGGGGTTCAGGTTGCTCAGGGTAAAAGTACCGTTGACATCTGTATCAGCAGTTGTCCAATCCTGAACAACGGTTGCAGGCGGATAGGTTGTGCCTAAAACAACCTGATATTCGAAGGTGTTTGCACCCCACGACCATTCAAGCTGATCGCCATTGGAAATATCGATGGCGCCATCGGCCGGAGCAATATAAGTTACCGGATCTGGCGCAGGCATGGTTATGAAGGATACATCAAGTGTGTAATTAGCTCCTGTTGAGCTCACTACGAGATAATATGTTCCTGCAAATACTTCAACACCCATGGCAGAGGTGGTTGCAGCAACAAGGGCATTGTCCACATCAGGACCGCCTGTGCCAACAAAACCACCGGCATAAAGTGCCATTTTTGCATCGTTGGCTGTTAAAGTAACATCTACAACCACATCATTGGCAAAAGTAAATTCATATACGTTGTCCCATCCGTCGGCTGCAGCCCCGGGAAGGTCATAATTGTCGCGGAAATTGCCTTCGGCTACTACAACAGGGAAAACGGTTGCGTTGCCATCAAAAGCCACTTCAACCACATCACCCGGGTCGGGTGTGTAGGCAACGGCTTCGAATGTGGCTGTGGCCAGATCGCGTCCTCCTTCATAGATAACTGCAAAATTACCGGTAAAGCTATCCCCATCATTGGCTTCAGCTGTTGTAGATAGTTCTACATCAAGCGTTTGACCGGGCTCGAGAATAATTGGCAAAGCAGGATGTGCCAGCGAAAAGAAGCCACTGTTATCATCAATTTCAATGGCGGTAATGGTAACATCACCTGCGCCAGGATTGTTGACGATTTCAAAAACACCGGGCTTCATCCAGGCACCGATAGGGCGGTCGCCAAGGTCAAGGTGATTTGTGAGCAGTTCAAATCCTGGAATAAGGGGAAAAACCGCAGAACCTTCGATCAGGAAGGGAAGGCCTTGGGGGGATCCAACTCCTCCATCAACAAAGTTTGTCCACGCTGTGGTATTGTCATCGTACTGCAGGGCATTCCCGGTTGTGGTTTCTCCTGTGATAGTTATTGGTGGAGCCCATGGGCCAGATGCCATTGATCCATCAAAAGTATATTCAACCCAGAATGTTCCCGGGTTAAGCACCAATCCAGGAGTTTCGCACACGATCTCCATGATAGGTCTTAAAGTACCTATATTATTCTCCGCTACCCTGTAGATATTGGTGAAACCCGTAGAGGCCATGCGGTTTGTTGCAAAATCTCCCCAAACAACTGTTCCGCCGGCATTGGGAGGTCCATCATAAATGCGGAGGTATCCGTGGGTCATTGTTGAAGTAGTTGTGGATCCGGTTTGATAAGCATAAAAAGTAAACTGATCAATGGTCCACTCTCCATCCACTTCAAAGTCATCGGCCATGCTAAATCGAGGAACATAATTAGCCGCACCAAGTGTGGTCATTCCAAGGGATACATTTTGTAATAGGCTATGGTCCGATCCTCCCGGACCTGTACCGGGGCTATTAACCAGGGGCCCGTTGTCCCAGAGTAGTGCACGACTTACGCCAAGAGCTTGGCTTTCGCCGGGCTGGATAAGGGCTACACCACCTGTTTCTGCTAATTCGTAAGTAGGTGATTCAGCATTATACCCAGACTGTTGAGCAACTGACCCTGACCAAAGGAAAAAACCAATGAGCAGGCTCAGCAGCCATGTTAAAAGGGTTTTGTTTTTGTACATAATAAATTGATTTAGTAAACATTAAAAAAACTAATTAAGTAAAGAATATCCATTTGTAAATGAATGTCTCATAATTTGCATAGGGTATCTAACTATCTGTTTGCCTCCTTTCTTTGGTGATAAAAAAAATGAATGAAAGTTTTGGGAATGGCCTTATTAAGGCAAGGTCACATATTATTGGTGGCATAGGCAAAATATTTGTGATCATCCGATTATATCCGAATTTGTTGCTTTATAAAAACCACAAAATGCTTTCTTTAATAATCCTCTGCTGTTCTTCCAAATAATCGACCTCCTGAAAGCATCAATTCGCCCTCTGACTACCTTTTGTGAATGATTGGTATAT
>JAGYLH010000019.1 GCA_018400955.1 Bacteroidales bacterium
TTTTGCATTAAACTCTTAAAAGGAATTCTCCCCGCTTTGCGAAGCATCCGCTTCGCAAAAATATCTTGTAGCTTTAGCTATATATAAATTCATTTCAACAATTATGCACTCTCATAGGTTTACTATTCGGATACCTACCATATAGGAAAGATTGTCCAATGAGCAGTTGGTGTTAAAAAATGTGTTTTTTTCCTCTCAGGGGAATAAAAAAATGGAAAAACTAAAACCCCTTCAGGTTTTCCTGCAATTGTTTTGCGAGTTCATCGGGATGGATGCCATGCTCGTAACCTTGCAAGGCATTTACCCATGCACCGTAAATGGCATTGGGCAACACGATCCATTTACTGCCGAATTCCTGCTTTTTGTCATCCGTAAGCTGCATGCGTTCGGTGGCTTGATCCAAATCAAAAGCAGCATGGAAATCCCCCAAATTGTCACCAATTAACAAGGCAATATGATAAAGCTCCATCACCATCCGGCGCCTGGTTTCCTTATCGTTCGTAACGGTGCGCATCATCAGGTGTTCGTCATCCGCAAAGGGCAAGCCCTTTTCCTGAAGGTTGCGTAATGTTGCGGCACGGAATTCCTCCTTGCGGTTGGTAATATAAAAAACTTCAACATTTTTTGAGGCAGCATAGTTGAGAAAATCAACGGCTCCCGGCACCGGTTCAGCCATGGCCAGCTCAACCCATTCCGCCCATTTTTTCGGATAACCGAAGCCTTCCTTTATAGCCTGTGCCTGATAAGGGCTGTTGTCGAGGATGGTTTCGTCAATATCAACTACAACCGCAAGCGGGTCGGTATGGTTTGCTGACAGTTCCTGATCGAGCTGCAGGGCTGCCAGGTGAAATGCCTGAAAACACAATGCCCTGTATTCAGCGGCTTGCTGCTGGTACAAGGTAGCGTACAAGACAGGGTGTGGGTGATAGTGGCTGTGATTGTGTTGGGTGTTTTCACAAGCCTGTATTCCAAAAACAAAGACAATTAAAATTGCCAGTTGGTAAACTGTTCTTTTCATGGGGTGTAATTTTAATGTAAACAAAAGCGAAAATACCAAAAAAGCCGAACACTGGGTCCGGCTTTTTTATTGATTTGCCAATAAATGCTATTCCGTTTTTAGGGAATAATCCATGGCTTCATAGCGTTTGTATTGATTATAGCGCCAAAGGGCGTTTTCTTCAGCAATTTTGCTCAGGGTAGTGGCTTCGCCGGGGAATGTTTTGCGCAAGGAGGAAAAGCGCACCTCACTGTTAATATACTGCTGGAATATGCTCCAATCAGGCTCTTTCGAATCGAGTTGGAAAGGGTTTTTCCCTTCAGCTTCAAGAGCCGGGTTGTAACGGTACAACTGCCAGTAACCTGCCTCAACAGCCAGTTTCGATTGCTCCTGTGCTTTGCCCATGCCGGCCTTGAGCCCATGGTTGATACAAGGGGAATAAGCGATAATGACCGAAGGTCCGGGGAAGGCTTCTGCCTCTTTCAATGCCTTGAAATACTGGTTGTAGTTGGCACCCATAGCCACTTGTGCAACATAGATATATCCATACGACATCATCATAGCGCCCAGGTCTTTTTTCTTAACCTTTTTGCCGGATGTGGCAAATTTGGCAACTGCACCCACCGGAGTGGATTTGGATGCCTGTCCGCCGGTATTGGAATACACTTCGGTGTCCATTACCAACAGGTTGATATCTTCGCCCGAAGCCAATACGTGGTCGAGGCCGCCAAAGCCAATGTCGTAGGCCCAGCCGTCGCCACCAAATACCCAGATGGATTTCTTAACAAAATATTGTTCAAGGGCCATCAGTTCTTTGGCCAAGTCATCGGTCTTGTCTTTCAGTACCTCAACAAGCTTTTTTGAAGCTGTTTTCGAGGCTTCGGCATTGTGCATGCCCTCGAGCCAGTTGTTAAAGGCTTCTTTCCTTTCCTGGTCAATATCTTTTTTCAGGGCATCCATCATGCGCAGGGCAATACGCTCACGCAATTTGGTAACGCCCAGGTTCATACCATAGCCGTATTCGGCATTGTCTTCGAACAGGGAGTTTGCCCAGGCGGGCCCTTTGCCTTCGGCATTGGTGCAGTAAGGTGTACTGGGTGCTGAACCTCCGTAAATTGAGGAACAACCTGTAGCATTGGCCACCATCATCCTGTCGCCATAAAGTTGTGTAATGGCCTTGATGTAAGGTGTTTCGCCACAACCGGCACAAGCACCCGAGAACTCAAACAGGGGCTGGGCAAACTGGCTGTTCTTTACAGAGGAAAACTTATCCACCACTGTATCCTTATAGGTAACATTTTTGGCGAAATATTCCCAACGGCCAATTTCTGCCTCCTGGGTTTCAACAGGCTGCATAACCAGTGCTTTTTCCTTTGATGGACAGATATCGGCACAGTTGCCACAGCCTGTACAGTCAAGCGGGCTCAACTGAATGCGGAATTTATGCGGTGCAAATTTGCCTTTGGTTTCTTGCACATCTGTGCCTTCAGGTGCATTGGCATATTCTTCCTCAGTTAAAAGGAATGGCCTGATACAGGCGTGCGGGCACACATAGGCGCACTGGTTACATTGAATGCAATTGTCGGCAATCCATTCGGGAACATGCACGGCAATTCCGCGCTTTTCATAGGCGGCTGTTCCGGCGGGGAAGGTGCCGTCTTCGCGGTTGAGGAAAGCGCTTACGGGCAAATCGTCACCTTTCATGGCATTGATGGGTTGCACCACATCGCGGATAAAGGCAGGCACACCATTTTCGGAAGCGGCTGTTTCGGGTATCAATTTCGACCATTCAGCCGGAACTTTCACTTCAACCACATCACCGCCGCGGTCAACAGCGTCATAATTCATCTTTACAATACGCTCGCCCTTGTTGCCATATGATTTCAGGATAAAATCCTTCATCTTTTCAACCGACTGCTCGTAGGGGATGATTTCGGCTACTTTGAAAAATGCCGATTGCATAATCGTGTTGGTACGTCCGCCAAGGCCGATTTCTTCGGCAATTTGGGTGGCGTTAAGCATATAAAATTTGATGTTGTTGTCAGCCAGGTATTTTTTAATGCTGTTGGGCAGTTTTTCTTTGGTTTCTTCTTCTTCCCAGGGGCTGTTCAGCAGGAAAGTACCGCCTTTTTTCAAGCCTTTCAGCATATCATATTTGCCAAGGTAAGCCGGTACATGGCAGGCAACAAAATCAGGTGTGCCAACCAGATAGGTCGAACGGATCACATTGTCGCCAAAGCGCAGGTGCGAAGTGGTTACACCGCCCGATTTCTTGGAGTCGTATGCAAAATAAGCCTGGGCGTATTTATCTGTTGTTTCTCCAATAATCTTGATGGAGTTTTTGTTGGCGCCAACGGTTCCATCGGCACCAATGCCATAAAATTTGGCTTCGTATGTGCCTTTGGGGGCAATGCTGATTTCGGGTAATAATGGTAAGGAAGTATAAGTAACATCATCAATAATGCCTACGGTGAACCTGTCCTTGGGTTCCTTCATTTTCAGGTTTTCATACACCGAAACAACCATGGCTGGTGTGGTATCTTTTGAGCTAAGCCCGTAGCGGCCACCTACGATAAGGGGCGCGTTTTTCGGCCATAGAAAATATCTTTTACATCCAGCAACAAGGGTTCGCCATTGGCACTGGGCTCTTTGGTACGGTCAAGCACAGCAATGCGTTTAACCGTTTTGGGCATCACATTGAGCAAATACTTAGCCGAAAATGGTCTGTACAGGTGCACGGAAATCAAACCGACATTTTCGCCATTGGCATTGAGGTGGTCAATGGTTTCGCGAATGGTTTCGGTAACCGATCCCATGGCAATGATGATGTTCTCGGCATCTGCTGCCCCATAATAAGTAAAGGGATAATAGGTGCGGCCGGTCATTTCGCTGATCTTTTTCATATAGTCAGCCACCATATCCGGAATAGGTTCGTAAAATTTGTTTGCTGCTTCGCGTGCCTGGAAGTAAACGTCAGGATTTTGTGCCAATCCGCGTGTAACCGGATGTTCAGGGTTGAGTGCATTATCGCGGAAACGCTTCAGGGCATCCCAGTCAACCATAGCCTTCATTTCTTCTGTTTCGAAATAGTCAACTTTTTGAATTTCGTGCGAAGTACGGAACCCGTCAAAGAAATGCAGGAAAGGAATACGTGATTTGATGGCTCCGAGGTGGGCGATAGGGGCCAGGTCCATAATTTCCTGCACACTGCCGGTAGCCATCATGGCAAAACCGGTGTGGCGTGTGCTCATCACATCGCTGTGGTCGCCAAAAATTGAAAGGGCTTGTGCTGCCAGGCTTCTGGCGCTCACATGGAACACACCGGGCAAAAGCTCGCCCGAAATCTTATACATATTGGGGATCATCAGGAGCAAACCCTGTGAGGCCGTGAAAGTTGTGGTTAGTGCGCCTGATTGCAACGAGCCATGCACAGCACCTGCTGCACCGGCTTCCGATTGCATTTCGGTAACCTGAACGGTTTCGCCAAAAATATTCTTTTTACCAAATGCTGCCCATTCGTCGGCATATTCAGCCATATTGGAGGAAGGTGTGATCGGATAGATGGCAGCAACCTCGCTGAACATATAGGCTACATGCGATGCGGCATAGTTGCCATCGCAGGTTATGAACTTCTTTTCTTTTTTCATAAGTTGTTTGTATTTAAGCGATTACTTATTTGTTAAGTGATTAACAAACTCACCGCGAAATTAGTAAAATAAAAGCTTTTTTGATATGGTTTTGGGTAAAACAAGCACTACAATACCCTTATTTATAATCAGTTTAGATTAGTGCAGCTTTCGGATAATCTTTATAAAATGCCTAATTTTACAGCCGATTTTGACAAGAATAATTATGCCAATCAATAAATCCTTATCTATATGGAACTGAAAACTAAATACCTTGGCTTGGAACTGAAGAACCCCATCATTGTGGGTGCAAGCAATTTGGTAACCGATATCGACATGCTGAAAAAGCTTGAAGAAGCAGGTGCTGCCGCAATCGTTTACAAATCCCTTTTTGAAGAACAGATACAGTTGGAAAACCTTGAGCTTCATCAGGATATGACTGATTACAATGAGCGCAATGCAGAGATGACCAGTCTGTTTCATGAAGATTTGTACAGTGCCGGGCCTGAGGAATTTTTGATGAATTTCAAAAAGGCCAAAGAAGCACTGAACATACCGCTTATAGCAAGTTTGAACGCCGTGTATGATGACACTTGGTACGAATATGCCAAAAAACTGGAGGAAGCCGGAGCCGATGCCATCGAATTGAATTTTTATGCCATCCCCACCGATTTCGATGTGGAAGGCCGTGGCATCATCAACGAGGAGCTGGACGTAATTGAAGGCGTGAAAAAAGCTGTTAGCATTCCGGTGAGTGTTAAGTTGAGTCCTTTTTATACCAATCCGCTTTATGTAATCAGCGAAATGGACAGGCGTGGTGCCGACGGCTTTGTGTTGTTCAACAGGCTTTTCCAGCCCGATATCAACATCGATGCCGAAAAACACTTCTTCCCATACAATCTCAGCAGTGAGCACGATGCACGTTTGGCTTTGCGCTTTTCCGGCTTGCTCTATAAGCAAGTTAAAGCTGATATTTGCGCGAGCATGGGTGTTTTCACCGGTGGTGATGTGGTAAAAATGCTGCTTGCAGGTGCCAATGTGGTGCAGGTAGTAAGTACCTTGTACAAACACGGCCCCAAGCAAATCACCAAAATGCTGCAGGAAATCGAAACCTGGATGGCTGGCAAACAATATACCAGCCTGGATGATTTTCGCGGAAAACTGTCCAATGCCACCATGAAGGATCCCTATGCCTATCGCAGGGCACAGTATGTGGATATTTTAATGCGTTCGGAAGAAATATTTAAGAAATTTCCTATGCGCTAAGACGACATAGAAATTTTATGAAAAGCCCTGGAAACAGGGCTTTTTTTGTGCCTGGATTTTTGGAAAAAGTGGCTGGTATAGATAGCTGAATGCTTAAAACAACCGCAAATTTTCGAATGTATCTGAAAAATTAACGTGAATTTTTCGAGTGTGTTGAATATCACCAACTCGGCAGGCAATATCAACCAAGCCGGATCGTTCATTCAATGAACCAAACCAAATTCAACAATGAAAAGACCTTACTAAGCCTGGTAATTTGTTTAGTATTTAATCTAAACAGTTTTGTACAGGCACAGCAATTTCCGGAGAATGTCTTTTACGAAGGCTTTTGGCCGTTCAATCTGCCCTGCTTACCTCCGACGGGCATATTGCAATCCTTTCAAGGGAAACAAATTGTTACTTATTGATAAAGAGGCCAATGTGCTGTGGGAAAAGCCATTGATTATGAAAAGGACATGGGGTTTTATTCCATGAGCCTGAGAAGGAAACAAATTCCTTGTGGCTGGCAGCATAGGGTGGGTGCCAATAATGGCTTTTATTGACCAAGATGGTGAGCTTATCGAAACCGTTGCCCTTGAAGAGGGGGAAGGCAGACGGCTTTTGGCTGCCATCAAGCTTGACAATTCGGATTATTTTGTGATGGAAATGCATTATGATGGTCCGAATGTTAAATACCATTCAGTTAAGGTAAAAAGATTGGATGAGTCTTTCGATGAAATATGGCAAAGGGGATTTGTAGTATCCTACTCACCACAACATATTTATAGATATAGACTTGGACAAAGGCCTGATCAATCATTGGTTGCATATTCCACACTTGATCCCCTGTCACTATACCTTACGTTTTATACACCAGAAGGTGAAACAATAGTATCGATTGATGATTTATATAGTTATTCCGATGCAACCGACATGTATATTGACGATTCCGGAAATGTTTATGCATTAGGATACTCTCCTAATTTTTATAAAAAGTCCACTTTGATTGTGATTGGTAATGATAACTCATATCTTTTTGGTCAAAGGTACTTTGATGAAGGCATAACAGCTGCGTATGGCGTTTGTGCTGTTGATAATAATTTGGTGGTTCAAACCGGGAGGTATAATGATGATTTGTTTGTCTATTTCTGCAATAATCAGGGGGATTCGCTAAAGTTGTTATTGTACAACAGCTTTCCAAAGCAAACCGGTGTTGCAGTGCTTAGTGATGGAACAGACATCTTTGTGATTGGAGGAGAAGGCCAGGGGCTTGGGTTAACCAATAATTTTCTTATCACCATTCCGCTTGATTCGCTTTTTGTTTCCGTGCCAAAAAACAGCATACAGCAAGAAATTCCAATCAGGCCTAACCCATTCCACGACTATATTTACATTGATGTAAACAGCTTTCAGCAAACGCCTGACCCCTTGGTTGAAATTTTCAGTTTACAGGGAACTAAAGTTTACCAGGGCATTTTAAAAACAGATAATGGTACAACAGCATTCAACCTGAGTTTTCTTGATTCAGGCGTGTATATTCTGTCAGTAACACTTGCTGATAACCGGCGGTTGTTTAACAGGATTATCAAGTTGTAAGCATGGGCGTAGTAAAAAAGTTGAGCGAAGTTCGGAGACTATGCACAAATTTTTTGGTGGCCACACACTAAGATAATTTTGGTTTTCAAGTCATTACTCAACGACAAAACTCACCGCTGCCCCACCGCCGGGTGCCAGTTTCAAAGTTATCTCCGAATTGTGGTTAACAGTCAACTCCTCAATCACGTAACTTGTTGGGTTTTCGTCCCAATGCGCATCAGGGCCATCGGCGTAAAGCGTTACTTTATAGCTTTTTGCGGGGTCAAGAAAATCAGTATGTATGGTTATTTCCCTTGCTTCCTGGTTGGTGATGCTGCCCAGGAACCAGTTGCCGGTTACGCGCTCTTCGCGGGCAATGGTGACAAATTCGCCCACCTCGCCGTTTAAAACGAGGCTCTGTTCCCAATCAACGCCCACATCACGGATAAATTGAAAAGCAGGATGGCCTTCATAGTATTCAGGCAGGTCGGCAGCCATTTGCAGCGGGCCATAAATGACTACATACAAGGCTAGTTGCTGCGCCAGGGTGGTGTTTACCTGGTTTTCACTTCTATAAGGCTCCATCTTTATATTGAAAATGCCCGGCGTATAATCAATAGGGCCGGCCAGCATACGCGTGAAAGCCACAATGGGCAGATGTTCGGGCGGGTTGCCGCCATCGGTAGCCCAGGCATTGAATTCCTGTCCGCGCAATCCTTCGCGGGTGGCATCGTTGGGGTAGGTGCGCCGAAGGCCTGTGGCCATAATGGGCTCGTGGGCATTCACCATCACTTTGGTTTCGGCTGCTTTTTCAATTACGCGCTGGTAATGGTTTACCATCCATTGGCCGTGGTGGTATTCGCCTTGTGGGATGATGGTGCCTACATAACCTGTCTTAACCATATCAAAACCATAATGTTCCATAAGGGCATAAGCCGTATCCAGTTGCTGGTCATAAGTATTGATGGCAGCAGAGGTTTCGTGGTGCATGATCAGTCGAATTTCCTTTTCTTTTGCATAACGCACCACTTCGTCCAGGTCAAAATCGGGGTAGGGGGTCACAAAATCGAAAATCCCTTCGCGGGCATCGGTACCAATCCAGTTTTCCCAGCCGGTGTACCAACCTTCGATCAGCAAGGCGTTGATGCCATTTTCAGCAGCAAAATCAATATAGCGTTTTGCGTTTTCGGTGGTAGCTCCATGACGGCCATGGGGTTTGGCCCCTATCCAGGTACTCATGTCCTGTGTGCCTGAGTAGTCCCAGGTTGATTTGCCCAGGTGCATCTCCCACCAGATGCCCATGTATTTGGTGGGTTTGAGCCACGACACATCGCCCAGCTTGTTGGGCTCGTTCAGGTTGAGGATCAGTCGCGATGCGATCAGGTCGGTGGCTTTTTCTGCAATTTGGATCATGCGCCAGGGTGTATTGAAAGGTGTTTGTTGTGCCACTTTATGGGCTGTTCTTTCAGATCCGACCAAATTGCTCTTCATTGACAGGTTTTCCGTGTCAATTTGTAAGGTGATGCCGGCATAGTTGACCAATGCAGCCTCATGAAAACTCAGGTGCAATCCATTGTCTGTGCGCATGGTCACAGGTGTATTCACGGCATTCACCGGAATATGGGTTTGTGCCAGATTGGGGTGGTTGCGTTTGCTCAGGGCATCAATTTCGGAGAAGCGGGTTGTGTTGTAAAGGTGTTCGTAGATGTCCCAGTCGCCTGGTATCCACCAGCAATTGTGGTTGCCGTTGAGGTTGAAAAATGTGTTTTCTTCAGCAATGAATACCTCATCCATATTGGGCTGTTCAGGAAATACATATCTGAACCCAATTCCATCATCATATACCCTGAAGACCACATCGAAGCGGCGTTTTAACGCTGATTTTTCACGAAATTCGGCTTTTAGTTCATTATAGGTGTTTTCCACAAAACGCTGTTCGCCCCAAGGCATTTCCCAGGTTTCGGTGAACGAAATGGTTTTGGTACCCACCAACTCAATATTTTCGGCAAGTGGTGGCGCATCTGTAAAGCTAAAGCCCATGACGGAAGGCAGGATAATTGCTTCACCCTTGTGGCTTACTTCATATTGAGGTTCGCCTTTTTCAGTCAGACTAATGCTAACGCGGATGTTGCCATCAGGGGAGCTGACATGGTTCACTGGCTTGGAACAAGCAAAGGCCATCAGCGCGATACTTGCAAGCAGAATTGGTTTAAGAAAAGTTTTCATGATCGATAGGTTTGAATGGCCAAAGTTATGATAAATCTGTGTTTTATCATCCAAAAGCTGGGAATTGGATTGGTTCGCAACACATTGACAATTTAGTTCGAGTTTGATACGGATTATGAATTTGGCGGGAGAAATGTTATAAAAGATGGAAACTGCAAGATGGGCATGTGAAAAATGTGATGTTTTTGCAAAGTCCGTTTTGCAAAATAAGAATATTTGGCTGTAATTACGATGGATTCAAGGCCCTTTCGCAGGCGTTTGACCTTCCTAACAAGAAAATATAACACATTTATAACCAGATCATTAAATAAAAATAAAATTTGCAGGCAAAACCATTATTTCGGTTTATAGTACTGCATGGCTTCGGGGATTAATTTGGTAATATCTCTGATGCGTCTGGCATCTGAGGGGTGGGTGCTAAGAAACTCGGGCGGGGGCACCCCCCATCTTTGGGCTGCCATGCGTTCCCAAAAACGAATGGCCTGATGCGGGTCATAGCCTGCCATGGCCATAAAACCAGGCCTAAACGGTCTGGAAATTTCACTTTCGTGCAGGCGGCTATAGGGTAGCAACACACCTACTTGGCTTCCAATGCCAGCTGTCATATACAGAGCCTGTGTTTGTTCTGGTTGTTCAGCCAGTAATGCCGCAGACAATGCCATGCCACCCAACTGGGTAAGCAGCATCTGGCTCATGCGCTCGTTACCATGATCGGCAATGGCATGCGCTATTTCATGGCCCATTACTACCGCAAGCCATGATTCATCCCGCGTAACTGGCAGCATGCCAGTATAAATAACTACCTTCCCTCGGGCATGCACCAGAGCATTAACTGTCGTCGCTTTCAACCAGGTTAAATTCCCATGCATAGCCTTCCAATTGGCTTGAGAGCCGCTTTCGGAAAAGTAAACTTCAACAGCTTGATGAATAACGCTGGCCTACATTTTCACAAGTGCTGTTTTTGTCCAGCTTTTGATAAAGGATGGTCTTTTAAAAACTCATCGTATTGCTGATAACTCATTGAAAGTATTTGCGAAGGATGAGATTTACCTGATTGCGGTAAGGGCCACTTTGCTGCATGCGTTGAGACCAATTGCAACTATTGCTAAGGCGATAACCCGCATGGAGATTGAAATGATTTTCATGTTGGGTGAGTATTAATTGGTCAAGGTAATCAATTGACGATTTATGCACAAGCAATTATGAAAAAGTAGGAAGTTGGGCAGCCAAAGGGTGAGGGCTGCGTACTTCGAGAAGATCACTTGGGAGTGAAACTGATTGCGGTATGTTTGCGCGGCGACAACCAATTGGAGGGATCAGCGGTTATTCTTCAAGTTCTTCCCTTTTTGATGATGGTATTTGCGTGCGCCATAAACAGCGGCAAGTGAGACCAACAAAAGCGTTCCGCTGCCAATAGAGCACCGCCGCCAATGGGCCACTCCTCCGCCTGCGTTTGGGTTGTTTGGCGGGTTTGGTGGTAGTCCTTGTGCAGCAAGCATATTAGCGAAGTTAATAATAGGGTAAAACGTAAGGCTTAATAGTAACTTTTTCATTTTTAAATCAGATTTATTGGTTAATAAGTTTTGGTGGTAAGACTGTCGCCGGCAATAACCTGGATTATTAATACATCGCTTTTCCCACATTCAATAATAGTTGGCTGTTCAAGAACTGTATTGCTTTGATACAGGCTGTTGCCTAACACATCATGATCCTTTATCTGTGCTAGCTGTCCTTGCATTTCAGGTATGGATGTAATGAACCATCCGATGCATAGATGTGGTGCGTTTTTACCTGAAGCTGTTGTGCTACCCTGCTACACCAATAAAATGGAGATTAAACCGGGTTGGGTCATCTATCAAGCGATATTCGAATGTGTAGGTTGAATTGTCGGACGGAGTCAATAAATTCCTGCATTTTATATCCTCGAGTAAAACAGTACTGCCACAGATTCAAAACTGTGTGTGTTTTGGAAATAAAATAACCTCAGGCATCTTTATAGTAGTCAAATGATAAGGGAATGATTGTGGTTTCGTTGTTCAATGGCAGGCTGTTTATGCTCAATAATAATCAGCCTGTACAGATGTGTTGATATACTTGGAAAGTGCACACATCATTTGATAATTGTGACCATCATATTTGCTGTCGAAAGGGCAGTGGCATCAAAACGAAATCGCACAACCGCCTCATCTGACAAAACCATTGGCTGTGGAACGTATTCTGAGTGTATTCTCAATGGTGTTATTTTTTCAAAAATGCTTTTGGTTGTGTGCACCCTGATATTGTTGGAGAACGATATCATTGGACCCTCGGCATTGGCCTGAACCAAAGAGCCTGTCCGCTGCGGATGATATTGCTCCCGCCATTGGTGCTTTCGTGAAAGCGCGCCGAAGTAGCACCACCATCATTCGAACAAACTGCATTATTGAGGTTTTGCATTTCCCAATCTTCCAAGGCATTCCAGTCAATAGCAGAAGGATAAGGGTTGCGGGGATCAAATTCCATCCGAAAGTGCCATTGGCCTCGTGGTACGACAATTGCGGACTGAACCATTCATTTTACTAAAGGACCTTGAAATGTATATGTTGTTTCTTCGTCTGGATAGAAAATCATATAACCTTGCTGGGTATTCAATTCCCGTGTCAGGACTGTTGCCCATACCTGCCCATTGCTGGTTTTCTGTATCAAATTGATATAGGTATGATCCGGTGAACAAGGGCCGCTGTTGGTGGGGGAATAATATGCCTTCCAGAAGTGGCACAGAAACAAAATGGTAGCGCACCTGAAGTTAGGTCACTGGGCTCGGTGATATATGGCGCTGAATAGTGCCTTCAATTAAACCTATGCCATAGATGAGGAAGCCGTTCCTGTAGCGTCTGATTGAAGCAATAAACCTGCAATGCCGTTATCATTTTGGAAATCTGCGCTAACCGTTAAACTTCCATTTGGAGCAATGGTGAAACTGCCTTCCATTATTGTTAACTGATTAATTGTTATAGCGTTGCTGATAATTGGGTTGTGATTTTATTTTTGCTGATAAAGGCAATATCAATTTCACCGGGCATTTGGTTGTTAAGCCAGTGGCAGCATTGCCCCAATTGGCATCAACAGTTCCAAATAAGGTAATGGCAGTCACATTTAATTCACCCGAAACATTGTCAATGCCATCATGCTCCGCCACCTCCGGCATTGTAGCCGCCATAAAGGTATTCGCCAAAATCGCCAAACCGGAAACGTGAAGCATAGTAGTAGGTGCCTGGTGTGATTAATGCTGAACCCAGATTGCCTTTAAACTCATCATTGTTTCCAATGGGCCCGTTATGAAATGTAAATATCCAATTTTGAGCCGGCCAGGTGGATGGATGAGTGTCTTCAGTATGATAACTATCCAGCTAAGGCCATTGGCCGGAGTTGGCATTTCCGGTAACCCCATTTGGGATCATGGCCCGAGCAAGAAACATCAAAATATTTCCTGTTTCAATGGTGCCGTTGGCGGGCCATTGCAGGTTTGTACCATTCAACTCGCCACCCCATGTGTGGTGTAAAGTGGCATCCGCATCAACTGTTGCTTCCCTGTTTGGCAGGCCTGCCCACTCGCCATTGCCCCAGCCGGCATTGCGGTAGAATTTGTAAGCATAATTATTGGTCAGCAGGTTGGTGTAAGGCGCTATAAATTACGTTACCCACCCTGTTGAGCTCAGGGCTGCATTGGTGCCTGGTTCGTTCCAGTCGGCATCGGGAAATTACCTGAGATATATAGCTTTTCATTTGTTGTGGTCGAAACCATATAAGTTGCTGATGTCCAAGTTAAAAATAACTTCAAACTGGCTTCTTGCTGTCAATTTGGTAACAAAGGCAGATGTTTCGCTGAAATTGCTTGGGTAATTGGTTTGAAAGCCCCGGCAGTGGTTGGAAAATTATTGGAAGGAGTGCTTCCTCGTGATAAAAAGACACCATCGCTATTGCTGTCGATTGCATGACCAGCATCAGCGGCAGCACCACCTAAATAGCTTGCATACATCATTTGGCTTGCATTTGTATTTAGAATGGCCAGAAACATCCAATTGCCCGGCATTGTTTGACTGAAAGCATCATTGGTTACCGGAAAGTCCGCATTCTGCGTGTTGCCGGTGAAAGCGATGTTTCCGTCTGCATCGATCAGCATATCATAAATGTTTGCACCAACAGATTCACCTAAAAAGTGCTAAACACCATATCGCTTCCATTCGCATTCAATTTGCCAACAAACAGGTTTAAATTGCTGTTTGTTTGCTGATCTCGTAAAAACTACCTGCACTTAAAGGAAAATCTTCCAGCTGTATCGTCGGTTTCCTGCTATAGTAAGCGTTGCCGTCCTGATCAATAGCGGTGAAGTGACTTCTCCATCGCGTGAACCCCCCCAAAATGTGTTGAATAGATTAGGCGGTCCCCGTTGCATTTATTTTGGTAACAAGGTTTCCATAGTTTTTTTTTTTTTGGTTAAGTGCTTTGTTGTGTTGAAAAGCCCCGGCAGTTGTCGGAAAATAGCCTAATGCTTGCCGGTAACAAAGCATTATATCTCCGTCAACAGCGATGTCGTGGCCACCATCATGATTTGATCCACCTAAAAAAGTTGAATAAATCAATTGTGAGGCATCTGGGTTGATTTTTGCAACAAAAGCTTCATTAAGCCGCCGGAACAGTTTGATAGAAACACTGCAGTGGTTGGAAAAGATTTACACCGCTTAGAGTTTCCCCGGTTATGTAAGCATTACCATCATATCAATGGCAATGGCTCGTAGCCAATCGTTTCCGATGCCACCATACCTTGTTGAATACAAAGGTTTGTACCGGTGCTGTTCAGTTTGATTACAACACCGTCAACACTCTCCATTGTGATTTGGTTGAAATACGCCTGCTGTGGTCGGGAAAGTCGGATTGTCATCATTCAAAGGTGGCTGTGTATCCGGCAATGAATAAATTTCCCGCATTGTCAATGGCCATATCAGTGAGCCACTCGCTTCGGAACCCGCCAGCCAAAGTAGAGTAAACAAGTGCGTCGCCATCAGCATGGAGCTTGCTTACGAAAATGTCATAAGACGAAGCATTACCATGAACAACATCATAAGCGCTACAGTTGTGGGAAAATTTGCTGACCTAGTTTGGCCTCCAGCAAGAAACGGAATACATCATGACCAACTTTAATGGCCCATTCCTCGTCATGGTTGCCACCGCCCCAGATAGGTTGAACTCACCAATGGATCATTGACCAACAGACGGGAATGGTCATAATTTCCCAATTCCATACCCAATACACCATTTTCTGAAATTTCAAAAAACCGGCATTCCACCTCAATTTCGAGGTCATTTGCCTGTTTGGTAAGCATAGAGCTGGCCATGTGTTACCTTACCGATGGAAGTTGTTATTTCGAGTTCGCCTTCGCTGTTTACGCGCATGCCATCATGCCCGTTCAGTTTTATGCGGACCTGGCTTATATCCGCACCGGCCTCCACATGAAAATCATAGCGCAGCATTCCTTTGCATCATAATATTAGTGCGGCCCAATATTTTCATAAACATGATCAAGCATTACACTGCCGAAACGTTCATGTTTCGGTAGCCCATGATGTGTATCATTGCCAATGAGGTAGTTGTAGTATCCCGCCTTTTCGTCAAGCCCCTGCGCAAATGGCTCATTGTTGGCATTGAGGAACTGCATATTGATTACATGTCCTTTTATGCTATAGGATTCCTTATCACCGGGCATGGTAAAGTTCACTTTTCCCTGATTCGGAATGATTTGGTAATGGTCATACACCACACCAGAATTTGTAATCCAGGTGTTTAAGCCGTTTGTCCGGCTAAGGTAATGCACCGCTTTGGGCCATTGGCCTTTGTTTTGGATAAAATAATCAGACCTGTCTGACTGTTTTATGGCCCTTTGCATCTCAGTTGCCGGCAAAATCAAAGGCAGCAATGAAAAGATGATCAAATAGCCAATGGAGTGGATAAATGTACTGTTAGGTTTCATATTTTTTTAATTTAATGATTGATTTAGTGGCAAATGTAGGAGCTGTAACAAACCTCATCAAGGCAAACTTTATAAGTGGCAGCCTGCTTTGTAAAAGTGGCGGTTTGCATGTATATTTGGATTTTATCTTTAAAGTAAGGTCTTAATCAATCTTGACTTTTATCACTTCTGTTGCTTCCTTTGTCAAAAGCTTCACCAATACAACCTGGCCTGCAAAGCCGGAAGCATCCACCTGGTATTGATTGTTGGTAAAGGCAGCCTCGTAAAGCAGTTGGCCATTCAGGCTGAAGATTTGGAAATGTTTTCTTTGACCCTGGATTTCGTTTACAGCAATATTGAGCCTACCATTGGTGTTTGTGATTGAGAACAGCGGGTTTTGTGCCGGTTTGTCTTCACTCAGCGCTGCTACAATCCGCTCGAAAGTCAGCCGGAATCTTTTTTCTTCATCCCAGGGGTGGCCCTCAAATTCGTACAGGTCATTCTCCTTCAGCAGAATTTGGTTGCCTGATAAAAGGTCATCGAGTGTGATTTTTGTGTTTTCAAAACTCTCCACAAAATCAAATTGAATTGTGTGAATGCCTGCTATTGCAGCTTTGAAGAATAAGGGAACTGAATAGCTGGTTTCGAGTTTTTCCATTATGTTTATTGACATTTTTTTATCACCTATTTTGGTGTATAATTTTGGCATATTGTCATTACCATCAAGTCTTTGGGCATCGAGGCCCACATCCACGCTGTTTGTTGCAGCCTGATCAAACCCTATCCAGGTTTTATCTTTTTTTCCTTCAATGCCGACTGTGATATCCAATGCATCAGTATAAACAACCGAGTTTTTATAAAATGGTTGTTCATCAAGTACCCTGGCGTTGGCGGGCATGGTTATAGATGCTGCAGGACCTGTTGCTTGTACAAAAAAGCCCTGGCCTGTTGGAATAATGCCATTTGAAAGTGTTCCGGCAGCAGCCTGGTTGCGGGATAGGTAATTGCCATCGTTCCAAATATAAATGATGCCGGTTGTATTGTTGTGGTTCCAGTTTCCGATATCCCAGTCTAGTGGACTCGGGAAAGGATTTCCAACCAGGTTCCACCCCTGATCAACACCACTGTACGAAAGGTTTACCAGATGATCACCATGGTTCAGCAAGCCTTCGTAAACTGCTGTTTCATCTGCACGGCCAGTGTCAACCCATACTGAATAGCCTTTGCCCGGTATCAGAGGATGGTCAAGCGATTCAATATAGTCCCAGTTGCCTGTTTGTTCGTTGTATTCTGTCATCCAAACCGATGAGCCTCCATCCATATAAAATGACGAAGCTGTTGCACCCTGAACTGGTGGCGACACAAAATGCCATTTGCCATCGGTAAGATAGTTTTCTACCCGGGCAGTTATTTCCTGGTTGGCTGTATTGTTGATGAAAGCCGCATTGCCGCTGATATCCGACTTTAGCTCAAGCAAACTGTTCATAATCAAATTGTTGTTTACAGCAATCCCGCTTTGGGGCCCAATGCTGAAAACAGTTTCGTTTCGATTGCTTTGCATTTCTGCGGCAATCGTTTCCTGATCGCCTCCCCCGTGCGACATCGCAGCAAAGCCACCTATAAGTAATTCATCTATTTCGCCTGTTGCATTGAAATATAGCTGAACACCAGGTTCGGCATAAATGTGCACCGGTGGATTGGCCGGATCGAAAAGCCCATCACTTATTTCCATATCTGCAATTGCCCAAAACATACAGTTCGGCCCATAGCTTGCCTGAAATCCATTTGGGTTGATTTGCCCTTCGGCATAAAAGAAATCCGTAATATGCAGATTGTTGTTCAAACTGGCCCCATGCGGATTCGTAACCACCAATTGGGCAACTGTTGCCATGCCTGATGGCAATTCAATGTTTTGATTGTTTCCTGCGACCGTTATGGTTGATTGGTTATTGGTAACCAACAGGTTTCCGTTGCCGGCAGGGGAGTTGTGAAGCGTAAGGCCGGCTGCACCCCCTCCTAATGTTTGAACAACAAAATTGCCACTGAGCAGGTTTAATGCGCCAAACACCTGCAGCGAGTTGTTGCTCAACCGTGCCCCTTGTCCGTTGTTAATGGTCAGGTTATTCAGGTTGCGCACATTACTCGAAAGCGGTACTTGCACGGGTGGTTCGCCGCCAAGGCTAAGGCTCGAATTGACGTTACTATATAGTTTATTGGCGTTTCCAGTGACTGCGCCGTGCAACTCAAGATGGTTGCTCCCAATTTCAAGTTTGCCCCTGCTACTTGAATTATTCGGAAAACCCAGTCCGCCGTTTAATATGGCATCACCCGCAAGGTTCAGCCTTTGTGTTGATCCGGTGGCATCAACTAGCACTTGCCCGTGGTAGGTGCCACCGGGAAGAATTTTCGTTTTTTCACATAAAACATCTGTTTCGCGTATTACTTCAATTCTTGCAAGCTCATTTCCGGCACCTTCCGGTATCAGGAATTCGCCACGCAATGTCAAATCGCCGTTAATGCGCAGTAAGGCATCATTTCCGCTTAGCGTTAGTGTTGCGCCAGCCTGTATATTAAGGTCGAGGCAAAAGGCCAGGTTATCAACAACGGGCATATTGGCACTTGCGGCAGCAATCACTACGCTGGTGTTCCCATTTGGCACTTCGTTGTCGTCCCAGTTTTCAGGGTTTCCCCAGGCAGTATTTTGTAAGCCTGTCCAAATCCCCGAAAAGGCCTCTGCAAAACTGTAGAACATAACTGCCCCTTCGCGAAGGCCACCAGCAATGGCATCGTATTTCCAGGCACCAATGGCGCAATCAGCGCCGCCGGTATTCAAGGCAACAGCATTGCCCATTTCATCACCGGCTGACACATTTGCCGACACAAAATATTCTGGTCCGCTGAGGGCATAGGGAATGCTGAGTTCATAAATGGCTAGCTGTCCTTTTCCCATTTCGGCATTGTTTTCGCCATCATCGCCGGGTGCACCAGCGATTATTCTGTAAGCAAGTGCTTCATTGGTAACCTCATCACGTTCGGTTGCGGCCACGGCCACATCATAGCCATACAAATCACCAAATTCCCATCCGGCCTGTTGTACAACATTGTGCACTTGCCAGGCGCCGCTGTGTTTGTTCATAACAAATACCCGGCCTTCTCCGGTGTCAAGTTCCATGCGGTCGCCTGGAGCACCTGCAACAGCAATTTTATCAGCAATATCAACAGCATGTCCCAGGAGGCTCACATCGTTCCAATCAGGGTTGTGCAATTGGAATGCTTTTTCCCATAATGCTGTTCCCGTATTAAATTCATAGATATAAACAGCTCCCTTGCGGTTAAAAACATTGTTATCGCTCTCAACCCCTTTCCAGGGTGCACCAACAACAAGCCTTCCCAGTTCGCCGTCAGCTGCCACCGAATAACCAAAGCGGTCGCCATAGCCATTGGTGTTGTTGATGCCACTTGCCCAGCCATCGTCGGCCGATATTTGTTGAACAAGGGTCCATTCGTTGGTATGGTAATAGTAGGCGAAAAAATAAACTGCGCCTAAAAAGGGGTTGCCGTTTTCGGCACCGTAATCAGGGTCTCCAACAAAAATGCTATTCCCTGCCAGGGAAACTGAAAAGCCAAAATTATTCAGTACCTGAATGCCTGCACTTAGGGTGGTATGCAAAACCCATTCATCTGTTTCCGAAAGGTAGCGGTAAACGAATGCAACGCCATCGGGCCCAATGCTGCCATTGTCGTCTGAGTCGTAGTGAGCACCAACAACAGCCCAATCGCCATTGATATCCACCGACTGACCGTAGAAAACACCATGTTGCTGTCCTGTATCGGTGTACCAGCACTGCTCTGTGAGCATGCTGTGTTGCTGCCAAAGGCCGTTTTCCTGCCGTTTAAAAATGTAGGCCGCCCCCGATTCAGGGTAAAAAGTGCCAAAATTGTCAGTGCGGCTTGCGTACATATTGCCTGCAATTGCCCAGTCGCCATTGATGGCAATTTCATTCCCGAATTGCTCAAAACGGGTGATCAGCTGCTCATCAATCTGTGCTTTTAAATGTAGCATGAAGCCGGTTATAAAAATTATGGTAAAAGCTGCTTTTTTCATGTCGAAAAGTATTGGTTAGGCCGCAAAAGTATAGGGTGAATATTGGCTTAACAAGCCATAATTTAAAAGCGGCCGGCAAATCTGTATAAGCGGTCTGTTAAAATTCATTCGCGGTTTGGCATACTGTATCAATCAAAAAATAACCCGCTTTGATATTCAAAACGGGTTACTACAAGTGATAATGAAGAACTACTATTTGTAAGGTCTTTTAACTTTCTTTTAAATGCCAGGCAGTTGTTTCCTGTTCGATGTTTTTATCAGGTGACTGCATGAAATATGACAATGAAGATTTACCATTTTGAAAAAACGGCGAAGGCGTGGTTTTGAATACTAAAAGATCATTGAGTTGCCGGATCATGATGTGGTTTTCCTGCAAACCATATTTGGTTGCGAACGCTGCGATCATGCTTGAAGCAACAGCAGTATGCGAAGGAATTGAGCAACTGTTAATGACCGAAGTTACTTTCAGAAAGTCGATGTGTTTTACGTTTCTCATACATCCCTGTTTTCGATTTGAAATTATTATTGAAGACAGGACAAAAGTATGGTCAAAAAAAAGTGCCATCAAGCGAAAATGTATAAACGGTAGCACTGGGCATAAAAGTGGCTGTTGTGACTGATTATTTGGCGGAAATATTGTGTAAAAGTACTATATTCCAGTGTTTTATAGACATTATTCACTTGACTTGTATTGAGATAAGGATTAGTTTTGCAGCTGTTTGATGCTTTTCTGTGTAGAGAAAGAACAGTCAGATGATTGGGCAAATTAATGAAAGTCAAACCCTAATGAGTTAAGCAGATGAATTTTAGATGGTTTATTTTATTTTTAAGTGTTTTGTTGCTGCTGACAATGATGGCCTTTGGCAGCATTGAGGAACTGGAGAAAAAACTGGAAGAAGCACCACTTCCGGAAAAAGCTGCCATCATGAACGAATTGGCAAAAATGAATTTTGCCATCAACATCGACAATGCCATGGATTGGGCAAATAAAGCAGATTTGCTGGCAAGCCAATTGGGGCAAACCGGTCAGCAGGCAATGGCCAAAAAGAACAGGGGTACTGCTGCCCTGAATGCATGGCATTTGAATGAAGCGCTGGTTTATTACCATGACGCTTTCGACTTGTTCGAAGCTTTAAATGACCGCCTCGAAATGGGCAATGTGTTGAATAATATAGGATTGGTTTACCAATACCAGCTAAAATTGGACGAGGCGCTGGAATGGCATCTCAAGTCTCTTTCCGTGCGCGAAGAGATTAGCGACTCAAAGGGGATTGTTGGTTCCTCATCCAATATCGGCAATACTTACAATGGTATGGGCAATAGTGAAAAAGCCCGGGATTTTTATGCAAAAGCGCTTGAAATTGAAAGGTTGATAAACCCTGAAAAGGTCAACCCAAATGTAGTGCTTTTGTATGCATCAAATGAATCAAGCCTTGGAAATACAGTAGAAGCAAAAATCCATTTCGAGGAGGCCATTCAATTAGCCATACAACAGGAAAATTACCGCGTATTGATCAATGCTTTCAATAATTATGGAAATTATTTTAACAAATTAGCCGATTATGAACAGGCCATTCATTTTTTAAATAATGCCCTTGAAGCTGCAAGGGTTTATGGTACCGAAGCGCAAGTGGCTGCCATTTCATTAAATATTGGCAATATTTATGACAAGACCAAACAGTTTGAAACAGCCATAGATTTTTATCACACTGCCAACGATTTGTATAAAAAGAATAAGGTTTTTGACGGCAGCATCAGGGCAAACAACAATATAGGGCTGGCATACAAAAAAATGGCAAAGCCCGATTCAGCCAACCACTATTTCTTGAAAAGCCTTAACATGGCAAAACAGTTTCAATCGCCCTATTTTCTGGCTTTGGCCTATAATACCTATGGCAGTCAAATGCGCGATTTGGGACAATCTGACACAGCCTGGCACTATATTCAGGAGGCTTATAACGTTGCCAAAAAGCATCAAATTGATGAGGAGCGTGCAAGGGCATCGCATAACCTTGGGTTGATAGCATTTAACCGGGGTGATTTTTCAAATGCCAGAGAGTATTTGCTTGAAAGCATCGATCTGAACAGGAAAATCGCACATGTAGCTGCCGAAAAGGATGCCCTGGAAGCCTTGAGCGAGGTTGAAGAAACTGCCGGAAACGCAGTTGAAGCTGTCAAATACCTGCGTCAATATATTGCACTTAACGATTCGCTGTTCAACATTGAAAAACAGGAGCAGATAACTGCCGTGGAAGGTAAACTCAGGTATGAGCTCAAAGAAGAACAGTTACAAAACCAGCAGTTGCTGCTCGATCAGCAGACTGCCAGGTTAATACGGCAAAATGAAAGAACTGTCTATGCAGTTGTAGTGGCCGTTTTAATTCTGACCCTGTTGCTATTGTTTTTTAGTCGCTATCGCCTGAAGCGTGATAAAAAAGCTGTTGAACTGGAGCAGAAACAACTCGAAACTGAGCACAGGTTGTTACGCTCACAAATGAATCCCCACTTTATGTTTAACGCACTTAATTCCATACAGGCTTTTATTTCGGACAACAACACCCTGCAAGCAGAATTATACCTTTCCAAGTTTGCCCGATTGATGCGTTATTACCTCGACAGCTCAAACATTAGTTTTGTTTCCCTTGAGGAGGAGGTGAATGGCTTGCGCATGAATATTGAGCTTGAGCAACTTAGGATGAATTTTAGTTTCGATTTTAAAATAGAGATCAAAGGTGAGCTAGAGGCAGATGAAACGGAGCTGCCCCCTATGCTTGCCCAGCCTTTTGTTGAAAATGCCATAAAACATGGGTTGCGCAGTAAAGCCGAAAAAGGGTTTCTTTCGGTTAGTTTTGAGGCACTTGGCAATGAAAAAATGCGCTGTGTAATCCAAGACAATGGCATCGGCAGGAAAGCCTCGGCAAAAATGACAAATGCCAGTGCAGCAACTCCTCACACTTCTAGGGGCATAGAAATCACAAAAAGTCGCTTGCAAAATATCTGGAAAGAAAAATACCACGATGATTGCCTTAAAATATTAGATTTGAAAAGTGAAATCGGCGAAGCTGCCGGCACACGCATAGAATTGTTATTCCCTTACAGACTCTGAAATCATGATTACAGCCATTATAGTCGAAGATGAAGCCCACAGCCGGAAAACGCTCAGCAATTTCCTGACTAAATATTGCAAACAGGTTCGCTTGTTGCACAACGCCATCAATGTGGCCGATGCTGTTCAATCCATCGCAGAACACAAGCCCGAACTGGTTTTTATGGATATTGATCTTCCTGATGGCACCGGTTTTGAGGTGCTTGATCAAATTCCCAAACCCTGGCCCAGGATTATTTTTGTTACGGCCTACAACCAGTATGCTGTAAAAGCTTTTCAAATCAGTGCCATTGACTACCTGCTTAAACCTGTTGACCCTGATTTGCTTATAAAAGCTGTGGAAAAAGCTTCCGATAGCGAAGACGCTTTGGATCAACAAACTAAAAAGGTGGAGGCCTTTGTAGAAAATCGAAAAACAGGCCGGCTAAGCAAAATGGCCTTGCCCACACAGCATGGGGTACAATTGGTACGGATAGATGGGAAATTGTACGTTTTGAAGCAGATGGAAATTACACCAGGATATACTTGAAAGATAAAAGCAAGCATATGGTTTCCAAAAGATAAAGGAGTTTGAGGCCATGCTTGATGACCTTACCCTTTTTCAGGGTACACCAGTCCCATATAGTCAACCTGGAAATGATTGACCGCTATATTAAAGGCGAAGGCGGTACTGTCATCATCCTTGACGATGGGTCGCAAATTGAAGTGGCCGGCGACGAAGGGAGTTTTTGAAAAGGATAATCGGTTGATTCAAGACGCAAAAACAAACAACTATCCCCATAACTTAAAAAGCGGAAATCGTGCTCCAGTGCGTATCGGTAGGCTGTTTTCCAATGCTCGCCAATCAGTGCCGAGACCAATAATAAAGGGTGCTCTTGGGTTGGTGGAAATTGGTAATCAATCCTTTAACAATTTTGAAATTATAGCCCGGGGCAATGATTAAAGCGGTTGAAGCTGTTAAGTTTTCAAGCTTATTTGTGATCAGGTAGTCGTGGATATATTGTAAACTTTGCCTGACTGAAACCGGGTTCGCAGATTCATTTTCATAAGGATACCACTGCTTTAAATGCAATGGTCGTTGTGTTGAATCCTTTTAAGCATGCAGCCAATCCAGTACAAGCTCTCCAGTGTGCGCATGCTTGTGGTGCCAATTGCAATAATGGGCCTGTCGAGGGCTTTTATGAGTTGTTCAAGCAAGTTGAGCGAAACCACTATTTTTTCGTCGTGCATTTGATGTTCACCAATTGTGGCTGTCGAAACGGGTTTAAAAGTACCTGCCCCCACATGCAGGGTGAGTTGTGCAAAATCAAACCCTTCATTTTTCAGTTTGTGCAGCAGCTCTCCGGTGAAATGCAAACCGGCTGTTGGCGCAGCAACGGAGCCGTCATATTTGGCAAAAACAGTTTGGTAGTTTGATTTATCTGAATCCTCTGCTTTGCGGTTCAGGTAGGGCGGCAAGGGCACTTCGCCAAAGGCATTCAGTATTTCCGCAAAGGAGATGCCTTGCCGGTCCCAACTAAATTCGACCAATGAATAATCTGCCTTTTTCTCGATGCGGTTGGCTGTAAAAGCTGTTTTTCGGCCATCAATCTCCAATTCCTTGTGCAACAAGCCACTTTTCCATCGTTTTGAATTGCCTGCCAAACATTTCCAAACAACCGGAGAAGGCTGACTGAAGGCCAGTTGAAAGTCAGCTATTTCAGCCAGGGGTTCCAGACAAAACAATTCAATTTGAGCTCCGCCTGGCTTCTGAAAATGCAATCGTGCCTGTATTACTTTGGTTTCGTTCGAAACGAGTAGGGCATTTTTAGGCAGGTGCTTTCCTATACTGTAAAAAGCGTCCGCTGTGATGATTCCTGCACTTGATACCAAAAGTTTTGAATGGTCGCGCCGGGCCAATGGGTAACGGGCAATCCGATCATCCGGCAAGGGATAATCAAATGCTTCAATGCTTATTTGGGTGATTTGCTTCATCGCGGCGGCAAAGATAATGCGAAATAGACGATTGTTGGTTTAATAGAATCCTGCAAGTTTTATCTCATCTAATTAATTCCTTTTTTTACCTTTGAAGGCTAAACAAACAAAGCCATGAAAATCTTTAAGCACATCCCAAACTTAATCACCCTGCTTAACTTGTTGGCGGGCAGTTTGTCTATTTTGTTTTTTGCCGAGGGTGAAATACTGCTGGCTGCCTGGATGATTTTTATTGCTGCTGCCCTCGACTTTCTGGATGGGTTTGCAGCGCGTGCCCTCAAAGCATATTCCAAAATCGGTGCCCAACTGGATTCGTTGGCCGATGTGGTTTCATTCGGGCTGGCACCGGCATTTATAATTTACCACCTCATCCTCAACAGCCATGGACGCATGTCCGTTGAAATTGCCGGCGTAGATATTTTGCCTTATGTCGCTTTTCTGATTCCTTTATTTTCGGCCTTGCGTTTGGCCAAGTTCAATGTGGACGACAGGCAAACAGATAGTTTCCTAGGCTTGCCAACTCCGGCTTCTGCCTTACTGATTGCCTCCTTGCCTTTGATCAAAGATCAGTTGTACGAAGGGCAATCTTTGTTTTATATGGTGGTTACCAACACCTATTTTTATATTGGCATCGTGTTGGTTTTGAGTTTTTTGATGGTGAGCGAATTGCCACTTTTTGCCTTAAAGTTCAAATCAAAAGTTATCAGGGGCAATGAGGTCAGATACCTTTTCCTTTTCGTTTCGGTTGTTTTGTTGGTTTGGCTGCATTTTGTTGCTATCCCATTCATTATAATAAGCTATTTGTTTTTGTCACTTGTTGTTTATTTGGCCGATTTATCCGGCTGATGGCATCCAGTGCTTTTAAGGCTGATCTACAATTCTTGCAGAACCAAAAAATAATGACCATGAGTGTCTTAAAATCGATGTTTGTTTTTGTTGTTTTTTTGATGGTGTTGATGATAAAAGAGGGCCATGCCCAGGCTAACCGCGATTATAAACTGAATTTGGAGATAGGAGCCAACTACTACAAAATACCCTTAGGCGACAATTTTTACACCGGTATCATGCCTTCCCTGGGAGTTCAATACATTGATAACCTGAATCCGTCATTTGCTTATAGTGTCGGCGTGCGATATTCTCCGCGCTTTGGATGGCACAAATCTTCCTATAGGAATGCACAAAGCCATTATGCAGATTTCAACATTTCGGGATTGTGGTATCCAACTAAAAACATCCATCTGATAGCTGGTATTCAGCGGAATTTTCAGTTCCATCAAGAATTCAGGGGGATCATGAATTTTCAAAATGCCAATCCAAAATCCCATATTGAAGCAGTAGTCGGTATGGGAGCTCAACTAAGCCAATACGCAAATTTGGGTTTTAGATATTCAATCCCTTTTAACCACAAAGGGTTTCAGAACCTGCAAATGGTTTTCGTTTATAATCTTGGCGGGTTCAAGCAAAGGGGCAAATCGCCGCGAAATCTTGAAGTGGCATTCCAAAACCCGCTGCTTGTCGAAAAGCTTATACTGCAAAGACAGCATATTACGGAACTTCCTTCGGACATGCATCTGTTTGAAAACATGCGCGACCTTATGATTGATGGCAATGTATTAACCCGATTGCCCGATGAAATTGGCAGCTTAAAGCAGCTTAGCAAGCTTTCAGCCCGGTTCAATGCCATTTCGGAGCTGCCTGAAACCATTGAGCACCTGAAAATGCTGGAAGAGTTGCACCTTGATTACAACCGGCTGGAGGAACTGCCCCCGCAGATTGGCCAACTCGAAAACCTGCGTTTTTTGTATTTAAGCAACAATTTTCTTTCAAAAATACCACCTGAAATAGGCAATCTTGAGCGTCTGGTTGTGCTGGATGTGAGCCATAACAAAGCGCTGCTTGAGTTACCTGCCACTATCAGTAAACTAAAAATGTTGGAAAAGCTTATTGTTAGCCCCGAAACCTTGTTTCCGATTCCGTTTGTGCCGCCGAATGCACGACTTGAAATTATTGTGGTAGATCCCGAAAACCCTGATACGAAACTGTTGAAGCGTTAAAAAGGAAAGTGTAAAATGAGGAGGTGATTATCGTCTGCGCAGTTCAAAATTCTGCCCCAGATAAACACGTCTTACATGCTCGTCTTCAGCCAGTTCTTCGGATGTTCCTGCTTTTAAAATCGAACCTTCAAAAAGCAGGTAGGCCCTGTCAGTAATGGATAAGGTTTCGTGCACATTGTGGTCGGTTATGAGGATGCCGATGTTTTTTTCCTTGAGTTTGGCTACGATCATCTGTATATCTTCAACCGCAATGGGGTCAACGCCGGCAAAAGGTTCGTCCAGAAGGATAAATTTGGGGTCAACGGCCAGGGCACGGGCAATTTCGGTACGGCGGCGTTCGCCACCTGATAGTTGAATGCCTTTGCTTTTACGGATATGTTCCAGACCAAATTCGTCCAGCAGGCTTTCGAGGCGTTCGTTTTGCGCTTCGCGGCTCATTTTCTTAAATTCCATCACCGAGCGGATATTGTCCTCAACGCTCATCTGCCTGAATACCGAAGCTTCCTGGGCCAGATAGCCAATGCCTTTTTGCGCCCGGCGATACATAGGATCTTCCGTAATTTCTGTATCCTCGAGAAATACCTTTCCACCAAAAGGCTTGATCAAACCAACGATCATATAAAAAGTAGTGGTTTTGCCGGCTCCATTGGGGCCAAGTAAACCTACAATTTCGCCCTGGTTTACCTCAACCGAAACTTTGTTTACAACAGTCCGTTGCTTGTATTTTTTTATCAGGTTTTCTGTGTGGAGTCTCATTCCGGTCAATTTGTTGTAAAGCCTAACCTGCTTAATTCACAAAATTTCTCGCCAAGCCGCTATGTCGCAAAGAATAAGCAATTCAGCTAAAAATTATGGGAAAATATTTTTTTATTGGTTTAAGCTTGTTTGATATCTATTTTATTTCTGTTTAAAGCTTTGCGCCTTTGCGAGATGAATTTTTCAGGCTAAAACGTCAATTTCTTCGATTCATTATAAATCAGCACTCATTCTTGCAGCAATTCCTCCCAAAACTCCAATGCCCTGCGTGTGTGCGGTATCACTATGGTTCCGCCAACCAGGTTGGCCACACCAAAAATTTCCATTATTTCTTCAGTTTTAACACCATGTTCATGGCACTTTTGCAAATGGTAATAAATACAATCATCGCATTTGAGCACCATAGAAGCTACCAGCCCGAGCATTTCCTTGGTTCGGCTGTCGAGGGCGCCGTCCTCATATGTGAGCGTATCAAGGCTGAAAATGCGCTTCATAATTTTGTTGTTGGGCGCAGCCATCATCTTATTGTTCATGCGCTCGCGATAGGAATTGAATGCTTCCGGTTTATTCATATTATTCATTAGTAATCAATTAGGTATTAAAGAATCCCTTCCTTTAAGATGTCGTGTAAATGAATCACACCTCTATAAGTTGTCCCTTCCACAACAGGCAGCTGTGTAATATTGAACTGTCGCATTAGGCTGAGGGCATCAACCACCAGGCTGTCGGGTGATATGGACTTAGGGTTTTTGGTCATGATTTGGCTTGCGATGATGTTTTCCAGTTTCGGGTTTTCCATCAGCATGCGGCGCAGGTCGCCGTCAGTGATGATGCCTACAAGCTCATCGTTTTCCATAACTGCAGTAGCACCTAGTCGCTTGGTTGAAATTTCTACAATCACCATGCGCAAGTCGTCGCTGCCATTCACTTTGGGCACTTCATTTCTGATAAAGAGGTCGTTCACTCGCAAATAAAGTTGCTTGCCCAAAGCACCCCCGGGATGGATACGCGCAAAATCGTCCGCGGTAAAGCCCCGGCATTCGAGCAAAGCTACTGCGAGGGCATCACCCATTACCAACTGGGCTGTTGTGCTGGCTGTTGGTGCCAGGTTGTTGGGGCAGGCTTCATGGGGCACACTAACGTCCAGCACAAAATCTGATTGCTTTGCCAGATAGGATGCCGTATTGCCTACAAGGGCCACCATTTTGTTTCCACGTGCTTTGAGCAGCGGAATGAGTACTTTAATCTCGGGTGTTTCGCCACTTTTCGAGAGTAAGATAATGAGGTCTTCATCGCGGATAATGCCCAAATCGCCATGAAGGGCATCAGCGGCATGCAGAAAAACGGCTGTTGTTCCCGTTGAATTAAAGGTAGCCACAAGTTTTTGTGCAATGTTGGCACTTTTGCCAATGCCCGTTATAATTATTTTTCCGTCCAGGGCAAGAATGGCTTCCACCACCTTGGCAAATACTTCATTGATGCCGGGCAACAAACCTTGCAAGGCTTTTGCTTCGTTTGTAATTACTTGTATTCCAATATCCTGTATCTGGTTGCTTGTTTTCAAAATAGGCGATTGTTTTAGCAGATTTTTAGCTTTAATAACCAATGGAATCCCATACCTTTGATTGCTGGTTTTATTTCTTTCGGAAACATGCACAAAAGTAATAAAATAAGGCTGAAACTGTTATTACCATGTTTACGCCTTGTTTTTGGATGAAATATTTTTTGGGGGTCGCCCTGTTTTGCGTTGTTTTTTTGCTTGATCGGGAAGTGAAACCAACATGGGCTGGCTGTTTATAATACCCACTTGCTATTTTTTTTTAGGGATTTGCAAGCTGATTACACGACATTATATTCTCTAAAGAATTTAATAACAAGCATTTAAAATAGGAATGGATCTAATACCGGGGAAACTGGAAATTTTATTTAAAAAAAAATGTTGCGTAAAAGACTGGATTAATTGTTATATTTGTAAAACAAGTGAAAAGCTTGGAGTTAACTAATAAAGAATAGAATAGGTAAACCGGAAAAAATATAGGCTGTTTTTGTTTTGTTGAAAAATGAATCTAAAACAGACCCATAAATCGGTAACTAAAATAACCATCGCCTGGAGGAATAATGGCAAAAAAGGACGAATACGGACTGCATGAATTGCTGAAGAAGATTTTTGGTTTCGACAGCTTTAAGGGCAATCAGGAAACAATCATCAGGAGTGTTCTTGATGGCCAGGATACATTTGTTGTGATGCCTACCGGAGGTGGGAAATCATTGTGCTATCAATTGCCCGCCCTTATGAGCGAAGGCACGGCCATCATTGTTTCACCCTTGATAGCCTTGATGAAAAACCAGGTGGATGCCATCCGGAATTTTGGTGCAGATATTGGTGTAGCCCATGTGTTGAACTCATCATTATCGCGCATCGAAATCACACAAGTGAAAGAAGATCTGGTGGCGGGGAAAACTAAGTTGCTGTATGTTGCCCCCGAATCCCTTACAAAGGATGAAAACATTGAATTCCTTAAGAGTATCAAGGTTTCGTTTTTTGCCATTGACGAAGCCCATTGTATTTCGGAATGGGGGCACGATTTCAGGCCTGAGTACCGCCGGCTGAGGCCTATAATCAATGCCATTGGTGATAACCTGACAGTGATTGCCCTTACGGCAACAGCTACTGTTAAAGTGCAACAGGATATTCAAAAAAACCTTGATATCATTGATGCCAAAGTGTATAAGTCTTCTTTCGACAGGCCCAATTTATATTATGAGGTCAGGCCTAAAACTAAAGAAGTTACCAAGGACATCATAAAATATATCAAGAACAATCCTGGAAAGTCGGGCATTGTGTATTGCCTGAGCCGCAAAAAGGTTGAGGAAGTTGCTGAAACATTAGTTGTGAATGGCATCCGGGCCTTGCCTTACCATGCCGGCCTGGATGGAGCTACCCGCAGATTGAATCAGGATAATTTCCTGATGGAAGAAGTGGAGGTGATTGTAGCCACAATTGCTTTCGGAATGGGAATTGACAAGCCAGATATCCGCTTTGTTATTCACCACGATATCCCAAAAAGTATAGAGGGCTATTACCAGGAAACGGGTCGTGGCGGACGCGATGATGGCGAAGGCAATTGCGTTGCTTTTTATAGCTATGAAGATATTCAGAAACTTGATAAGTTTAATAAGGGCAAGCATGTGGCCGAGCAGGAAATTGCACGTGAATTGCTCAATGAAACTGTAACATATGCTGAATCGGCTGTATGCAGGCACAAGCTGCTGCTCCACTATTTTGGCGAAGCCTATGAAAAAGAAAACTGCGGCTCATGCGACAATTGCTTGAATCCCAAGGTGAAATTTGATGGACAGGAACAAATTGCTTTGGTGCTTGAAGCTGTTTTAGGTGTAAAACAACTGTTCAAGGCCAAGCATATCAGTGAGTTATTGGCAGGAAAGAAAACCGGTGACATCAAAGCGGCCAAACATGACCGGAGCGAGTTTTTCGGGGCGGGGGAGGAAGAAGACGAGCGTTTTTGGAATGCCGTTATCCGTCAGGCACTTATCAATAAATTGCTTGCCAAGGATATTGAAAACTATGGCATCCTGAAAGTTACGCGCGAAGGCAAGGAATTCATCAAGAAGCCTTATACCATCATGTTGGCCAAGGATCATGACTATGAAAATCCTGACGATGATGATTTTGAAGCTGCAAAAAGTACCGGGCCCAAAGGGAGTGGTACAGATACCACCCTTTTCAGCATGTTGAAGGATTTACGCAAAGCCATTTCCAAAAAAGAAAACTTGCCACCTTTTGTGATATTCCAGGATCCATCCCTCGAAGATATGGCCATACAATATCCCATCAAGGCCGAGGAGCTTACGCAAATTGTTGGGGTCGGAACCGGTAAAGCAACAAAATATGGTGAACCTTTCCTCAAATTGATCAGGCAATATGTGGAAGAAAATGAAATTATCCGACCCAATGATATGGTTGTTAAGTCAGTAGTAAACAAGTCGGGGCTTAAGGTTTATATTATCCAAAGCGTTGACCGCAAGCTCCCCTTAGAGGATATTGCCTATGCCAAGAGCCTGACAATGGATGAGTTGCTACATGAAATTGAGAGCATTGTCGCCAGCGGGACCCGCATAGATATTGGCTATTACATCAATGAATATGTTGATGAATACCACCAGGAAGAAATCTATGAATATTTCCACGAAGCGGAATCTGATTCCATTGAAAAAGCTTTGCTGGAGTTGGGCGAATCCGAATATTCGGAGGAAGAGATTCGTTTGATGCGGATTAAGTTTATGTCGGAAATTGGGAATTGATGATGTCAAAGAAACAATCCATTCGCTTTGTTTTTGTTAGCGTTTTGATATTGATGCTGTCCTGCTCAACTGAATCAGCTGGGCCAAGGCCTGAAGTATTTCTCTCGGAAGAAAGGATGATAGAAATCACCACCGACATTCAATTGGTGGAGGCAGCATTGAATTACCGACGGAATATTGGACAGGACTTTGCCAATACAAAAGCGGAATACTATGCCGAATTATTTGAGAGGCACGATATTGATCTGCAAATTTATCAGGAGAATGTTGATTATTACAATCAAAAGCCTGCGCGGATGGAAAAAATCTATGATGCCGTTTTGAAAAACCTCAATGATTTACAAACAGAAGAATCTACCGAAAATCCTGAATGAATCATCGGGTAAAAATCGCACTGCGGCTTTCCTGAGTTCCGCCAATTGTTAGGGCATAGGGAAAGTCGATACGACCTGCATTCCTGTACGAACCTGTACCACTCACCAGCCAATTCTGTCCAATTGTTTGTGATTCAACAACAAGTGAATTACCAACAGCCAATGCTTTAGCAGAACCCCCTGAGCCGGCAAAATTTGCCATGAGCACCATGGTTGAGTTGTTCGGATCGCGTGATATGGTAACTTCATAATTCAGTTTCAGTTCATTGTCAGAAACAGACCAGGACCCTAAATATTTCTCAATTGGATCAGCAGGTGTGGGATCAACATCCTCATCGAGAATGCAAGATGAAACCAAAAAGGCGATTGCTATAGTAACGGCATAAAAAGGCTTGAGCACAGTTTTCATAATTCTTGGGATTAGTTTGTAAAATTAATGCAAAAACCAACTGCTCATTATGTAAATTGCTTGATGCAAGAATAATTTTTTCGTTTGGCAGCGGTACTTTCATCCTTGTACCTCACAATATATATGCCATTTCTGATCAAGGACAGATTAACTAGTGTCTGTCTTTAATGTCTTGGGCTTGAGCTTTAAAGTTCGAGGGCGAGGCATGCAAGGAATGAATGTCAGGAGTTTACTAAAGTAATTGACTGACATGAATGACGCGCATAACGAAGCCATCGGACTTTAAAGACAAGCACTAACTAATAAGTACTCATTCAGGGATTGAAATCCACACGTTTTTTTTGAAAATTATTTTATCGGGTTTGCTAATTGTTGATATGTAAAGTTACGAAAACAAATATAAATCACTTATGTACACGCAATTCACAAAAGAAATGAAACTAGGGTGTCAATTGCTTGACGGCATCAAATGCCTTACCGGCTAAACGGCTGGCGCCAATGCGGAAGAAATCCTTGTTAAGCCATTCCGGCCCGCAGATATTTCTAACCAATTTATAATACAACATGGCATCTTCAATCTCTGCGATTCCACCTGCCGGTTTCAAGCCAACTTGCTTGCCGGTTTTATTGTGATATTCTTTAATGGTGTCGAGCATAACGACAACTGACTCAGGTGTTGCAGCAGGCTGCACTTTGCCGGTGGAAGTTTTAAGAAAATCGGCTCCGCCTTCCAAAGCAAGTTCGGATGCTTTGCGCATGATCTCAATCGATTTTAACTCTCCGGTTTCGAGAATTACTTTCAAATGTGCTACTCCGCAAGCCTTTTTCACCTGTGCCACTTCATCGGCAATTCGTGCAAAATCTCCAGCCAACATAGCACCCCGCGATATAACCATGTCAATTTCGTCAGCACCCTGATCTACAGCATATTTAACTTCGGCCAGTTTCAGGTGCAAAGGCAATTGTCCCGAGGGGAAAGCACAGGCCACTGTTGCTACCTGCACACCGGTAGCGATCAAAATGGATTTGGCTGTTTTTACAAAAGGCGGGTACACACACACTGCGGCAACTGTAATGCCATTGGTGGGTTTGCGATACGACAGGGCCTGCTGACAAAGTGCAGCAATACGTTCGTCATTATCAGTGCCTTCAAGGGTAGTCAGATCGATACAGCTCAGAATTGTTTTCAAAGCAATTTCGTATTCCTCTGAACTAAGAGTTTGCTTGTTTATTTCAGAAACACGCTCGCGGATAGATGCAGCTGTTTCGTTATAGGGTTCGAAGATCATATTTTTTTTTGCAAAAATAGCGATTTATGATGAATTGTTTTTGAAAGGCTTTCTATCCGTTTTCGGATAGACTATCCGAAAACGTAAATGAATTTTATGCGATGTGTTTTTTTGAGCTTTTATAATAAAAATTTTAAAGGCCTAATATATAGAATTATGGAAATAATCTTTTGGAGATTTTAGCATTTGGCATAATGATTGACATGTAAGTAGAAACAAATAATAATAATCCAATGTTTGGCTTGGCTCTTTTAAAGAAAAATAAACAATTTCGTCCGCACAAGTATTTCAAGTGCAGCAGGTGTGGATATATTTCCATTGTAAGAAGTTCCAACTGCCCCATCTGTACAAAAGACGGGCACAAAATAAAATTAAAATAAACAACAACCAATATTCTTTCGCAAATGAAAATAAATGAAGTTTACACAACGCAGGAAATCGTGAGCAAAGGGCTGATGGAGCGTAACGTAACAACAATTAACGCAAAAGTATTCAGCAATGAGCAAAAGGTTTATTTTTTTGAACCTATTAACAGCCAGGCATTTCGTCTTTATTCCATCATTAATAAGCGATCCTTTTTCCTTTAACCTTTAATAGGTGTTCAAAGCGAAATGCCCTTTTCAGCCCGCCAATAAAACCCAGATGCGACCCCGCTTCTGGGTTTTTTTCTTAAAAGAGCCACTTTTTGTACAAAAAAAAGAAAGGAATTGCTGGAAGATACCACAGCTGTATCGTATTCTTTATCCTTCATTTAACAATCCACCATTTATTTAAAAAATGCCTGTATTTAGCACTATAAATTTCTGTGATGGTTTGAATTCAGCATTATTTTATCGTATTTTTACCAAACAAACCAAACTAAAATTAAGATGGCTATAAATTATCAATGTCCGCGATGCGAGGGCCAGTTGCTGTTGGATAATCATTTAATTCTGGCTGTAAAATACAAGCAGGAGCAAGGCATGTTGCTGTTGATGAACCCTGAAGTGGGCAATTACCAAACCATTCATCACCCGACTAACAAAGTTCACGAGGGCGAATTGTACGAGTTCTTTTGCCCTATCTGTCATTACAGGTTAAAATCGGATTTGAATAATCATTTGGCCATGGTGCACATACAGGATGAAAAGGGAAAGCAGTTTGAATTGCACTTTTCGCGTATAGCGGGTCAAAAGAGCACCTATAAAATAATGGGTAAATCTGTAGAGCATTTTGGTATTGATGCCCCGCACTATATCGATTTCCTGAATATTTTCAATATGCGCTAACCCCAACCTTTGCGGTGGGCACCTGTTTATTTCAAAATAACTAAAAGACAATCAATAGGTTACTGCATTTTTGAAAAATATTCAAAAAGCAATCTTACGCCAAATCCTGTTCCCCCAATGCCACGATAGCTATCACGACGGTCGATATAGGCAGGGCCTGCAATATCCATATGGATGTATGGATAATCAGTAAAATGCTCCAGGAATTTTCCAGCAGTGATGGCCCCTGCTTCCGGGCCGCCGATATTTTTAAGGTCTGCAATCTCCGACTTCAGCATGTCGCGGTATTCATCCCAGAAGGGAAATTTCACGAGGCGTTCATACACCTGCTCCCCATGTTTTTCGAGCCGGGCGAAGGCTTCGGTGGCTTTTGCTTCCATGGCAACAATGCCTTGTGATCCAATGGCTCCGGCAGCCGAACCGGTAAGCGTCGCAAAATCAATAACCAATTCAGGATCAAACTTTTTGGCATAGGCCAGGGCATCTGCTAAAATGAGGCGACCTTCAGCATCTGTATTTAAAACCTCAACCGTTGTGCCATCGAACATGGTTATCACATCGCCGGGTACATAGGCATTGCCGCCAGGCCTGTTGTCGGTGGCCGGCACAAGTGCCATGATATGAATCGGTAATTTGGCCGCAGCCACAGCGAATAATGCTGCTGATACCACAGCACTCCCAGCCATATCGCATTTCATGGTGTCCATTGATTTGGTGGGTTTCAGGCTGAGGCCCCCGGTATCGTAAACCACGCCCTTGCCTACAAGTATAATGGGCTTTTTGTTTACAGCATTGTCTGGCTTCCATTCCAAAATGGTGAATGTAGGTGGGTCGATGCTTCCGAGGTTTACCGAAAGCAAGCCACCCATCTTGAGTGCTTCAATCTTATTTTTGTTGAACACCTCTGCTTTTGCACCAGCCTTGCGTGCCTTTTCGCTGATGGTTTCTGCCAGTAAAGTGGCATTAAGCTTGTTTACAGGTTCATTCACCAGGTCGCGGGCAAAGCAAACAGCTTCAATCAGGATGGTAAGCCGGTTGATGGCTTCAGGGGTAATATTCTCCGAATGGATCTTTACATTTTTCAAGCTGTTTTGCTTGTCCATGCTGTCTTTTCGGTATTTTAAAAACTGATAATTCGACAATGCCAAACCTTCAACTGTTGCCATAGTTTCGTTGTGAAGGCCTTCCACATCAACAAAATCAAGGCTTTCGAGTTTTAGATTGTTGGCTTCACCACACAACATGAAAAACCAGTTTTCCGGCATTGCTCAGGCGTTTGGATTCAGGTTCATCCGTTTTTACAAATACAATAAAAACGACATCATCGTAGCGATTGAGCACCACCAGGTCCTTATTGTTTTGTTGCTGTTTGTTCACATAATCCAGTTCAACAGCACTCAGGCCATAATTAGCAAGCTGCTCTGGGGTTTGACAGATATAAGCAGTGTTTTTATCGGTGTCTCTTGTGGATACAAGTTGAATGGTTATTGACATGGCTTATTGGGTTAATTTTTTTTCGTGGAGGGCAAAAATAAGAAGAAAGGCAAAGCAATGGTCAATTTTGGTAAATTGACACCTTGTTCTTTGCTAAATATAATTGAGATAAGGGGTTACCTGCCTTAGGATGATAGCGGTGGCACCAATTTGTGCTTGGACATATTCCTTGCAAATTTTCGAAGACTTCTGAATCAGTAGTTCGTCTGCGACCAATTGATTAAAAATATCTTCCGCGCTTTTAGCGTTTGTCACCTCAAAGGCTCCTCCCAACTTAATCAGTTCAACGGCTTCGGAAAATTTATGGTGATTTGGGCCAAAAATCACAGGACAGCCAAAAGTTACAGCTTCCTGTATATTGTGTATGGCTGTGCCAAACCCTCCGCCGATATAGGCAAAACGTGCATATTGATAAAGATGAGAAAGTATTCCGATGGAATCAATTACAAGCACCCGGGCTTCGGCTTCAGGATTGAAATTACTCCACAATTGAAAACCGCTTTCGAGCTGATTCGTTAGCTGCTTGACGTGTGATTTGCTTACATCGTGGGGTGCGATAATTATTTTATAATCTTGGGGCAGATTTTTGATTATCGGGATCAAGATTTTTTCATCCTTTGGCCAGGTGCTTCCCAGTATGATCAATTTGTTGTTTGCCACAAACTGCTCAATCGCAGGGAATTTTTCTGCTTTTGCTGCTATAGCAGCCACCCGGTCAAAACGGGTATCACCCGCAATGCTAACATTCAGAAAACCATGATCATTCAGCAAGTGGGCTGTTTGTTTGTCCTGCACAAAAAAATGGGTAACAGCATGTAGCTGCTTTCTGAACCAAGCCCCGTAGGACTTAAAAAAATACTGATCCGGCCTGAGCTTAAGAGAGATGTAGAAGAGTGGAATTTGCTTGATTTGAAGCTTTTGCAAATAATTGTACCAAAATTCATACTTGATAAAAAATGCAGCCGCTGGGTTGAAAGTATTGAGCAGGCGGATGGCATTTTGGGGGGTGTCAGCCGGCAGGTAGCTCACACAATCGGCCAATGGGTAATTTTTTCTGATTTCATATCCCGATGGCGAAAAAAAAGTGAGCAAAATTGCGAATTCAGGATGTTTTTTCTTCAGCGCTTCGATCAGGGGCCGGCCTTGCTCAAACTCGCCCAAAGAGGCGGCATGAAACCAAAGCCAATGTTTTCCATTGGCAGCTTGTTTTTCCAATTGGGGCCAGTTGTTTTTTCGTCCTTGCACCCATTGCCTGGCTTTGCTGTTGAATGGGGCTGACAGCCTGATCAACAGGAAATAAAAACTCACAGCCAATTGGTAAAGCCACTGCATTGGTCGATAATTTTTTCAGAAATAGTAATAGGCCTGAGGGGCGCGTTTGTAACCTGGAATCATCCAACTCAAGCGGATGCCGAAATAGTTGTCGGAATATTTGGTGTTGTCGGGACCCATCAGCTCAAAATTGTAATCGCGCATACTGGCCGTCCAGGCATGGATATATTCCAACGACAGGCTGAAATTCAACACCCTGGAATTGCTCATTAGCAAATAGCCGGCTTCTCCGGCAAGGGCAAAACCTCCCCGCATTTTATCGTAGCCTTTGCCGTAATCATCTTCAATTTGTGGTGCAGTCCCAAACTGCGATTCGATGCGAATGTGATGCGACAGGAATCCGGCCCCTCCTTGTATAAAAAATCCGCTGTTGGGGTTGGGAGAAAATAAATCAAAAATCTTACCTGTTTGAAAATGAATATGGTATCCTCTTTGGAATAAGGTCAGGCTGGTGAAGGTGCCATCGCCATCAATAATTTCACCTGTGGAAGTGGTGATCATTTGCAACAATTCGCTGCGGTTGGTAACCTGGTCGCCAAATATAAAATTGGCATTCAGGCTGTGCAGCCAGTTCTTGTCCGTTTTGTATATAATGCCGGCTCCAATGGTAGAATTGTATCCAAAATAGGCGGTATTGTCGCCACCCGGAAACTGCAGGGCATAACTGCCTTTGAAAAGGAATGTGGAGATAATTGTGTCGCTGATGCGCAGCTGCGCTTGCAGGGCAAAAGGCAACAGCAGAACCAAAACAATTACCGTAAATTTTACATCTTTCATCTAGCTTCTAATTTCAAGCAAAGGTAAGGATTTGATGCAGTTTTGAACACAAACAGCCTGTTTGAGGGAAAATCTTATTTTGATGTGCCGGCCTCATTTATTTTCAGATATAACAGCAGTATGTCTTTGCGGTGTTTTGAGTCTCTCTAGGATAAAGGATTATTTCCCACTAAGACACTAAGGTGCACAAAGTATGCAACTACAACAGAAAACACCTATTGCACATAATTGCAATTTAGATCTGATAGATACCTACATTTTATTTTCAAAAAAAAGAAAATACTGATTCAAGCTGCTTCTTTAAGGGATCCGATAGAGCGATTCCCCTTTTTTGAAAGCTTCAACCCCATCACGCAGGAAGCTGATAAACTTATCAACGTTCAGGTCATAGGCCTTGGGTTCGATCAGCACCTGGTTATCGTGGCCCATCAATACATAATAGGGCTGGGCATTCACACCGAACTTGGCAATTTGAAAATCAGCATATTTTCGTCCGATGGTTTTCTTTACTTTGCCATCGTAGGCAGATGTGATCCATTCGCTTTCGGGCAAACTGGTTTTATCATCCACATACAAGGCGATGATGAGGTATTCCCTTTCCAATATTTCGAGCACCCGCGGATCGGACCATACATTGGCTTCCATTTCGCGGCAATTGACACAGCCGTGGCCTGTGAAGTCGATAAAGATGGGTTTGTTCAATGCTTTGGCGCAGGCAACCCCTTGCTCATAGTCGTAATAGCCTTGCAAGCCATGCGGCAAGTGCAGTTTATCACCGTGTTTGGGAATTTCGCATAGCTCGCTGGCTTGCTGACTTGTTATAGCCCCGCCCATGCTCACCGTTTTAACATTGGACCGGATGATCTGGTTCAGGTCGAAATCGTGGGTATGCTGAGGTGGCAGGTAGCCTGAAAGGGCCTTCAATGGGGCGCCAAACATGCCGGGAATCAAGTAAACCACAAAAGTAAAGGTGATAATAGCCAGCATCAACCGTGGAACGCTCAGGAATTTGATATCCGAATCGTGTGCAAATTTAATTTTACCCAACAGGTACATACCCATCAGGAAGAAAATCACTATCCAGAAGGCAAGATAAATGTCGCGGTCCAGTATGCCCCAGTGGTAAGTTTGATCGGCGATGCTGAGAAATTTGAGACCCAGCGCCAGCTCAATAAACCCAAGCACAACCTTTACTGAATTCAACCAGCCGCCTGACTTGGGCAGACCGCTGAGCCAGGATGGAAAAAAGGCAAAGAGTGTAAAAGGCAAAGCAAAAGCCAGCGAGAATCCAAACATGCCGATAATGGGCATAAGCACCTCACCTCCGGCAGAAGCTACCAAAATCGTCCCCACAATAGGGCCTGTGCAACTAAATGATACCAAAACAAGGGTCAAGGCCATAAAAATGGTGCCCATAAAACCCCCTTTGTCGGCTTTGGCATCAGATTTATTGACCAGCCAACTGGGCAAAGTGAGTTCGAACATACCGAAAAAAGCAGCGGCAAAAAAGACAAAAACCAAAAAGAATAACACATTGGGAAACCAGTGGGTGCTGAGCCAGTTGGCAAATCCCGGGCCTGCAATAACTGCCAGCGCAGTGCCGATAAGCGTATAAATGGCAATGATGGACAAGCCATAAACGCTGGCTTGTATTTTGCCCTGCGTTTTGTGTTCCTTGTCTTTCATAAAGAAAGCTACCGTCATCGGAATCATGGGGAAAACACAGGGCGTTACAATAGCTGCCAGTCCACCCAAAAAGGCCAGGAAGAAAAATCCCCACAGGCCTACGCCACCACCTTGTATGGCGGCTGCACGTTGCACAGATTCGCTGACCACAGGGGCGGCCTCTTCGCCAACAATTAAATTGCCAGCACCATCATACGAAACTGTAAAATCCTCGTACAAGGCCACGCAACCAACATCGTTGCACACCATATAGGCAATTTCACCTTGCACGGCAAAAGCCTCATCGCCGGTGATTTTAATGTTTTGCCTGAATTCAGCAAATTCGCGGAACGACTTGATCTCCATTTCAAAAATCTCATCGTATTTTATCTTGCCTTGGGATTCTTCTGTTGTTTTGCCTACAAGGGTAAAATAGGCTTCGGCATTTTCGTAACTAAATTCAGTTGGCAGGGGGCCATTTTCGGGCACATCTACTGAATATAGATCAAAACCTTCATCAATGGTGGCTTTGAAAATCAGCTGGTATTCGCCCGAAGCTTGTTTTTCGGCACGAATATCCCAGCTTACAGGCTGTAAAATACCACTTCCAGGGGCTGAAGCCGAGGGGCCTCCGCCATCGGGGGTGAGTGTAAATGAAAAGTCGGCTTCGGTAGGGGGGATGCACCGTGTATCATCGCACGACATAAACTCAATAAACCCGTTGATGTTCACAGCTTGGTTGCCTGTCAGACGGACTTTTTGTGTGAAGGTAACCTGCCCATCAAAAAACTTAACCACCATATCGAAATTGGGGTCGTATTTTTCAATGGAAGCTTCTTCGGTTACTTTTCCGATAAGTTCATATCCCTGGGCTGCTTCAAAGTTGAAGGTCGTTGCCGGCGGGCTCATGGGAATATCCTGCGAATAGAGGTACCAATTATGGTCAATATCGGCAGTAAAAAGCAGCTTGTATTCATTGGCTGCTGTTTTTTCGCTGGCGAACCGCCATTTTACAGGCTCAAGTATCTGGGCATCCAATACCAATGCCTGCAAAGCAAAGAGTATTGTTAGTAAAATCGATAGTTTTTTTTTCATCTTTAAAGCGTGGCTTATTTTTAATGACTGCAAATGTAGTA
>JAGYLH010000190.1 GCA_018400955.1 Bacteroidales bacterium
TCGGGTGTCATTGAATTTGGCGTTCAGCGTTTATTTATTTATGACCGATGGTTTTTTGACATTTCGTTGAACATCATCTTGTGTTGTTGCTTTGCCATTTCACGGTTGTAAAATGAATCAGTTTCGGGTATGTATTGCACGTTAAGCCGGTCGCCCAGTTTTGCTTCAATTCTTTTCCTTCCATTATATTTGTGCCAAGAAATTTCAGCTGGGGTAATTGGTGTTTTTTGCTCGTTCGCGACCATAATGAATTCTCTTTGCATATCAGTTACTGGTTCGAGTATCCCATTAGAAAGAGCATGGAACCAGTGGCCATATTTTTCCAAAATGGATATTTCTTCGGCGGAGAAAATATTCCGACTACAATCGATATGAAATTTCCCTTTTTCTTCAATGTATGCAATATGTTGTTTTCTAGTACTCATTGTCATCAATTTTTGTGAAAGCATTATTTGATATGCTGATTCGTTTTATTGAAAGCTTGATGGATCATTTTGCTGAGATTGCTTCTTTTACCTATAACCCTAGTTTTATTGTCAGTGAACTTAAGAAATAAATCAGCTAAGTTAACCATCATTGAATTGTGCGGATCAGTGCTTAAGTTATCCACTGCAAAAGGGTTGATTATGACATCATCCTTTCTTTTACCTGTGACTTTGTATGTTTGAAATTGATGCAACGAAAGCTCAGTTCTTAAGGCAAAGTAATTGGTGTAGAGAATTCGCTTGTGTTCGTTTAAGTTTTCAGTTATGACCAAAAGTAGTTCAATGTTAAGATCATTCTCTTTAAGCATTAATTCAAGTTGATCAAACAATTTTCTGGCAATATTTTCGTAATCTTCATACCATTCGGTGAAGATATTTACTGTCAAATGATTGTCTAACGAATAATTGCTCAATAGTTTAAATAATGGCAATAAGGAATTTTTGACATAAGCTTCTACAAAGTAATCAGTTTTGGTATTCCTGTGACCGTTTGGTTTAAAAAAAAAAGAGTCAATGATTATCACATCTGTTATAGGCACCAGAGGGTATTTATTAAATGTGTTCCAACCCTCGAAGGTTTTCAGGGAAACTGCGATTTTTCTGTTACGGTCTATACCATCAGGAATAATAGGAAATGTAGTGGTTTGCTCTGGCGCGTTGAACATCAGGGAAGCTAGTGTGTTGATCTGATATTAGCCGAACTATTATTTTTCTTTCCATCATAAGTCCACTCAAAAGGTTTAGCTCTTTCCTTGTTATACGTTTTAACATACTGGATTATTTGTGCGGCTAATTGTTTTTTACTATGCCACACCGCTCCTTTTAAGACATCTTTGGATAAAATGTTAAACCATATTTCAATTTGGTTTAGCCACGATGAATATGTTGGCGTGAAGTGTATTGTCATTCGTTGTTTCGACTCTATCCATTGCTTAACATCCTTATGTTTGTGAACATTCAAATTGTCCGCAATTACATGTAGGTGCTTATGTGGGTATTTCCGGTATATTTTCTTTAAAAACTTGAGAAAATTTTGCGAATTGTTTCTGTCCATTGTATCTGCTGTGATTTCGCCATCATGTACAGACAGGGCCGCGATTAACGATACAGTACCATGTCTTTTGTATGTAGCTGTCAATCGTTTAGGATTTCCTTCCCGTAACGGAAGTAGTGGCTGGGAGCGGTCTAAAGCCTGTATCTGTGTTTTTTCGTCAACAGACAATACCAAAGCATTTTCAGGAGGGTTCATATATAATCCAACAATATTTAGCATCTTCTCCTCAAACTCAGGGTCAGTACTTTTTCCACACCAATATTCAACCTTATGGGGTTTAAGGTTATGGGATTTTAATATCCCTTGTACTGTGCTTTGGCTCATGCCAAGTTCTTTGGCTATTCTGCGCTGGCTCCAGTTGGAATACCCACCTTTTGGATTTGAGCAAGCCTTATTTATTACACGTGCTTTGTCTGCCTCAGTATAAACAGCGGGTTTCCCAGGCCTGGGAGCATCTTGCAGGCCTTCAATACCAAGCCTAATAAACCGCTTTTTCCATTTTGCGATAGCTTCTCGGCCCACTTTTAATTCGCTCTTTATCGAATCATAACTGTATCCGTCATTCAACATCAAAATAATCTTTGAGCGTACAACTGACCTGTGGTCAGCACTATGCGCCCGCGATGTAGCGACCAATGTTTTATAGTCATCCACGTTTAACTGTAGTTTTTGTCCTGTCCTTGCCATGTGGCAAAGATATAAAATTAATTCGGTTATTATGCAATCATTA
>JAGYLH010000191.1 GCA_018400955.1 Bacteroidales bacterium
GGTTAAAACATATTTGATGCTACCATTTACTTTTGAAACGAGTCCTTTGCCTCTAAACTTTTTTATTTGGTAAGAAGCTTTTCGACTTGAATAGACTCCATCAAACATTGGAGCCAACACCTCGGATAGGTCTTTACTTGCAAATCCACCTGGTTTAACAGACAAGCCCAGTAATGCTAAAGCAATAAGTTTAGTTTCCTTTTTACTGAAATCAATGCCGGCAAGCCTGTTTGAGCCGGTTTTTGTGGGCATTGTCATTTTTTCAAAAGTTTCATCATCAATGCTGGCAATGTGAGCATAGTCCATATTGGAGAGGAAACTTCCCATGATTGTTTCCAATTTTTCAACGATCTCTGAAAATGAACCGATGCTTCGTTTGCATTTTAAATCTTTTGTGTTGTGAACAACCACCTCTGCCCTTAAAGTGCGCTCGCCTTTGTCATACAACTTGACTGTTAATCTGCCAAAGTGTATTTTAAAAATAGTCAGATTGTAATCAGGTGTCTCGATACGCACCTCAGGTGCAGGGGCTGTGGATTTATGTTTATACGGGCGGTTTTTCTTACCAAATATCGTTTTAAGCCTTTTTATGCTCAGGCGACCCCGTGTAAGATCAATTATTTTTTGATAGACATCGTCCATCTGGCGTCCCCTTTTGAACAATAAATTACGGCTGTATTCTATCTGGTAAATAGAAAACTTGTATTGAATGCCCGTTTCCTGCTGTTGGTTTTTATCCATAACAAACCACAAGCAAGAATAAACCCACCTTTGGCAGACCTGCTCAAATTGCCCTTTGTGTTTCAAGGTGTCTGCAATTTGAGACAGTTTTTCTCCATTGCTGTATGATGTAAAACAGTTGCCTTCTTTGGTTACTTCTATGCTGGCATAATCTTTTTGTCGTTCTACCCACTCATGCCCATTCAATATTACATTGCAGCTAAATGGGGGGTGGGCACACATCCTTACAGTAATATGCCCCCATTTTTTATCCATGATATGAAAATAATAATGATTTACTAATGAAGTCTTTTTCTTCCTGCGTATGTCTATACTCCCACTTTCAAACTGCTTGACTTGCCAAAGCAAACTTGGTGCCCGCGAAACAAATATGGCAAAAATGCCATGAAACCCCGGGTCCTCAGGTTTTAATGCCTCGGCTTCAATATGCTTGCGCTCCCCACAGTTGAAACGTACAAATGGAATGTTTTTCTTTTTGCAAAATTGTTGAACTCGTTTGCTAAAGCGACCAGCATAACGCATCAATGCAGCATCGCTCAAATCTTTATCATCTCCATTCATTTTCCGGTACCAATTTCTAACTCCACCTGGAACTAAAAGCATCGGGCAATATGCATTCAATACGATTCGATCAATACAATCATATGTACCTTCCAATAAAGGCTGATAATGTTCTGTTAAACTATCAATTGCTTCCATGGATCAAAGCTAAAACCTTTTGCATTTCTGACATCCCGCTTTGCGGCTTTTTTTTGGGATGAACCCCAAAAAAACGTAGGTACTTACAATTCATCCTGTGTAGAAAATGATTTTGATGCCACCATTCCACCACCTGAAAACCTGGATATAACAGTAAATTCAATTACATCAGTTACCTTGACCTGGGATTATAACTATACAGGGCATGATGGTTTTAAAATTGATCGTAAAGTAAATGACGGGGCATGGGTGGAAGAATTTTCAACAGTGAATACCGGGCTTGCCTCTTTAACATATACTGATGTGGACTTGGAAAACAATATCTATTCTTACAGAATATATTCTTATGTTCAATCTTTTAATTCATTAAAAGAGGAAGTAATTGCAACTTCTGATATAGGTATGACAGCTTTTGGTGGTATTATTTTCTATTTTGATGGAACCGGTGGCGGACTTGTGTGTGCTGAAAGTGATCAGAGCAATTATTCCGAATGGGGTTGTACCGGAACCACCATAGGTGGAACAGGAACCGGCATAGGAACTGGTGCGGCCAATACAGAAGCCATTGTAACCGGCTGCAGCGAAACAGCCATTGCAGCAAGGATTTGTAACGATCTGTTGTTAAACGGTTACGACGATTGGTATCTGCCTTCAAAGGATGAACTAAACCTGATGTATGAAAACCTAAAAATTGTTGGTGCCGGCGGCTTTGCGAACAGTTATTACTGGAGTTCCTCTGAGTACTATTCAAGCTGGGCCTGGATACAGTAT
>JAGYLH010000192.1 GCA_018400955.1 Bacteroidales bacterium
AAAGCAACAGCCTCCCGTTTATCTCCCGACTTTTTCCGGTGATTGGTCTAAAGCAATTAAATTTGATGCCGGAATAAATCAACATTGATTTTTGTCAAACGAGCAAAAAGGAAATTTTTAGTGGCAGTAAATTTAGATTTGGACGATTTAGAACTTGTTGAACGCGCAGGCAAGGGAGATGATAACGCATTTGCTGAACTGGTAAAGCGATATGAGCCTGCTGTGGCCAAAACAGTTGTTGGCATGCTTGGCACAAGTGGGGATGCCGACGATGTGGGGCAGCAGGTATTCATCAGGTTTTACCGGGCATTGAATGATTTTCGGGGCGAGGCATCACTGTCAACATATTTAACCAGAATCGCCATCAATTTGTCGTTAAACGAGCTAAAAAGACGAAAGCGATTCTCGGCTTTTTTTGCAAGACCAACAGCAGCAGCGCCGGAATCACAACTGATGCAAAGTGATGACAACGAAAGCGCGACTGACACCAAAGAGGTGGTAAATAAAGCACTGCAATGCCTGGAGCCAAAATTCAGAAGCGTGGTTGTGCTGAGAATGATTCAGGGATACTCTACCAAAGAAACTGCCGAAATGCTTGATTTGCCTATGGGAACCGTACTTTCGCGACTATCGCGGGCACAGGAAAAACTTAAAGAATTGCTAAAGCACATAATAGATTGAACCATGGATAAACAAATTATCAAATTATTAAACGAATCTTTCGATCGTGATCTGTCACCACAGGAGCGCGCTCACCTAAACAGCGCTCTGCTGGCATCTCCGGGTTTGAGAGAAGAGCAAAAGCGTCTTTTGACCATCCGGAATTTGCTCGCTTCAAACGAAGCTGGATTCAGAAACGGGTTTTCAGATTTTGTAATGGCCGGAGTGACCGAAGAAAAAAAAGCAGGGAAACTCAGGGAACTTGCAACGCCATTCAACCGCATTGCCCTGCCAATGCTTGCTGCAGCTGCCGTGTTGCTCCTGTTTACACTTTTTGCTAACGGCAGCCTATCCATTGATGCCATCATGGGTATTGATCAGCTTGAACCGGAATACCTGTCAGAGTTCTTATTATTTAACTATTAAACATCAAAAAGAATGAAAATAAAATTTGTTTTAATTATCGTCGCTACACTGGTTATTGGATTTATCATCGGTTTCCTGACCAATGGTCAGATCACAAAATCAAAAATCCAGAACTTTGTCAAAACAGGAACACACGAAGGTTTCAAAGGGCGCTATTATCGTATTTTGAGGCCTGATAACGAACAACAAAAAATAATTGAACCCATACTCGATAAATACGGAGCCATTATTCACGAAAACGTCACTAACATGCAACAGCATATGAAAGGCATTCATCAGGAGATGTTGAATGAGATTGAACCCTACCTCAATGAGGAGCAAAAAGAACGGCTAAACGAGTCAATTAAAAAATTTGAGCGGCACGACCGGATGAAATATCACCGCAACAAAGGCCCGGAATTTGACAAACCTGGCCAAAGAAAAGGCAGAAGAAACCCCGGAGATTGTCAGGAATATTTTTGAAAACCGGATTGTCAAACACAACGAAACAAACAATTTAATCACCAAAAACATAATTCCCATGAAACATCCATGACGTCTTCGACACCCACGAGCATGAAAAGGGAAGAGTTTTTTAATTTTGCATTAATCAAAATTAAAAAACTATGGAAACAAAACAAGTACAATTTGAACAGGTAGTAACGCGAGGTTGCGGTATTGATGTTCATAAGAAAATGCTCGTAGCCACCATAGATGGTGAAGGGCTAAAGCAAGAAACGCGAGAGTTTGCGACTTTCACAAGTTCTTTGACAGAATTGAAAGAATGGTTATTGGAACGAGAGATTACCCACGTTGCCATGGAAAGCACAGGTGTTTATTGGAAACCTGTTTACCACATACTGGAACCATCAGGTATTAATGTCTGGGTAGTGAATGCCCGACACATCAAGTATGTACCTGGTCACAAAACGGACAAAAAAGACAGTAAGTGGATTTGCAAACTGTTATTAGCAGGCTTATTAAAGCCGAGTTATATACCGCCAAAAGAGCAACGGGAATTGCGGGATTTAACACGTTACCGGAAAAAGATGATACAGCAAGTTGCATCGGAGAAAAACCGGATTATTCGTATTCTGGAGGATTCCAACGTAAAGCTATC
>JAGYLH010000193.1 GCA_018400955.1 Bacteroidales bacterium
GTTATGGTTTCAATGTTATTTACGTTTAAATCCATGGGGATTAATTCTTCCTGCAACCCTTTTTGGCAAGAACTGATTACGGACAAGATTGCTATTGCAAATAATACTTTCTTCATGACTTAAAATTTTAAATTAAACTGAAAACTTGGAACAAAGCCAAAGGTACTTCTGCCTTGGGCAGAAAAAACGCTTGAAGGATCAGCTCCGACTTTCCCTGCTCCATTGTTCACCATGTCTATTGTGTAAACATTTCTTCGGTTGTAAACATTGTACAACGAAATGTCTATACTTGGTTGGATTTTCCTGTTGTTCTTAGTTTTAAAGGAAAGAGATTCCGGTTCATATTTGATGCCGATATCCAATCTGTGATAATCGGGCAGGCGGTAAAGATTTCGTGCCTCCCAATAAGGAAATGCCACACTGCCAATATAGTAATAGCTTTCGGGCAAAGTTACCGGGCGGCCTGTATAATACACAAAGTTTAGAGAAAAAGTGAAATCTTTCAAACTTGCTACGTTGGAAGGATTGTAGCTGAATTGTGAATTTAAACTATGTGTAATATCAAACATATTGTGGTATGGGCGTCCTTGATTTACCGCATCAATTTCCCACAAGGATTCACCAATATTGTAACTTATTCTTCCGGTGAAATCACCTTTGGGTTTTTCAACGGAAATCTCGAATCCATAGGATCTTCCTATTCCCTGTGCAACATAAGCTTCCAGGTTATCAACCAAATAATTGTGTAAACCGTCTTCAAAATCTGAAACACCGTTTTGGTATTTGTAGTATGCCTCTGTAGTTAGCTCAATTGTATTATCAAAGAAGTTTCTGAAATATCCTAATGCAAATTGGTCTGCAAGCATGGGCGAAACATTTTCTGTTGACGGCATCCAGATATCGTACCAGGTAATATCTGAGCCAAGCGTCATTAATCTTAAGTATTGGGCATTTCTGTTATAGGAGGCTTTAATTGAGTTCTTCTTGTTAATAATATAGGTTAAAGATGCTCTTGGTTCGGGATTGAAATAAGTAGCCATCACATCGGTATAACCTGAATAATCTGTTCGCCTTATTTCTTCATTGGACTCTTCATCAAAAACAGTTGTATGTCCCGGTCCTAAACGGTTATACAAGGACAACCTCAGGCCTAAATGAACAGCAAATTTTTCATTGAAGGTTTTTTCGTATTCCGAAAACAGGGCACTTTCAAGCCCTTGCATGGGAGGCATAAATTTGGCTCCATCATCTAGCGTAACATCCACCAAATCGCCATGATTAAAATCCTGATACTCGCTATGAAGTCCGAATCTCCATGTAGCATCATTAGGTGTGAAATAAGTAAAATTTTGCTTAAAACTATAGGTGCCAATTTCGGAAAAAAACTGGTATTGCCCGCCATCACCAAAAGTATTGTAACGACTAAATATTAAAGAAGTAGTTGAAAACAGGTTTTCATTAAAAGTGTGAGCCCATTTTAAATGGCCTGCCTGATTGCCCCAGTCGGTAAGTCCGGCTTCTGTATAAGCAAAGTCTTTTCCGTAATAGCCGGAAAAAGTCAGGCGGTTTTTATCATTTATCTTCCAGATGATTTTGGCATTGTAGTCATACCATCTTTCTTCGGGTTGGAAAAAAGTCAGACCGCCTGTTGCTCCTCCTTTTCCGGCACTCCCTTTACCGCCTCCCTTGCCGTAAGGGTCAGTCGAAATTCCGCTAATTTGGTCAGACCAATACCCAAAACCCCAGCGAGTGCCTCGGCCAGCCACAAACACAGAAAGTTTATCTTTAATTAAAGGAGTTTCAATTGAAAACTTTGAAGTAATAAGTCCAAGGCTTATTTCACCGCCAAAATTTTCAAAACTTCCATCTGTCATTCTAACATCCAATACAGCAGAACTTCTGCCTCCAAATCGGGCAGGAACACCACCTTTGTAAACAGTCATTTCGCTCACAGCGGCTGCATTAAAAACTGAATACAATCCCCTTTGATGAGAAGCATAAAAGAGAGGCATTTCATCCATTAATATCAGGTTTTGATCCAATCCTCCACCCCTGACAATAAACCCTGCACGGCCTTCGGCTACACTGTTTATTCCCGGAAGCATCTGTATGGTTTTCATAATATCAGTTTCACCCATTACAATGTGGATTGCCTTAATTTGTTTTATGTCGAGTTTTTC
>JAGYLH010000194.1 GCA_018400955.1 Bacteroidales bacterium
TCAAACAGGTTTTAGAAAAAGCAGTGCTAACGGCATCCCTGTATGAAGACCAGTCGATGAAAAGAGAGAATTTTTTGCTGCATATTTAATATAAGTTGAATTTGATACGACAACCCCAAGGATGGAAAGATAGGTTGTAAAAAGCAAAACCAGGCATGCTTTATCCTAAAGCTATTGCAAGAGAAAAAAATATGCGGCTTGTATGCAGATAGATGTGTTGGAAGTTGTGAAAGCATTTGTTTGCATCAACAGACATGGAATCCGCCTTCCATTTTGAACGAAAAGGTTGGTATATTTGTTATTGATTCGACATCACCAAACTTATACAAATTTTTATACTAACACTTTTAAAAACATCAAAATGGACCAATTACTAATTGCTGCACAAATTGCAGTCTCCGCCTCAGTGGCTTTTGTTTGGATTTTCAGAATTCACAATGTTATTAAAGAATTTAACCAATTCGGATTGAGTGATATAACAAGGAGTTTTGCAGGTTTTGCTAAAACCGCCTTGGCTACCTTGTTAATTGCTGGAATCTGGTTCCCATCACTGGTTATGGTTTCTGCCATACTGATGGGGCTATTTATGGCAACTGCACAGTATTTTCATTTTAAAGCGGGCAATCCCTTCAAACAGCGTTTGCCGTCATTGATTCTTCTGTTATTGTGTGCCTTTATCGCCGTGTTTGCTGACAACTTCATCCAAATATGACACTCTACACAGTTTGTGTTTTCCTATCGGGTGGGTCATTTTTGGGATATGGTATTTCCTATTTTACAGGTTCACATATGAAAAGTGAATTCAAACGTTTTAAATTAGAAAAATTAGGACTGCTTACCATTGTTTTGGAACTTTTGGGTGCGATTGGTTTAATGATTGGTTTTTGGTTTTACAACCCGCTGTTAATTGTTTCTTCCGGCGGATTGGCACTGCTGATGTTGATGGGTTTGATTGTCCGGTTAAAACTTAAAGACAGTTTATGGATATCACTTCCTGCATTATTTTATATGGTTTTAAACACCTATGTTTTGTATGGAGCAGTATTAAAGCATCCCTGATGCTGTGTTGGTCGGGCCGCAACAATTTTTTCTCAGCTGGAATGGCCAATTAACAAAATTAGCATACAGCACTTATCTTTGCAATCAATACCTGACCTGATTACAGTGCCTACGGTGCAAATGAGGTTTTGGGCGTGTGCCAAAACCGGGCATAAAAACATGAAGGCTTGATCATCGATCAAAATATATTGATCTTTTACCCTTTTCCGCTTGTGTTTTATGTAAACCCCAACTTTCCAGAAATGGCTGAACGCATTGAGCAAGGGCTGCAAAGCATTGGCGCTTCTGGCAAACTGGATGCCATTTTTGATGCGCATTACGGTGAAATTACAGAGCAGCTCAACCTTGACAGCCGCCGGATTTTTGAGTTAGACAATCCGCTGATACCTGATGCATTTCGCCACCTGGCCCCCAATCTTGAAAATTTGTAGGGTGATTGTTTTGATGTAAAGCGTTTGTTTGCAACCATGGACAGGGAAACCGACTTGCATTTTGAACTAAAAGCATGGTGTATTTGTCAAAAGATTAGCTGAGCCCCTGTATTGGCCAAAAAATTCTAAAGGAGGTAACCTATGCATAAAGATCCGATAGAATACTTGAAACATATTTTTGATGATGTAAGTACATCAAATCAGTAATCACTCCAGAACTTGAAATTCTTAAACCACATAGGCATGGAGGACACATAGAAAAAGCCACATAGGGTTGTTATAATAATTACTATGTGAGTTCCTATGTGCCCTATGTTCCTATGTGGTTCAGGGTATTATTGAACAAAAGTGTAACCGTCACAAGTTAGCGCTGCGACAACAAAGCCATCTTAAAACATCTATAGTACGCAGCAGGAGGCAGTGGATTTTTTCCACTTGCAGAGGCTGATAAATTTAGCTATTATTGCAAGCATAACAATTTCAAAACATCAATCAATCCCATTGCAACTATGAAAAATCTCTTCCTGCTGTTGATTGCATTTAGCATGGCACATGCCGGCGCAAAGGCCCAGCTTAAAGTGGTTGAAACCGAGCTTGTGCGCACCGAAAAAATGAATTACCTTTTGTACACACCAAGCGGAACCCAGTCCCAATATCCTTTGGTGGTTTTTTTACACGGCGGTG
>JAGYLH010000195.1 GCA_018400955.1 Bacteroidales bacterium
TATGACCTCAAATCACTCGAACAAGAGATTGAACGAGAGAATGAAGATCATTATGTCAGCACTCCGGTGGCAGAGAGCACCGGAAAGCCATCACGGGCGCACACGGGCGGTATGAAGGTGTGCGCCACATGCGGCAAAACCTTCAAGGCTAACAGCAACCGGCAGCGGTATTGTAGTCGCAAATGTGGCATGAGACCTACCCGGGCGAAAAATAAGAAGCTTCTTGAAGATATGACCGAGGATGATCTTGAGAAAACACTCAATGACATTGAGAAGCGCCGCAAACAGCCTTATGAAATTAGTAAATAACCTGTTCCCTGCCCTGCGGCAGGGAACATAATCAACGATATACATGAATATGAAATTACACAAAACAGGAAGTAAATTACTCAGCCTCATTTTGCTGGTAGGAACCGGGATGTTGGCTTACAAATACGTTTCGATTACGCTGATGAAATTTGCAGAAGAGAATTTTGAAGCAACAATGAGCGTGTTGGAATTTATGCTGATCACAACCCTGGGCATCGGGCTGGTTGTGGTGATATGGATTTTAGTTACAACCAAATTATAAACAAATACAGATGAAAGCAACAATAGAGTTTCAACTCCCTGACGAGCAGGTTGAGTTTGAGAGCGCCGCAAACGGCAGCAAGGCAATCAAAAGTTTATATGATTTTGATATGTGGCTGCTGGCACAGAAGCAGCATGAGGGCAAAGAAAGCCTGACAATAAACCACCTGCACCGCATACTGCGTGAAACAATGGAAGATAACGGATTTCATTTTGAAAAAATGTTTGACGGATTATGGTAAACAATTCAAAAAAAGCTGAGGTAAGGGCGCAGTACAACGGCAAGGCCGGATACTGGCGAATAGTGGTAAAAACAACAAAAGGTGCAGGGGGCTGGAAGGTTTGGGGCAGCAGCAGCGGCAATAAATTTGCAAGCCGTGAGGCAGCCGAGAGGGCAGTAGGTGAACTCTGCGACATGTATAACGGAACATACATAAAAGGATAAACTATGATAACGATAAAACGAGCAGAGATACGCACAACGCACAACCCGGATCAGGAACCCGAGCAGGTGATACCGATCGACAGCACGGTTAAAAATGCTGAATTCAACAGCAAGATCAAGCAACTGCATCAGTTGATAGCTAAGGCACATCCGGGCAAGGCGATCAATTACATTGTATTCAGCGAAGAGGCGCAGGGAGGAGATGATGAAAATAAAACCTGAAACATTCTCATGGATGGGATACGAATGGCTTATGCAGGAAGCCTGGGGAATTGTGCATCCGCACAACAATTGGCAGTGGTACGATAAAGGCTGTGTAAGGCAACTGCATGATGGTACACTTGAGTTATCCACCAGAATCAATCCTAAAATCATTAATGTTTATGATCCTGATCTGGGCAGAAACAAAACAGTGTTTCCAAAAACATCCATTGGCCTTGTGTGCTGTCAATATCCATTCACCTATGGCTACTATAAAATTGTAGCTAAATTACCAGCAGGCGCAAACCTATGGCCTGCTATATGGGCATGGGGTGGTGATTGGGACAGAGAAATTGACATAATTGAAGCTTATAGCAATAGCCGGGGATCATACCATAGATGTGGCTGGCCTTTCTGGAAAATCTGGAAGCTGCAAAGTAATTTTCACTATAAAGACAATAGTGGTAGCCATCAAGTTGTAGGTGCTAAAAATATGTTTGTGGGATTTCGCCGGCCGGAAAGCCAATTTTTGACTTACGAAATGGATTGGGATCCGAAATTCATAACAATCTCAATAAACGGCAAAATAAAGCGCACCCTGAAGGGCGATGTGATGAAGTATTTTAATAAACCGGTTCAGTTCATCATCAACAATGGGGTTAGACGAGAGAATAAGATTGGGGCATATACATCAAGATTTTTGATCAAATCATTTGAATATGACGAGTATTAACATCTTACAGCTAACGGTTTGGCTATGAAAAGTAGCGGAATTAAAACACTCAACTATCGAATGAGAACAAAGTTAAATAGAATTACCAACCTTGCGCCAAGCACTTCACCCGCTATTTTTTATAGCCGTTGTTGTGGCTTCGTGCTTTTTATTCAGAAGTTATGCCAATAGATTACAAAAAATACTGCTCAGACTGGAAGTTGAGAAGTCGTT
>JAGYLH010000196.1 GCA_018400955.1 Bacteroidales bacterium
CTCGCTGCGCGAACGCGCCCTGCATAGCGACGAACTAGGAACCTATTGGCATCAGGCCGCTGGTTATATGTGGCACCAAACGCCCATTGAAAACCATGTTTGGCTGATTGAGGCCTTCACAGCCATGCAAGCAGAAACAAGCGAAATCGATGGCATGCGTACCTGGTTGCTTTCGCAGAAACGGACCACCCATTGGCCAACGGGAAGGGCTACAGCAGATGCCATCTATGCCTTACTGATGCAGGGTACTGACTGGACCCAAACCAAAAACGCTACGATTGTTGTTGGAACGGAAAAGCTTGAAACGGATGAAGCACATGCAGGTACCGGCTTTGTGAGCAAACAATGGTTTGGGAAGGAAGTAAGTGCCGACATGGCCAATATTACCATTACCAATCCCAATAAAGGAATGGCATGGGGTGGTGCTTACCTGCAATATTTTGAGGATATTGATAAGGTAAAAGGTCAAGTAACTCCATTGCAATTGCAGAAGGAAATTTTTGTGAAAAAAGTTACCCCCAAGGGCGAACAACTTTTGCCATTAAGCAATCGTAAATTGCAAATTGGTGATGAAGTGGTGATTCGGTTGCTGCTACAGGTGGACCGCCATATGGAATTTGTGCACCTGAAAGATGAACGCGCTGCTGCTTTTGAGCCACTGGACGTGCTCTCGGGCTACAACTGGCGCGACAACCTTGGGTTCTATCAGAGCACAAAGGACGCCTCAACAGAATTTTTCTTTGCACATCTGCCCAAGGGCAATTATGTGTTCGAGTATAGTCTGCGGGCATCCCACACAGGCGATTTTGCAGCCGGGCTGGCAAAAATTCAATGTTTATATGCACCTGAGTTTGCTGCCCATTCAAAAGGTGTAAGGGTGTTTGTTGAGTAGAAAAGCAATTTGTTATTTTGGGTTAATATTCATCAGTTGTTAGCTATTGTTAAGTATATTTGTCAACTATTTTTAAAATATTCTTTTAAAACATATGTCCGAAATGGAATCCTTCACGCATAAATCAGAAATTGCGGATACTTTTTCTAGTATCAGAAGCTTTTCTTATCAAGAAAAAAAGACTCCATTAATGGAAGCAGGAAAAGTCGATTTGTTTTTAGACACCATGCTTGATTTTAAAAACAGCTTGATAGAAAAGACAGAAAAGATTAATGACATCAACGAAAGAATTGAAAAGGTAAGCTGGTTCGATAATTTGGATGATGAAAGTTTGATGCTGATTAATGATTTAATCTCTGCGGCAAAGGACTTACGAACTTCCTTAATCCGGCAATATGTTTCTATGAACATTTTCAGGAAGAAAGGAATTGCTAAACAAGAAATAGAAAACTTTAAAAATTCTATTGATGAACTAAGGGAATCTTATGAAGATATGGAGTCGGTTTTTTTCTTTCTTCCCAGGATGCCAGATTTTGTTGAAACCACAAGAAAACTATCACTCGTTAAATAATGGAATTCTATTGTATAGAAGATTTTAAGGTAGAATTTGAAAAATTAAAAACGAAGAAGTCCTATAAAACGATAGAACAGGAGATAATCAATTATTTTTTCGGTAAAACCAGTGAAGAGCTGTGTTCAGGAACAAGGCTCAATCATAGTTTGGAAGCTCCATATATCAAGAAGCGTTTAATGGGGAAAGGCGGATATAGGCTGTATTTTCTTTTGATTATCAGAAAAGAATCCCTCTACCTCATGTTTGTCCATCCCAAAACCGGGTCGTATGGTTCTGAAAACATGACAGAGGAATCGAAAGCGTACTTGTATAAAAAAGTTTTAGATTGCATTGAGTCCAAAAACCTTTACAGGCTATCTTTAGATGACTCAGGAAAGAAACTAAACTTTAGCACAATCCGTTAAATCTTAATCATGAGAATTAAGGCTACCTTTGGCATCGCATGGAAAAAATACTGATTTCTGTTCCCAAAATAACCAACCGTCTGCGGTATGTGTTTGATTTGGTATTGAAGAACCAATTGGGGCTTGGCTTTTCGCTAACGACAAAAGCCGATGAGTTCGCCCAGTTCGAAGGGCCAAAATTCAGCTATGGCGACAATACCATGGACGGAAATCTCTTCTTCAAAGCTACCAGGCTGCTGTTCGAACGGGAGATCAGCAGTCAGGATTTGAAAGTGTTTGACTTT
>JAGYLH010000197.1 GCA_018400955.1 Bacteroidales bacterium
AGGGTCTCTTCTTCAAGCACGAACAGGTATTTGCGCGTACTGCCACTACTGATTGGGTTGATGTAGTTTTTATCACCTATCCTGATTTGTTCGTCATAAAAACTGTTGGATTGCAATTGCGAAATAAGGAAAAGGAGAATTGGGTTCCGCAGTCCGGAAATGCGGGTGGCCAAAACGTTTTCCCGGCTGAGACCTGGGGAAAGGAAACTGCGCTCTGTGACTGTTTCCATCAGAAAAAAATCGCGTTGCTCTACAAAGTTAATTGCCCTGTTTTTAGATACACTGTCAACGATTGGGCCCTCTTTTTGCAAAGGAATGGCATTGGCCGAATCAATTGTAAATACCATTTTATCATAGGCCTTATAGGAAAATGAATTCATCTTTTCCGGATTGTTTATATCCCTGTTTTTTAATACATTGTTGATGATGCGATGGGCAGGGTTCTCTCCGGGAAGTATGGTTACCTCATCCAGCAATACCTCACTTGGGAATAGCCTGATGTTTAAAAATTCAGGGGAAGGCTCCAACGAAATTTGCATGGGTTCAAAACCGACATAGGTAAAATGCAGGGAGTTGAAAGGCTGGGGGCTACTCAGCGAAAAGTTCCCGTCGATATCGGAGGTGCCTCCATAGCGGCCCTCGTTGATACGGATATTTACAAAGGCAAGCGGTTGGTTGGTTGCATCATTCCTGATATTTCCCTTGAGATAGTATTGTTGGGATTGAACAGGCTGTGCGAACAAACTAAGCCAAATCAATACACTTAAAATGAAAGCCTTGGAAGAGGTCATGCACCATTTTTTTCCTTTAAACAGCAAAATAAGATTCGAGGGCCATCAGCGTATCATCTGAAGTTTTGATATCGTGCGCCACCTTGCCTTCGTGCAGCACGACGATTCTGTCGCAAACTTCAGTGATGTGGCTCAGGTCGTGCGATGAAATAAGAAAAGTAATCTGACTTTCGGTTCTCATTTTCTTTACCAGGTTTTTTAACCGTATTTGGGTGCTGGGGTCGAGGCTGTTAAATGGTTCGTCCAGGACTACCAGTTCGGGTTGGCCCATTAAAGCGGCAGCGATGCCAATTTTTTGCTTATTTCCCATCGACAGGTTCCGGATGAATTTGTTTGTTCCCAACACTTCGTTGTTGAAAAAATCAGACAAACTTTCCAAAAAATGCTTGATATCGTCCTGCGAAAGGCCTTTCACTTTGCCTGTAAATTGAAAAAACTCTTCAGGGGTTAAAAAGTCTATCAGAAACCCCTGGTCGAGGTAGGCACCGGTAAAACTTTTCCACTGCATGGTTTTGGCAACATCTTCGTGATTGATAAGGATATTTCCAGCTGCCGGCCTGATCAGGTCGAGCAAAATCCTGAACATGGTGGTTTTGCCGGCTCCATTGTTGCCAACAAGGCCAAAACTCTCACCTTTGGGTATTTGCAAAGTTGAAATATCCAAAACTGTTTGACTGGAATAGACTTTTGTAAGCTGATTTATTTGTATCATATTTTCTCGATTTTTAAAACAATATTTTTTGATGATGAGTTGTAGTTTCTTTTAATCCTTTTCCCTGAAACCCGCTGCCATGGTGTATTTCCTGGCTTCAAAATTTTTGAATATCTTTTGTATGACGGGCTTTCTGAATGCCAGCCCCAGCAGACCAATCAGGCCAACAAGGTAAACACCGTGATCTGCATTTCCAAACCATTTAAAAGGCAAATACAGGATCAAAGGGACAATAAAAACAGGAATCATGGTGAGGAAATGGGTGGCACCGATGCCCTGAAAATTAAAAGCCGTGCTTTTGCCGAGGTCCATACTTTTGGTGTTGTAAGTGGCAATATAAACAAGCATGGGAAGCACAACGCCCAAGTTGAAAAGGAATGTGGCTGTGTTGATCAGCATGATGAACCAGCCAAAGTAAACATAGGGGATAATCAGGATAAAAGAGGCAACCGTCAAGATGGTCCCGCCAAGGATTTTGGCGCGTATATAATCTTTAAAATCAACCCGTGAGGCCAGCAGCATATCGAAATAGCTGCCCTCATAAGAAAAAGCATGCTGCAAATAATTGAACATCACGCCACCTGTCATGAAAATGCCAACAAATACCATAAAACCATCGTCTTTTGCATACGTGTCAGACATATAGAAA
>JAGYLH010000198.1 GCA_018400955.1 Bacteroidales bacterium
TTGGTCACCAGTTACTAACATATTTGGTTGATCGCGGGTACAACCAGAAGCAGCTCGCGGAACGCGCAGGCGAGATGGACACCGCCAACCTCAACCGGATCATCAAGGGCAAACAGGCCGCCACGACCGACCGCCTCGAAGCCATCGCCAAGGCACTGGATGTGAAAGTATGGGAGATTTACCGCCTGGCGGAGGATGGACAGCCCCCCAAGGAGGGAGACCCACGGAAGGCCGCGCTGCATGAGCTGATCGACACCATCGATCCGGCTCTGCTCGATTCGGTCTTCCGTCGATGGCGTGATGATCCTGAGAAATCTCCCGCAGACACCCGCCCGACCCGCCACCGTCGGCGCGCTTAAAGACCTTCCTCCCAAAACCAAGCTCCGCTAGTCGGGGCTTTTTTTTGCCTTTCGCTTACGATTGCGCTTGACGCAATGGCTGGACGCGGCTAGGATGATTGCAGGTCGCGCAATTTAGGGCGATCGCAGCACAGGAGACGGCCATGGCCCCCTACAAGATTCAATGCAAAGCCCGGCAGTACCGCGCAATCCTTTGGCAGGATGACCAAGTCTCACCGTGGTTCTTCACCCGCGTCGAAGCGCTGCATTGGGCGTTCGTGACCATTGCGCGCATCGACGCTAAAAAGCCAGTCACTGTGTAAGAACCAAAGAGCGCAAGCGAACCAGAGCGGAGGAAAGAAACAGCGACCTGGAGTGAACCATGGGTATTGAAAGAAACACGGGGTGAGAGTGAGTCATCTTGAGGGAAAGAACCATGATTGCAGATCGAGCCATAGCACAAGAGAGAACCAAAGCACTTGATCGAGCCAAACACCGGGAAAGAACCAATCAAAACGATCGAGCCAACACACGCAAAAGAACCATAGGACCCTGATCAAGCCACATACGAAGACAGAAACACGATACAGAAGCAAACCACTAAGGGTGAAAGATCCAGATTTGAAGAGTGAGCCAAAAGCAACGAAGGAACTACTAAAGCGAATCGAGACAGCCGCGACAAAAGAACCAGGACGTACGATCGAGCCAGATCGGGGAAGAGAACCATTACTGGTGATCGAGTCACATACGAAAGAGTTAGTCACATTCTACGAAAGAACCAGCGTGTTGAAGCGAGCCAGTCAGGTGAAAAGAACCAGTGTAAAGGAGCAAGCCAAAAACTGCGAAAGAACCACGTACATCGATCGAGCCAATGTTGCTGAGAGAGCCATTAAAGGTGATCGAGCCATCCCCGATAACAGAACCAGGAACACCAAGCGTTTCATCAACCGTCATCAATCAACCCTAAGGGTACGCATATGACAGACCAAGTCACACAGGAAACCCGAATCGATTCCTACGAATCGATGATGACCGCCAACGCCGCATTGCTTGACGAGGTGTTCAACGACGCCAAGTTGACCGCGGCCGAGAAGATGAAAAGCTTCTCCATCGGCGTGCGCAACCAAGTCCTTCTGAGCCGCGATCTGGCAAGCCGTCGCGCCGAGCTGTTCAAGTACGGCATGAAAGCGAATGGCGAACTGAAGTCGCTGAACTTCAACCCGATGGCCGATAAGGCCGCGTAACCAAAACGGCCGCCCTGGTGGCGGCCAACCGGAGAGAACCAATGCACGCCGAACTTGAATCGATGCTGACGCCCGTCTACAAGCTGACCCGCGACATGACCAAGGGGTTGCGCCAAAACGGCGGAGGGGTCACCGACTCCGAAGCACGCTATCTGGTCGATCTGTACTACAACATGCAGGCGAACCGGATTGCCGTCGGCAACCAATCCAAGGGGCTTGAGCGCGACGCCAAGAAGTCCGGCAACACCGCCGAGCCGCACGAGGCGATCGACTGGGTCGGGAAGCAATTTACCGCCCTGGAAGACTCGGTCGCGAAGCTGCTCGCCATCTACACCGAGACCCACCCGATGGCGTGGTTCTTTGACCAGACAACAGGCATCGGGCCGATTCTGGCTGCCGGGCTCTTGGCCCACATCGACATCAATAAGGCCCCGACCGCCGGGCATATCTGGCGATTCGCCGGACTGGACCCGAACGTTCAATGGTGCAGCCGGGAGCAGGCCAAGGCGATCTGGACCGAGACGAAAGGCCCGAGCATCGAAGAGCGCCT
>JAGYLH010000199.1 GCA_018400955.1 Bacteroidales bacterium
AAAGCTTCACTATTTATCTTTTGCAAGTCATTCATAATTGAACCCAATGATTCTTGACTGTAGTAAAAATTTCCAAGTGATTCTTGATTATTGATCGCACCGAGTTTTTGTTGATCATTTACAGCATTACTTAGCGCCTGCATACTAAATACTATCGCACCTAATGTAAGATTTTCGCCTAAAGCAGCTCCAAGCTTTTGTTGATTAAAAATAGCTTGCAAGGATTGTTGATTCATAATGGAATTCAATTTTTGCTGATCGTTAATAGCTTGAAGTTTTTGCTGATCTGTATAACCTGCACCTAATTTTTGTTGGTTATTAATTGCACCCAATGCTTGCTGTTCATTAATGGCGTTTATTTTTTGTTGATCTGAGAAACCTGTTCCTAATTTTTCAAATGAGTTTATTGCTTCCGCATCGTTTAACAACACAAGCAATGAAATTGCACTTCCTAAAGAAGAAGCAACCATATTCATTTGCTCCATATTTTTTAAAATTTTCTGAGAGCTTAATGCATTAAAATTTGTTATCCCGGCATTGTCTATTTCCATATATGCCTGAATATCATTTTTTTGAATAGTGTCATTTAAAACATTATAGAGAGATTGATTGTTGCTAACCAACTTCTTGTCTTCAATATATTTGAGCAGTGGTTTGTCTTGTGCTATCAGGGCGTTTTGCAGCACATTAAAGGCAAGTAAATCATGAGCTTCTTTTAGATTTTTGTTGTCTTTTTCAGGATATTTGGCAAGCCAATCCTCAATGCCATCCATATAGGTCAGAAAAATTTCTTCGTTGCTATAAATACGTGAAGCGGCATTTTGAGCGTCGTTCAGGTATTGAATGATGGGGGTTTCGGTAGCCATATCAGGATTTTCCACAGCATGAAGTGCCTTTAGCAGGTCGGCACGGGCTATATTCAGGTAGGTAAGATAGTCGTCGAGTGTTTGGCTTAAATTTAACGATGCAAGAAATTCCTGATTATCTGCTGTAAGACTGATTACGCGTTCTACATCTGTCGAAGACTTGAGTGATTTGTAGTAGATATAACTCAAATATTGCTGGTATTGAACGAGTTTTGCGGTATCTTCTGCCAGTTCGTTACGCAACAAGATATCATTTTCTGTTATCCTGACATTTCGTTTGTTATCTACTTTACCGATGGATCCTGCCAGGTCACTATCCCGGGGAGGTAAACCATTGAATGACAAACCGATTAAAATTCCTGCTACCAAACCCAAAACAATAAAGAGGATCGGTTTTAATGCATTGTTCTTTTTCATTTGATTAAGATTTAAGTTGTTCTGTTGTATTAATTCGGTGAATTTATTTTCTCAAAGTACATCCAAATGAATAAAAAGTTGGTTTTGCTAATTATTTTTTTTCAAAGCATCAGCAAGCGATACCTAAAAAGTGCAATAATAATTTTGGTTATATTTCATATAACATTGAAATTAAGCATTATATATATTTAACAGAAAAAAAATAATCAGCTGTTATGCGTTAAAAATCAGAAACAAAAAAAGAACGGCATTTTTTTCGGTATGAAATTACACAAAACTTTAGTAGTTGGCAATATGCATTAGAATTTATTTTTCAATTCGTTGTTTTGTGATTTTGGGAATACTTCAATTCGCTTTTAAATCGCTGATAGTTAATATAATAGATCAATAATTTGCAAAACTTCCGATCAGTAAATTTCAGCAATCATGACCAGAAAGAGAAAATGAGTATTACTGCTTAAGTAGTTATGAGTTTGTTTAAGCTGACTACAGTCAGCAACATATAACTATCCGCTATACTTTAAAAAGAGCATGGTAATATCGTCTGATTGCGTTGCACCATGCGCAAAATTATCCACATCGGCTACAATAGCATTAACAGCCATTTCTGCCGTGAAGTCTTTAAAAGTAGCAATCAATTGTTCCAGGCGTGGTTCTCCATACACTTCGTTTTTAAGGTTGAAAGCCTCGGTGACGCCATCGGTAAAAAGCAGCACGCCATCCTGTGGTTGCAGCTGAATATTTTTCGTCGCGAATTGTTTATCTTCAAAAACACCCAAAACAATATCACCTGTTGATTCCAGCATTTGAATCCCGCCCGAATTCTTCAGGATATA
>JAGYLH010000002.1 GCA_018400955.1 Bacteroidales bacterium
GTTTCCCAACAACGATTCCACCGCTTGATCTAAAGCCACAACGCGTGAATGCTTACGAAACCGGATTAAACCTCAGTTTTTTTGAAAACCGCATCGACCTCGATTTCACCTATTATTACCTTTATTCATTTGACCAGATTATTCCCAACCTGCCCGTGCCACTATCCAGCGGAGCCTCTACCATTATGACCAACGAAGGGATTTTGACCAACCGGGGTTTCGAAATCATTCTGAATACGGTGCCTGTCCGAACCAAAGATTTGGTGATCAGGACAGGCCTGAACCTGGCTCGCAACCGCAACAAAGTGGTCAGCCTTGGTGGTGATGCCGACTCTTATTTGCTGGCTGACATTTGGGGCCTTAACGGACCGGCTATGATTTTGCACGAAGGCGATGAATATGGTACCATCAGCGGTTATGATTATGTTTATGATGAGGCAGGCAACAGGCTTGTGAATGATGCAGGCACTAAATACCTCATTACCGATACCCGCGAGCCGATTGGAAATGCTTCGCCCGATTTTATTGCCGGATTCAATACGGTGGCTACCTATAAAGGATTTCGCCTGGCCATGCTCATCGACACCAAATGGGGAGGCGATATTTATGCGGGTTCTTACGTAATCGGTTTACAAACCGGCCAAAGCCCTGAAACATTGATTGAAAGAGAGGGTGGGGGATTGCCCTATACCGATCCGGAAGGCACTATCAGCAATATTGGGATCATTTTGGAAGGGGTGCACGAAGATGGAACACCAAATACCACTGTGGTGCATTACTACTATAAATACCTGCCCAACGCAGGCGGCTGGGGTAAATTTGTTTCTACACCAGGTATATTGGAAAATACCTGGGTGAAAATGCGGGAACTTTCCCTTTCTTACAGCTTTAAACTGGACAAAGATCATCAGGCGAAATCACCACTTTTTCAGTCGCTTACACTGAGTCTGACAGGCAGGGATTTGTTTTATATTTATACCACACTACCCGATAAAATCAATCCGGAAGGGATTATGGGCGCTGGCAATGCCCAGGGTTTTGAATGGGCCTCATATCCGGGAACACGCTCATTTATTTTTGGAATAAGTGCTTCATTTTAAGCAGTTAAAAACACCTAAGAAAGCAGGAAATGAAAAGGAAAATAAGCTATTCAATTTTGATTTTAACAGGACTCTTAATCGCGATTTCCTGCACCAAGGATTTTGAGGATATCAATACCAACCCGCACGGTTTTACAACTGCCAGCGACGGTTCACTCTTCAACAGTGTAATTGAATCGCTGATACCGGGCGGGAACGAACAGTTTTATATTCACAACGAAATCCTTTACAAGCAAACCCAGCAAGCAGCACTTACGCGTGAAGCCTGGGGAAATTTCACCATCGGCACGGAGGATATCTGGCAAAACTATTATGGCGTATTGCCTGAAATCAGGGAGCTGGAGAAAAGATTTGCTGCTTATGACCAAACCGCACATGTAATTAATATGCAAGCCATGTTGAAAATTACCCTGGCACTTAAAACTTTTAAAGTAACTGATTTGTTTGGGGATATGCCCTTTTCGGAGGCGGGCTATGGTTTTCAAAACCTGGATTTTTTAAGGCCTGCATACGATAGCCAACGTGATATTTACCTTGCCCTGCTCGAAGATTTGCGCTGGGCCGACGAAAATATTGATGAAACAGCAGCACTTGAAGAACCCTTTACAACTTTCAGATCCTTCGATCTGCTGTTTAATGGTGATATGCAACAATGGCGAAAACTGGCAAATTCATTGCGCTTGCGCCATGCCATGCGCATTGCTGATAAAGAACCCGCCTTAGCCGGTGAGGTGGTGGCTGATATTGCAGAGAACAACAGGCCTGTGTTTTTAGGCTATGATTTTCTGACACCATTGCTGGAAGATGCCAGTTTGAGGCCTGCCACTATGGGGTTTAAAAATGAAGGCCTGAATTGGTCCTTCAGGGAGCATAACAATTTGAGAATGGGTTCAACGATATGGCAACAGCTTGCTTCTCACGACAGTACCGATGGCAGTGGGATATTCGATCCGCGTGCCTATATCTTTTTTGAAAGGGATAACCAAAACCGCTGGAAACCTTATCCGCAACTGCCCGACATTGGTGCACCTGCATCAGGTGGCATCCCCTATGGCTCCCACCGCGACCAAGCAGGTGCTTTCCAGATAAAAGGTGAAACCTGTATTTATTCGCCATTTAACTATTTCCTGATCCGGGACGAAGATTATATGCCCATCATCATTTACACAGGTGCCGAAACCCATTTCCTGCTTTCAGAAGCCTATTGGAAAGGCATAGGCGTGCCCCAAGACAGGACGCAGGCTGAAATTGAATACTTTAACGGCATTAACTCTTCGGTGGAGTGGTGGAGACGCACTGCTTCGAACAGCCGTTTGCCCATGTCGGGCATGCTGTTTACCGATATGGTGAGTATTCCGCAAAACCTGAATTCAGCCACGGTGCAAACCCATTTTGGATTCTGGAACGCCAATACGGATGAAGAAAAATTACAGTTTATCTACACCCAATGGTGGCTTGATGCCTTCAGGCAACCAACCGAGTCCTATGCTCTGGCCCGTCGCACAGGACTGACGCCCCGCGAAGGTGATCCAATCAATCATTTCCGTTTGCCTTATCCCCCTTCCGAAGCTGAACACAATACGGCCAATTGGGCAGAGGCCGTTGCGCGACAAGGAGGTGACGATCCACAAGTGAAATTATGGTGGATTCCTTAGTTTGAATAAATTATTTATTTTTAAATAACCTTAAACCAATATCTTATGAAAATTCTTACGCAAAAAATCCAAATGCTGCTTATTCTTTTATTTTTTATGCAGCCCTTTTTCGCAATGGCGCAAACCAACCAGTACCTGCATTTCGACAGGGAGGATGATTTTGTGTTACTTGAGAATGCCTCACAGTATTTTTCAGGGAATAATGAAATCTCCATTACCGGATGGTTCTTTACAGATGAACTTGCTTATGGACAGGGTTATATGGGGTTCAGGATTGGTTCCGGAACGGGTGAGTTTTACATGATTCAACTCAACAATGGGGTTATGGAATGCCGTTTGTTGACAACCACCGGCCTCCACGAATATGTTTCGCCCGCCAATACGGCCATACCGCAGGTGTGGCAACACTTTGCCTGGGTGTATGATGGCAGTGCCGTAAAGCTCTATGTCAATGGCTTCCTGGTTGGCAGCAGCCCTGCATCGGGTTCCTTTGTGGGCGAAAATGTGCCATTTGGCATTGGTAAAAGCCTTTTGGGGGGATTCAATTTTGTTTATGGCGGACGTGTGGATGAAGTGTCAGCCTGGAGCAAAGCCCTTTCCCAACAGGAAATACAGGATATGATGGAAGATGAACTAACAGGCACCGAAGATGGATTGCAGCTCTATTACAAATTTAATCAGGGCATACCAGGTGGCGACAACACCTCTATTACCCACCTGATTAGCAAAACAGGCACCGGCGAAAGGGATGCCGAACTGATGAATTTTGCCCTGATCGGCGAAACATCCAATTTCAATGGAACCATTGATGAGGGCTATCAGGCCATCTCTTTTCCTCAGATTCCCAATCACCTGACCACCGATGAACCCTTCGAAATTGAAGCAATAGCCAGCTCAGGCCTCGAAGTGCTTTTTGAAGTGGTTGCAGGACCGGCTACTATTGACGGAAATATTGTAAGCCTTACAGGTGAACCCGGACAGGTTAGCATCGTTGCTACGCAGCCTGGCGATGATTTTTACGATCCGGCAGAGCCTATCACAAATTATTTTATGGTTGTTGACCCCATACTGAATGTACCTGATATAGACGCCAGGCACCCGCTTGCCGGCGATGTACTCGTGCCTTCGCTTTCGCAAATACAATTGGCAGCCTACGCCGAAATTGCATACCCTGAATTGTTTTCAGTTACCAATGTGCGTTTTGTTGTTGACGGCGAAACCATTTACGGCCATGACTACCATCGCAACGGGCATTATACAGCCTGGTGGACGCCCCCATCTTATGGGAACTACACCATCGAAATTCTCTCGACAAACAATTTTGGGGCTACGGCTTCGCATCCAGTGAATATCAATATCATTTCGCAGGCTTCAAATATGGAAGTAACTGCTGCTGAGGGTGTATGGATAAATACCGCAACGCCCTCCATAACCGTCGAAGCCGAACTGCCTTCTTTCCTGGGAGCTTTTGATCAGGTAATTGCTTCCTTGGAAGTTACCTGCCCACCCGGTGGATGCGGAGAGTGGGACCGCCTGGCCAGCATTGACGCCAAAGGCCACGATGGCCGCTGGCTCGAAATCATCAGGTATATTACCCCTTATGGTGTTGCCTGTTCACACAACATCGACCTTACTGACTATATTTCCATATTGAATGGCAAGGTAAGTTTTCGTTTCAATAGTGTTACACTCGACAATGGTTTTGAATACAAACTAAATCTGAGTTACCGGGAAGGGGCTCCTGCTTACCTCTACAGCAGTATCATTGAGGTGTGGAAAGATACCTACCCCTTTGGCGATTATGCCAACTTACAACCTGTTGAGCCTTGGGATTTTGAGTTTCCGGCAAACACAGATGCAGCCACACTGAAGCTGGTAGCAACCGGACATGGCTGGGGTAACCTGAATACAGGCAATGCGGCTGAGTTTTACAATGCTACGCATCATGTGTGGGTGAATGGTACAGAAACATTTACGCAGCACAACTGGAATGTCTGCAATCCCAATCCCGACGGTTGCCAGCCCCAAAACGGCACATGGTTCCACAACAGGGCTGGCTGGTGCCCGGGTGCCATCGCCCCCTGGTTCGATTTTGATATGAGCTCCTTTGTCGCAACAGGAAATGTAAACCTGCAATATGTATTTTTTGAAGATTATGTTGACTTCTGCCATCCAAACCATCCCGATTGCGTTACCGGCGTCACCTGCGCTGATTGCGACGACGGCTTCAACCCAGTACTCGAAGTGGCTTGCAACCTGGTTGTTTTTTCGAATGATTATTTTGTAGGTATTCCTGAAGTATCTAAAAATGAGTTCAATGTTAAGCCCAATCCATCCAACGGACTGCTTGACATCAGTTATACCGGATCAGCAAACTGGGAAACAGCAAGTCTTTCTTTGCACAGCATGACCGGCAAATTGCTGCAACAATTCGAATGGAATGGAAAATTTGTAAGGATCGACCTTTCAAACCAGCCCAAAGGCATGTATATGCTCGTCATTCAAACCCCTGAAGGAAGGGAAGTTAAAAAGCTAATCCTGCAATAGAAACAGATCGCTTATTTGTAATTGTAGATGGGGAGTAAGCGGCCAATGGGTATTTATACTTGTTGGCCGCTTTTCCATTTGGATGGCTAACAATTTCAGATGGACCTACACAGAAATCTACGGTTATTGGTTGTAATTTTTTCTAATTTAAACAAATGCATCGAAGTGTTTTAATACTCTCAAAGCCCGGAGCGTATTCCATCGGCTTGTCTGTCCGGCTTTTTCCATGACAAAATGTGTTTGTCCGGGATGGTGGGCAGCCACTTTCCATTGTCCTTCGCTATTTCGTTTGGATACTAAAATGGCAAGGGCTTCCCCCATGCGCCTGTCATAGGGTGCAGCAGCTTGTGCGAAATATTCCAGCGCCCGCAATATGTCGTAATACCAGCGGCAGGGGTAATGGAGTTTTAGGAAAGCCGGTTTGATGATTTCGCCGGTTTTGTCGGAGCGAAACAGTTTGTGCATCAGCATGAATTCGCGCGTATCCTCCTCAACATGAAGAAGTTCGTTAAGCCGGTAATGATAACCGTTTCTCTTGTATTCATCAATGCCTTCCACAACGGATATGCTGGTGTGCAAGGAGCTGTGCTTTGCCCCATGCCGGTTCCATTGGCAATTGAAGCCACCATCCGCCATCTGGCCCGACAGTATGAAATCAACAACAGTTTCCATTTCCTTTTCAGCTAAACCAAAATAGGAGGCATAGTTTAAGGCCATGCCGTTGATGCACAAATCACTATACTTCACTGAACCTGCCGGATTGATGCCGCCATCTTCACCTTTCTCTTTCAGGAAAATCAGTTTTATCGTTTCCTGAATGGCAGCATGGTGAGGATCAATCTGCGAATTTTTGAGATCAAGCAAAGTGTAATGTGTCGATGTCCATTTGGGTTGGTAAAAGGAGAGCCCCCAATGCCCGTTGGGCTTGCGCTTTTCAAGGAATTGCTTTCCCCAACCTTCATTTTCAATCCGTTGCCTTAAGTTGGGTTTTTCTGTATTCAAAAGGTCACGATGGGTTTGGTATTGGATGGAAACATCTCCCTGAAGGAGCCAATCAATGATTTGTGGGGCTTGCATGACTTTTGGTTTGAAGTAGTACAAATTTACGCTTTTTATATACAAGAAAACTTTCTGTGCCCTATGTGCCTTCTGCGTTCTAAATCATTGATAACCAAATAGGTATATAGAAGGACACATAGAAATAACCACATAGTGTTGTTATATTTCATCCCCTTTTCTATGGATACATCCTTTGAGGAGGTTATTCTGGAAGTTTCACTAAAGTATTACTGATCTGACGTTTCGCAGAAGATTTGATTAAATATGAACTGTAGTAACAGTCTGCTTATAAAGACTATAATACTGTTGAAAGGGGGGGTATAGGTTTAGTTTCTGTTTTAGCCCCCATATCCGCCCCGGCGGATATGGGGGCAACAAAAATACCTATTACCTTATAACCATCGAATTCAAGCTATTAATGCAAATGGACAAACTTATAATACAGAATATCAGTATTATATCAAAATCCGTGAATTCTCTTACCATTCATTGTCAGGTCGTTACTCAATGTACGAAACATCAGTAACTGATGTTTCGTACAAGTTGTAAACAACCCATACTATATGTTAACAACCTGTTGATTAGTTAATTAGTGCCTGTCTATAATGTCTTGTGCTTGAACTTTAAAGTTCTCAAGGGCGAGGCATGCAAGAAATGAATGTCAGGAGTCCCTAAAAAATCGGGATGACTGACATGAATGACGGGCATAACGAAGCCATCGGACTTTAAAGACAAGCACTAACTAGAAGGAACGTTCATTAAATCATACAAAAAGGCAATCCTGTAAAGGACAGCCGTAATTTCACAAATAGAAAAAGCCCGAAGCATTTCACACCGGGCTTCCAAATGTTGAAAACTGATGTTAGAACGAATAATAATTGTCGGCAATCAGTTTGTCGGCAATACGCCTGCGTGCGTCTTTTACATTCACTGCTTTGGACTGGCAAAGGGCTTGCATGGCATCGAGCATTTTTTGCTGTAGCTCAGCAGGGGCGAAGCTCACAATGGCCTCGCGGCCAGAACGCAGCATGGCTATGGCAGTATCAAATACCAGCACATCAAGGATATCATGATAAAGCAAAAGCTCATCACGGCTTTTAAGCTGCTCCATTTTCTTCACCCTTAGCACAGTAGATTCAGCTGCATAAACCTGCATAAGCATATCCGAAATATTCATCATAACTTCTTCCTCTTCGGCCATCTTTCTTCCAAATGCCTCCGACATCACCGGAATCAAAATTAAAATTGCTTTCTTGAGGTTTCTTACGGTGGCGCGTTTTTCTTCGAACCAATCATCATGACTGGTTTTTTCTGCCTGATCCATTGTGTCGTACATTTCACGGGCTTTTTCAAAGAGCTTGAAATCGCTTTTCATACCTTTTTTAAGCAAAGCATCCACTGCCAATAAACGGTTGATTTCGTTGGTCCCTTCAAAAATCCTGTTGATGCGCGAATCGCGGTAAGCACGGTCCACAGGTGTTTCAGAGGAAAAGCCCATGCCACCATATATTTGTACAGCTTCGTCCACCACATAATCAAGGGCTTCGGAGCCAAACACCTTCATCAAAGCACATTCGATGGCATAATCTGCAACACCTTCAATATTGGCCAAGCCATGCACTACACCATCAGCCTTTTTGGCTAAAATGTTGTCCTGAATATCTTTACTGGAACGATATACAGCCGATTCGGTGGCAAATGTTTTAATTACCTGTTGGGCAAGTTTGTATTTGATGGCCCCAAACTCAGCAATGGCTTTTCCGAATTGTTTGCGCTCATTGGCATAATTTACAGAATGTAGTATGGCCCTTTTGGCACCACCTACAACAGTAGCAGCCAACTTGATACGCCCCAGGTGCAAAATATTTAAGGCGATGCGGAAACCTTCACCACGGCGACCCAGCAGGTTCTCCACGGGTACTTTCACATCATTAAAGAAAATCTGACGTGTGGACGAACCTTTAATGCCCATTTTCCTTTCTTCGGGATTCATGCTCACACCTTCCCAGGCCCGCTCAACAATAAAGGCACTAAGTACGCGGTCGTTGTCAATCTTGGCGAATACCGTTTGGATATCAGCAAAGCCTCCGTTGGTTATCCACATTTTTTGGCCATTCAGAATATAATGCTTTCCATCGTCGGACAAAACAGCTTTTGTACGACCGGAATTGGCATCTGAACCAGCACCGGGCTCCGTAAGGCAATACGCAGCCATCATCTCGCCACTGGACAAACTGGGAATATACTTGGCTTTTTGCTCTTCATTGCCATAATAAAGGATGGGAAGTGTGCCAATACCTGTATGGGCCATGAGGGCAACCGAATAGGAATAACCTGCACCCAAGGCTTCGTTGGCGCGCATAATGGGCAAAAATGCCTGCTCAAAACCACCATATTCTTCAGGAATAGATAAGCCAAGTAAGCCCAATTCGCCGGCTTTTTTCAACAATTCAGCCATCAGGCCGTCTTCCTGCTTGTCGATACGGTCAAGATTGGGGAAAATTTCTGCTTCAAGAAAATCCTGGCAGCTTTCGGTAATCATTTTCGTTTCTTCATCAAATTCTTCAGGTATAAACACCTGATTAACATCTACATCCCTTATCAAGAACTCTCCGCCTTTGAGTGTGGTCTTTGCTTCCATAAATAATTTTTTAAGTTGAAAATAGAGCGCAAACTTAGCTAAAAACATCTAAATTTCTACATGTTAAAACGACTGAAAACCTAATTTATATCAATTCTAATAAAAAAAGCAAATGCCTGCGGACTGCAAAACATTTGCTTTTTCTTTATAGACAGCCCGATAATGGGCCAATACCGCATCAAAAAAAACTATTCGGTATTCTTTTTAGTTACGGCAGTTTTTTTGGCCTTGGTAATTTTAACACTGATTTCGCCTGTTTTTTCATCCAGGTCAATCAAAATCTTATCACCTTGACTAATCTTGGTTTTTATAATTTCTTCGGCCAAAACGTCTTCTACGTATTTTTGAATGGCACGCTTCAGTGGCCGTGCACCAAATTGTTCATCCCATCCTTTTTCAACAATATAATCCTTGGCTTTATCGGTTAGACTAAGCACATACCCCATGCCTTCAACACGCTTATAGAGATGTTTGAGTTCGATATCAATAATTTTATGGATATCCTCCCGCTCAAGCGGTTCAAAAATAACCACATCATCAATCCTGTTTAAAAATTCAGGGGCAAATGATTTTTTCAGGGCACTCTCAATAACACCTTGCGCATAGGTTGCCTTAGCTGTTTTCTTGGCCGATGTGCTAAATCCAACACCTTGGCCGAAGTCTTTCAATTGCCGCGAACCAATATTGGAAGTCATGATGACGATGGTATTCTTGAAATCGACTTTACGACCCAGGCTATCTGTAAGCATTCCATCATCAAGCACTTGAAGCATCAAATGGAACACGTCCGGGTGTGCCTTTTCAATTTCGTCAAGCAATACAATGGAATAGGGCTTGCGGCGCACTTTTTCGGTAAGCTGCCCACCTTCTTCATACCCAACATATCCGGGAGGAGCACCAACCAATCGCGAAACGGCAAATTTCTCCATATACTCACTCATGTCAATGCGCACCAGGGCCTCTTCTGAATCAAAAAGGTATTTGGCCAACACCTTGGCAAGGTAAGTTTTGCCAACACCGGTAGGGCCTAAGAAGATAAATGTGCCAATGGGCTTGTTGGGGTCCTTCAAACCGGCACGGTTGCGCCTGATGGCTTTTACAACTTTCTTGATGGCTTCTGTCTGGCCAATCACCGAATCTGCAAGCACTTCTTCCATATGAACCAGCCTGTCACTTTCATTTTGAGCTATCCGTTGCACCGGAATCCCTGTCATCATAGCTACAACTTCCGCCACATTTTCTTCTGTAACAGTTTCGCGATGAATCTGGGCATCTTCTTCCCAGCGTTTTTTTGCTATCTCCAAGCTTTCATGCAAACGTTTTTCCTTGTCTCGGAACATGGCTGCCTCTTCAAACTTTTGAATTTGAATGGCTTGCGTCTTATTTTGACGGGTTTCTTCTATTTCGTTCTCCAGATTGATTATCTCAATAGGTACGTGGATGTTGTTGATGTGCACCCGCGCACCGGATTCGTCCAGCGCATCAATAGCCTTATCAGGAAGATAACGGTCGGAAAGGTAGCGTGTGGTCAATTTCACACAAGCCTCAATGGCCTCAGGTTCATATTTAACCAGGTGATGGTCTTCGTATTTTTCCTTGATATTGTTCAAAATCTCAACCGTTTCTTCGGGTGAGGTGGGATCAACCAATATTTTCTGGAATCGTCTTTCGAGCGCTCCGTCTTTTTCAATGTACTGTCGATATTCGTCAAGGGTGGTTGCACCAATGCATTGCAGCTCGCCGCGGGCAAGTGCAGGTTTAAACATATTGGAGGCATCCAGCGAACCACTGGCATTTCCGGCGCCAACAATGGTGTGTATTTCGTCGATGAAAAGGATGATATCAGGGTTTTTCTCCAGTTCATTGAGCACGGCTTTCATGCGCTCCTCAAACTGTCCGCGGTATTTTGTGCCGGCTACAAGCGAGGCCAGGTCAAGCATGATAAGGCGCTTGTTGAACAAAGCCCTCGACACTTTCCTTTGCACGATGCGTAAGGCCAATCCTTCAGCAATGGCTGATTTGCCCACACCGGGTTCACCTATAAGTATAGGATTGTTCTTTTTGCGACGGCTTAAAATCTGAGCAACACGCTCAAGTTCAACATCCCTGCCAACAATTGGGTCTAATCTGTTTTCTTCAGCCAAACGGGTGAGGTCTCGGCCAAAATTATCCAAAACAGGTGTTTTGGATTTAATCTCAGCCATTTTCTTCACACCACCGCCGGTTGCCTGGCGCGGCTCATCGTCTTCAGTTTCGCCTGGAAACTCAGCACTCGGGCTTTTAAAGCCCTCTTCCCCTTTGCGCTCACCTGATGTCATAAAAGAGAGTTCGCCCTTAAATGCTGCATAATCAACGCCTTCCTGCTCAAGTTTACGTGTAATCAGGTTGTCCTTGTCGCGCATAATGGCCAACAGCAGGTGTTCGGTTTTAATCAGGTCGCTTTTAAACTCCTTGGCTACGATATAAGTAAATTTGAGGGCACGCTCGGTTTGTTTCATCAGCGGAATATTTGTCATGCTGCTGTCAGCCGGACTGGGGTTGCGTATCGCATCTTCAATTTTACGGCGAAAGCTTTCAATATCAACACCGAGGAAACGCAGCATTTGCAATGCTTTGCCCTCGCCATCACGTACCATGCCCAAAAACAGATGTTCAAGCCCTATGTAATTATTGCCCAATCGCATAGCCTCTTCATGACTGTAGGTCAGAATGTCGCGTACACGAGGTGAAAATTTTGCATCCATATTTAAATTGTCAGTTAAATTCAGTAAATCAGAACGTAAAATAGTGTATTAAAATTATATAATACATTTAAAATAAGCACTTTCGATATTTTATGTTTATCAGTGTCAAAACTATAAACAAAAACCAGTCCAGTATTGTTCGTGTTGATGAATTATCAACACCGTGCTGTTTACACTTTGCAAAGGTAGGATTTTATTTTCGGGCGAAATTAATAATCAGAAATTGGCAAGTTTTTAACAACTGAACTTGGTAGATTTTTAGTACCTTTGCCACCTTGTTTCGCTTATTTAATTTTATTAAGTAACTAGTTGAATGGAAGAGAATTTTGAAGGAGAACGGATCGTAAAGGTCAATATAGAAAGCCAGATGAAATCGGCTTATATCGACTATTCCATGTCGGTAATTGTATCCCGCGCACTGCCCGATGTGCGCGATGGACTTAAACCGGTGCACCGCCGTGTATTATATGGTATGCTCGACTTGGGTGTTTTATCAAACAGGTCTTATAAGAAGTCGGCAAGGATTGTCGGGGAAGTATTGGGTAAATACCACCCCCACGGCGACACCTCGGTGTATGATGCCATGGTGCGTATGGCCCAGGATTGGTCGCTGCGCTATCCTTTGGTTGACGGCCAAGGTAACTTTGGTTCGATTGACGGCGACAGCCCTGCTGCTATGCGTTATACCGAAGCACGCCTGCGTAAGATTGCCGAGGAAATGCTGAACGATATTGATAAAGATACCGTTGATTTTCAGCTTAATTTCGACGATTCACTTACCGAACCTTCCGTTTTGCCCTCATTGGTGCCCAACCTTCTCGTAAATGGTGCCAGTGGTATTGCCGTTGGTATGGCTACCAATATGCCCCCACACAACCTTACGGAAGTGATCAATGGCATTATTGCCTTTATCGACAACAGGGATATCACCATTCCCGAACTGATGCAATACATCAAAGCACCTGATTTTCCTACCGGAGGCATTATTTATGGTTACGAAGGCGTAAAGGAGGCTTTCGAAACAGGCCGCGGACGCGTAATGATGCGTGGCGAAACTGTTATGGAAGAATACAACGGTCGTGAGCGAATTATTGCCACCTCTATTCCTTATATGGTGAACAAGGCGGATATGATTAAGAAAACCGCCGATCTGGTAAACGACAAAAAGCTCGAAGGCATTTCCGATATCCGCGATGAATCGGACAGGACCGGTATGCGCATCGTTTATGACCTTAAAAAAGATGCCGTTCCCAATATCGTCCTGAACAAACTGTATCAGATGACGGCCTTGCAATCGTCCTTTAGTGTGAACAATGTGGCCCTGGTGAAAGGTCGCCCCAAAATGTTGAATCTTAGGGATTTGATCTTTCATTTTGTGGAACACCGCCACGAAGTGGTCATCCGCCGCACGCGTTACGAATTGCGTGAAGCCGAAAAACGCGCGCACATCCTTGAAGGCCTCATCATTGCACTTGATAACATTGATGCAGTTATAGAACTTATCAAGGCCTCCAAAAATCCTGAGGAAGCCCGCAGTGGCCTGATGGAACGTTTTGAACTGACCGAAATACAGGCCAAAGCCATCCTCGAAATGCGCTTGCAGCGCCTTACCGGCCTCGAAATTGAAAAAATTAAGGAAGAGTATCAGGAAATCATGAAACTTATTGATTTCCTTAATAATATACTCAACGATGAAGCCCTTCGATTTGATATTATTAAGAATGAGCTGATTCAGCTCAGGGATAAATTCGGTGATGAGCGCCGCTCCACCATTGTTTATTCTGCTGATGATTTCCGCGTGGAAGATACCATACCTGACGAAGCTGTGGTGGTTACCATCTCGCACCTTGGCTATATAAAACGCACTGCCGTAAGCGAATATCGCCGACAGAGCAGGGGAGGGAAGGGCGCCAAAGGCTCCGACTCGCGCGATGAGGATTTTATCGAACACCTTTTTATCGCTACCAACCACAACTATATGCTGCTGTTTACCGAACAGGGCAAATGTTTCTGGATGCGTGTGTTCGAAATCCCTGAAGGCACCAAGCAAAGCAAAGGCAGGGCCATTCAAAACCTGATCAATATTGCACCGGATGATAAGGTGAAAGCCTATATCAATGTGCTAAACCTAAAGGATGAAACCTATAGGGAAAATAATTTCATCATCATGTGCACCAAAAAGGGTGTAATCAAAAAGACAACCCTCGAAGCCTATTCACGGCCACGGCAGAATGGCATCAATGCCATTACCATCAGGGAAGGGGATGAGCTGCTCGAAGTGAAACTGACCAATGGCTCAAACGAAGTGCTTATGGCGCTGCAATCTGGCAGGGCTATACGTTTCAACGAAAGCACGGTGAGGCCTATGGGCCGCAATGCTTCGGGAGTGCGCGGCATCAGTCTGGCCAGTGAAAAGGATGAAGTAGTGGGCATGATTTGTGTTGAAAACGGTAGTAGTAACGTGTTGGTCGTTTCACAAAAAGGCTACGGTAAACGCTCACAAATCGAAGACTACCGCGTAACCAACAGGGGAGGTAAAGGCGTAAAAACCATTAATGTAACTGAAAAAACCGGATACCTCATCTCTATCAAAGCAGTGGAAGATACCGACGATTTGATGATTATCAACAAATCGGGCATCCTGATCCGTATTGGTGTGGACAAACTCCGCATCATGGGACGCGCCACACAAGGCGTGAAGCTAATCGACCTGCGTGGCAATGACGAAATTGCCGCTGTGGCCAAAGTAAGTGCCATGGAAGAAGAGGAAGTGGTGGAAGAACTGTTGGATGAAGGCGTGGAAGACACTGGCCCAGGACAGGGAGACGTTTCTGAAAATACAGATAATCAAGATGTTGAATAGTACAAATAACTTGGCATGATATTCGCTTTAAACCTATAAAACCTTTTCACTAACACGAAAAAAATTAATACAATGAAAAAGATCATGATGCTGGTTGCGCTATTAATCACAGTAACCACCCTTATGGGGCAACGGTCAGAAAGGACTAACGCCTTTATGTACAACCGCAATGGGGAATACGAAAAAGCCCGCGAAGCCATCGACAAAGCCGTTGAACACCCAAAAACGATGGACGATGCCACCGCCTGGATGTACCGGGGAATTATTTACCTGAACATCTATATCAACGAAGACGTCAAACATCTTGATGACGAGGCCCTTGAAAAATCCCTTGTATCGCTCAAACGGGCTATGGAACTGGATGAGAAGGATAGGCTGGATAAAAACACCGAAATCATTCCGCGCATTGAAGCCATCGGCCAGTTGTATTTTGAAGAAGCTGTAGAGGAATTCAACAATAGTGATTTTGGTGAAGCATCAGGATTGTTCCTCAAGTCGTATAACGTAGCCGATGGAATTGATAAAGTTGATACACTGGCAATTATGAATGCTGCCATGGCCGCCGCAAGGGGAGAGCTGTTCCAGGAAACAATCGATTTGTATTCGCAGGTGCTTGCAATTGGCGTATCAGAAGCAGAGGTTTATCGCAACTTGGCCATCGCTTACAGGGGACTTGAAAATAGCGAAAAAATGATGGAGTACCTCGAAAAAGGACGTGAAGTTTATCCAGATGATGCCGGCCTGATTTTAGAAGAAATCAATGCCTATCTGGCTATTGGTGAAGGCGAGAAAGTTGTTGACGACCTTAAAATGCTTGTGGAACAAGACCCGGAGAATTTCTCCATCTATTTTGTACTCGGAACTATTTATGGTGACGAAACCAATGAGGAGATGTTTGATGTGGTTGTAGCAGAGGAATACTATACAAGGGCGATTGAAATCAACCCGGAATATTACGATGCCATCTACAACCTGGGTGCCTTGTATATCAACGAATCAAATAAAATTCAGATTGTTGCCAACGACCTGCCATTGTCAGAAACAAAAAAATATGAAAAGCTGACCGAGGAAGCCAATGTGATTATCCGCAAGGCTTTGCCTTATCTGGAAAAAGCTTACGAAATGAATCCCAGCGACGCGGAAACAGTGCAAGTACTGCGTACCGTATATGCCCGCTTTAATGAAGTTGAAAAGTTAGAGAAACTCAACGAGTAGGCAAGCAGGAAAGAAATAGAAAAGAATAAAATAAAAACAGCCATGCTTTGCGCATGGTTGTTTTTTTGTTAAATATTCTATTTAACATAATGTTAATTATGAAAGGTTTTAGATTAAGTGGATCTAAACAATAGTTTGTTGATTTTTTGTCATGTTAACTTGAATATAAACCAACATCCTTATCTTCGCATCGCATTTCCAAAATTGGCGCAAACGAACGACAGCGTATGGATCATTAAAAAAACAATATAATTATGAGCCTGAACATCAAAGACATCACCATCGATGAAATCCGCGAGGCCATTGATGAGCGCAGAAATGAATATCTGCAGGAACTGCTCAATGAGATGTATCCGGCTGATATTGCTGAGCTGCTCGACGAATTAAACCTGGAGGAAGCCAAGTATGTGTACAGCCTGGTGGACAAGGAAGAAGCCGCGGCTGTGCTGATGGAGCTGGAAGACGATGTGCGTGAGCGTTTCGTTAATTCCTTTTCAACCACTGAAATTGCACACGACCTGATCGATAACCTCGATTCGGATGATGCCGCTGACCTTATCAACGAATTGCCCAACAACCTGCGTGGCGATGTATTGTCGAAAATTATTGACCGCCAGCAAGCCCAGGATATTGCCGATCTGCTTTTTTACCCGGAGGATACTGCCGGTGGTTTGATGGCCAAAGAGCTCATCAAGGTAAACCTTAGCTGGCATGTGGTTACCTGCATCCGCGAAATGCGCGCACAAGCTTCCGAAGTGGAACATGTGTATGCCGTTTATGTTGTTGACGATCAAAATGTACTGCTCGGACTGCTGTCGCTTACCAAACTGCTCATAGCTTCACCCAGGGATAAAATCGCCGACCTCTACTCCCCTGATGTGATTTCCATCAAAGCGCATCAGCAAGGTGAAGAAGTGGCACAAATCATGAATAAATACGACTTGGTGGTCTTGCCGGTTGTTGACGAGCTTGGAAGGCTTATCGGCCGTATTACCATTGATGATGTGGTTGATTTCATTAAAGATGAGGCAGATAAGGATTACCAGTTGATGTCGGGTATCAGTCATGATATTGAAACATCGGACAAGATATGGGAACTGACAAAAGGCCGCCTTCTCTGGCTTATCGTGGCCCTTTTTGGTGGCATCATCGGTTCTCGGCTAATTGCCAATTACGAAGACCAGATCAGCATCAATCCCGAAATGGCCTTTTTTATGCCCCTTATTGCGGCTATGGCCGGTAATGTGGGTGTGCAATCTTCTGCTTTGATTGTACAGGCATTGGCCAACAACACCCTGACAGGCAGCGTTATAAACCGCTTATTCAAAGAGCTGTCTGTGGGCCTGATTAATGGACTGGTTTGCTCGGTTTTGCTCCTTGCTTACAGCCTGATTTTTACCCCCTCCTTCGCCTTAAGCATGACGGTGAGCGTTTCCTTGCTTTCGGTAATCGTTTTTGCTGCTGTATTTGGTTCCTTTGTGCCCCTCGCCTTGCACCGCTTCAAAATTGACCCTGCCCTGGCCACTGGGCCCTTTATCACCACCGCCAACGACATCATTGGTCTGTTTATCTATTTTATGATCGGCCGTTTGATGTATGGTTTGTTTTGATTTAAGTCTTGAGTCAATAGTCTTGAATACTGAGTCGTGAGTCAGATTTTGAATCTTTGAATCTTGAATTTAAATCTTCAAATCCTATAGCTTTCCTGCCCTTTCCCTGGCATTGCGCATGATTTCGTCTGATTGGTCATTGGCTTGTTTGAGCACCTGATTGGCTTGTCTATCTGCTTCCTGGATGATATTATTTGCTGTAATACCAGCTTCATTGCGTACTTTGAGGGCGGTTTCGCGCGCGGCAATTTCAGCAAGCATACCTTTTTTCTTTCCTTCCAACTCAATGGTTTGTGCTTGTTTTTCAGCCTCTTCGCGCAATTTATCAGCAGCTTGCTTGGCTCGGGTACGTATAGCAGCAGCCGAAGCTTCAGCCTGACTGTTTAGCGCATCAACCTGTTCACTTGCTTTTGAAGAATCTTATCAGCCTCCTCACGGGCTTTCTGCAGGGCTTCTTCCTTTTCCTGCTCAAGGTTTCGCGGGCTTTCTGTTCCAGGGTATTGCTCAGGTTGCGGCCAATGTTTTCGTAGTCAAGAATAATTTTCGGATTTCGCACCTCCCCTGTTAGTTTGGCCATGACATTGATCTTGGTTTGTGGCCCGATCTCAAGTCCGGGAATGCCAAGTTGCTGTGTGGCGTTTCTGATCTCCGTTGTTAGCTGCTCGCCCAGCATGCCAAAAGGAACTGCAAAAAGCATGTCGTAATCAATACTTTGGTCGAAACCTACCGAGCCGCCCAATGTCAGGTCCAGGTCGGATTGCTTGATGGTGAATGGACTTTGAAAGAGCCGCCCATTGACAAATTCATAGGAGAAGTTGAGTCCATCAGTTACCAGTCGTTTAAAGTTATCATTGCCCAACATATCAGACAGTTGTTCAAAAACACTTGAGCCTTCCACAATCAATTGGGAAGTTTGCAGGGTGCCATTGCCCCTCATCGTCTCGAAAACAGGTTTCAGCTTTGCATCTAGCATCGTTTTCATCTTAAAGCCTGTTGAAAAATCACCCTGTATATTTTCTGCAACGGGTGCAATGCTTTGCATTAAACCAATTTGGTGGTAAGCGATTGGAATATCAAAGTGTTGAATACCAAATTCAATGTCAATAAAAGGATTGGCCATATCTGTTCCATCAAAATAGCCCTTCATATTCATCTTGCCATCCATCATATTGGCTAAAAGCGGATCGAAAACAAGCCGTTTGTCTTTATAATGCAGTTTGGCACTTGCATTTTTCAATACATACTGGTCGTAGTGCAAACTGTCGATCGTTGCATTTAAAGTAAAATCAATCCGTTCGGGCAGTTCAGTTACTTGTGCTGTGGTATCTGCAGCTACAACAATTTCTGTTTCACCTTCTTGTCCATTGCCGTTGAAAACATCCAACAATGCATTTGCATCCAAAAAGTTGGAAACCATATTTAGATTGCCTTTCAACACCCCTTCGCCCAGATAATAGGTCAGGTAGTTTTCCAAGCGTCCGGAAAGCTGCATATCACTTTCGCCAAGCTGTAGCTTCATATCAACCAGATCGATATAAGCTGGCGCCAGGTTCATTTGTGCCCTGCTAAGTTTCACAGCTTGACCTGAACCCGATGGGGTAAAAATGAATTGGGTGGCAAGTACTGATCCCATGGCTGTTACCTGGTCAAATTGCCTGTTCTCAATCGCTGACATACGCGCTTTCATATTTACATCAAATTGCAGTAAGCCTGTCAGGCTTTCTTCTTTAGACAAGGGAATTAATTGCGACAATTTTTCCAAATCGAGCTTGCCATTCAGTGTGGCGTCAAAATCAGGATCGCTTACAGGTGTTTTTAACAAAAGTCTGGATCTGAATGGGTTGTTTTCCAGATTAAAATCAAACCTGTCCAGCTTAATAAGGGTCGCATCGGGCTGACCGCTGGTGTTATTCACCAATAAAGCGATATTTATTTTATCCATTTTAGTGGGCAAACCAGTATAACTGAAAGCGCCATCATTCACCTTGAGGTCGATGTTGAAGCCCGGATTCGATTTATCTGAATAATCACCTTTGATGGCACCTGTAAAGCTGAAACTACCAGTCGTATTCAGTTTTTCAAAATCCCTTTCATACACTTCAGGAATAAGTGACAGCAAGGATTTCAGGTCTGATTTTAAGGTTTTAAATGTTAGCAGCAGCATGATTTTATCATCCAACAGGCCTACGCTACCGTCCATCGTAAGGGCCAAATCATTCAGGTACAGGCTGTTTTTATCAAAAACATAAATGCTGTTCACGAAATCAGCGTCGATCAAAGCCTGGTAAGAGGTCTTTACATTGGACAGATATTTTACATTGTCATAGGTGAAGTTGCTGGCACCAACACGTAAATCTGTTGACAACACAGCTTTATCAGCAGAAAATTTGCCACTAAGGGATCCGTTTAAATCTTCCAGCAACACGTCCATATTCGACTCTTTGTCTATATATTGAAATTTTCCTGAACGAATCTGCATATTACGCAGATTCATCACAAGTGGTTCTTCTCCAGACTCTCCCGAGGGATTGTCTCCTACTTCACCATCTGAGAGAAAAATATCCCAATTGACCAGCCCCTCTTCATTGACAATGAGTTTTATATCCGGGTCATACAGCATGATGCTCGAAATTTCGACCGGACCGGAGCGAAGCACACTCATTACTTGCAAGCGCAGCGACAAAGCTGAAATATCAGCCAGTCGTTCTCCTTCAAAAGGAGCTTTTCCTTCCACCGTTAAGCGCTTAAGATCAAGCGTAAGGGATGGAAAATGCCTGATGAAACTCAGGCTGGCACTTTCAAAATCAATGCTTGCATCGACGTTTTTGTTAATTTCTTCCTTCACCATCCTGACGATGGTCCCTTTGAAAAACAGGGGGGCAACAAGCAATAAAACAAAGACAAAGACAATAAGGATGCCCAATACTTTGAATATTTTAAAACCTGTACTGCTTTTTTTCTTTTCTATATTGTTCTGGTTTGACATATCGTTGGTTTTGTCTTTTTTAAGTTATTATAATTGATTCATTCGTTGTCGCAGCAGCTGATCGGCCAATACGAGGGCGGCCATGGCTTCCACTATGGGAACTGCTCTTGGCACCACGCAAACATCATGCCTGCCCTTGCCAATTATTGTTGTTTCATTTCCTTGTTGGTCAACTGACTGCTGATCGCTCATCAGGGTTGCCACCGGCTTAAAAGCGACACGAAAGTAAATTGTTTCTCCGTTTGAAATACCTCCTTGTATGCCGCCTGAGTAATTGGTTTTGGTAGCAATATGCTGTCCCGTCTTAACAAATTGATCATTGTGCTCACTTCCTTTCATGCGTGCGGCCCGGAAACCACTACCATAATCAAAGCCCTTGACTGCATTGATGCTCAGCATGGCTTTGCCCAGGTCGGCATGCAGTTTGTCAAAAACAGGTTCGCCCAAACCGGGCTTAATACCTGTAATATAACAGCTTACCACCCCACCCAGTGTATCACCTGATTCGCGGGTTTGTTCAATAAGTTCGATCATTTTTTCTGAAGCAGCATTATCCGGACAACGCACCAAAGATTGCTCAATGTCTTGTTTATCAGGCCATGCATTTTTGGGCGACATATCAATCGTTCCGATGCTGCTCACATACGCTGTAATTTCAATATTGTAATGGCGCAGCATCATTTTGGCCAGGGCACCACCTACAACACGCGCCAGTGTTTCCCTGGCAGATGAGCGTCCCCCTCCCCTATGATCGCGGACACCATATTTTTCCTGGTAGGTGAAATCGGCATGTGATGGACGGAAAGTATCTTTAAGGTGTTCATAATCTGATGATTTTACATCCTTATTATTCACCATAAAGGCGATGGGGCTACCTGTGGAAGTACCTTCGTAAATACCTGAAAGAAATTCCACCTCATCCGATTCGTTTCGCGAGGTAGCCAGTTTGGACTGTCCGGGCCGGCGCCGTTGCATTTCCGATTGCAGGAATTCGAAATCAATTTTGACCCCGGCCGGAAATCCATCGAGAATGCCGCCGACAGCCCTGCCGTGCGATTCGCCAAAGCTGGTAAGCCTCAGCGCGGTTCCAAAGGTGTTTGCTGCCATATAACAAAGATAACTTATAAGAAGTGAAAAATGTTTATTATAACGTTAAACTTTCATAACGAGGGATTTCGCTCCTGTCTTCGTAAGAGTATTGATATGAATGATTGAGGCGGACATTGCCGTTTTATTATGCATTTACAAAAATATGGAAATTTTTGATTTTTGCCTCTTTTATGGTTACTGCTTCCGTTCTTTGCGAAGAATTATTTGCTCTTTGCCAATTGTTATTTTTGAATCTTGAATAAACCCTTGAATTTGCAATTAACGAAACACGAATTTTTTTAATCCATGCTGCAATACGGATTACGCCATTTTGTTTTAATTTTATATCTGTCAACTGCAAACTACACCGAATCCTAAAAATCCCTTACCCCCTCCTAAATAGTTTATAATAAAGCTTATGTATGAATGGAAGAATTTATAGCTTTGCAATAATCATTAAACATGCCGTTCATTATGGAAACGCTCTTAATCAACTTAAAATCAGAAGAAGACAAAGCCCTTTTTCTATCGCTTGCCAGACGGTTGCGGCTAAAAACCAAATCCATCAGCGAAAGCGATAAAGAAGATTTTGGCTTGCTCAAGGCCATGCTCGAAGCAGAAACCGGTGAAAATGTCAGCAGGGAAGAAATCATGAAGGCATTACAATCCTGAAGCTGTGAAAGTATTGTTTGACAAATCTTTCCTGCAGGATATTCGTAAAATCAATGACAGCAAGCTCAAACTTAGGATTAGCAATACAATCCAATTAATCGAAAACGCTGACGCACTGAGTGAAATACCAAACCTGTCCAAAATGAAAGGCCATGCCACAGCTTACCGTATCAGGCTTGGTGCCTACCGCATGGGTTTGTTCAAAGAAAAGGAAGCCGTCAGGTTAATACGTGTTCTTCACTGCAAGGACATGTATAGCTTCTTTCTGCCCTGATTCTAAAAAACCCAAAATCTGCAATCGCTGATTGGCAATCCAGAATCTTCAATCACTTTTTTTCGATCTTCAACTTGCCAACTGCCAAGCACAACTAATCTTGTAATTCCCCATTGCCAACTGCCAACTGTCCTGAATTTTGAATATTGAATATCGAATATCGAATGATGAATCTCGAATATCGTCCGTCAGCTGACGGATTGAATATCGAATGTCGAATATCGAATGTCGAATGAATATCGAATCTTGAATCTTGAGTTTTTTTTTTTGAATCCTCCTGCCAACTGCCAATTTGATTTCTGATTTACGACTTAAGATTGAAGATTTTTGATCTGCGAAAACCCAAAATCTGCAATCGCTGATTGGCAATCCAGAATCTTCAATCACTTTTTCGATCTTCAACTTGCCAACTCTATAAAATCACGGAATTGTTGAAATCTTGTCCGTCAGCTGACGGATCAGATATCGAACCTTGAATTTTGAATCTTGAACCAACTGACTCATGACTATAGACTCAAGACTCAAGACTCATTCTAAACCTTCCCCACCAAAGCATCAGCGGTAAAAGATTCCCTACTAGGACTTGCTCTTGATGTGCCTCAAAAAACTTTAACAGTTTCTCCTACATGCTTTCTTCCATTTGGTCGTCTATTGCGGTGAAGCTGGTTTGACAGCCTCTGGGTGTGTCAATAACAACCCAGATGTTGCCGCATTGCTCTATCATTGCGGGTGAGACCATCTAACCAGGCGGAGTTGATGTGTGAAATGCAAACCGGTGGTGGGCTCATCAAAAATAAACAAGGTTGGCTTTTCACTTTGTCGCTGGTAAGAAAAGATGCCGGCAATCCCGCTGTGCCTCCCCCGCTCAGGTGCTTGATGACTGCCCGAGGCGCAAGATAGCCCAGCCCCACATCCTGCAAAGGTTGCAATTTGGTTAAAAATACGTTGTATCACGCTTCCCTTGTTGTGAAGTGTGAAGAATTCAATACCTTCATCCGGTGTCATATCAGGATATCGCTGATGGATTTGCCATTGAATTTCACATCGAGCACCTCTTCTTTGAAGCGCTTGCCCGAGCGGCTGTCGCATGGCAGGTAGATATCAACCATAAACTGCATCTCGATCTTGATAACGCCCTCGCCCTCACATAGTTATCGCAACGGCCTCAGGCACATTGAAGGAAAAATAACCGGTTTCCTGTAATTACGTGTTTGCTAAGCTTTTGATCTGCATACAATTGTCTTATTTCATCAAAGGCTTTCACATAGGTAACCGGATTGGATCGCGATGAACGCCCAATGGGGTTTTGGTCAATCATTTCGATGGCTATGCAATGCGGTGCAGGTCACCATTAATTTTACCAAAACGGCCACTGCGGTCAGCCCCGCCAAGGATTTTATGGCCGGGAACAAGATGCCCCGCACCGGGGAAGATTTTTCTGATCGCCACGCCTGTCCTAACGGGAAGGGAATCTTAACGTTAATATTTTGGGGTTGTTCTCCCCTGCCCCCGTGTTTCAAGGTAATCGCGCCATTTGCGGCGAGAGGAAGGTACAGGCACGGGGATGGCCTTTTCACCTCCAGATAAGCACCGGTGAGGCTTTGATTATCATGCAGCACTTCCCTGTCGATTGCCCTGAAAAACAGAGTTCACCGCCATGGCTTCGGCCAAAGGGCCCGATATCCAGTGAATTGGTCGGCTGCCTTGATGATGTCTTCATCGTGTTCAACAACAATTGCATGTTGCCAATATCCCTGAGCCGTTTCAATACTTTTATCGGCGGCTGGTATGCGCGGGTGCAGCCCGTGCTGGGTTCGTCGAGGATATAAGTGGAGCCTACAAGACTGCTGCCCAGTGAAGTAGCAAGGTTGATGCGTTGGGATTCGCCACCAGAAAGCGAATTCGACAAGCGGTTAAGCGTAAGGTATCCCAGGCCCACGTCATTCAAAAAACGTAATCTGTTGACAATTTCGATCAGCAAGCGCGAAGCAATTTGCCTGTCGTGATCACTCAGTTCGATGGATTCGAAAAAATGCTGGGCTTCGGCTAGTGGCGTGGTCACCACTTCTGAAATGGATTTGCCGGCTACCTTTACATAGTTGGCATCTTTGCGTAAGCGCGTGCCTTCACAATCGGGACAAATGGTTTTTCCACGATAGCGCGAAAGCATCACACGGTATTGAATCTTATAGGTTTGTTCTTCAATATGCCTAAAAAAAGCATCCAGGCCTTCAAACCATTGGTTTCCGGTCCAAAGGAGTTTCTGCTGCTCCTTCGAAAGCGCATAATACGGCTTGTGAATGGGATAGTCGAAGTGGTGCGCATTGGTTACAAGTTGTTCCTTCCACTCGCCCATTTTTTCGCCTTTCCAGCAGGCAATGGCACCTTCATAAATGGAGAGTGATTTGTTGGGCACAACCAAATCTTCATCAATACCGATAATGCTGCCGAATCCTTCGCAGGTTTTGCAAGCACCATAAGGATTATTAAAAGTGAACATATTTACTGATGGTTCTTCAAAACTGATTCCATCGGCTTCAAAACGGTTTGAAAAATCAACAGTGGAACTTTCCCCATTTTGCTCAATTTGCAAAATACAGCTCCCATTCCCCTCATAAAAAGCCGTTTGCACCGAGTCAGCAATGCGCGAGGACAGCGTTTGATCGCTGTCGGGCAATACAATGCGGTCCACTACTATTTTGAGCTTTGTACCTGCTTTGGTTTCTCCATTGTCAATCAGTTGGTCAATACGCTTGATCTGGCCTCCGTTTATCACACGGCTAAACCCTTGCTGCATTAGTACATGCAATTGTTCCTTCCGGCTCCTGCCCTCAATGGGGCGCAAAGGGGCCAAAATCAGGATATTGGCATCACCTTTTATATTCTGCACATGATTGACCACATCTTTCACTAGATGTCGCTGTACTGGTCTTTCGGAAATGGGGGAAATCGTATGGCCAATCCTGGCGAAAAGCAGCTTAAGGTATTCGTAAACCTCGGTGGAGGTGCCAACGGTAGAGCGCGGGTTGCGGGAATTCACTTTCTGCTCGATTGCAATCGCCGGCGAAAGACCGCTAATATTGTCCACGTCCGGCTTGTTCATGCGCCCCAAAAACTGCCTGGCATACGAACTCAGGCTTTCAACATAGCGTCTTTGCCCTTCGGCATACAAAGTATCGAAGGCAAGTGAAGATTTTCCTGAGCCGGATAAGCCGGTAATAACAATCAATTGATTTCGCGGGATTGAAACACTTAAGTTCTTGAGGTTGTTTACCCTGGCCCTCTTTATTATGATTTCGGTATGCGGTTTTGAAGCTGCCATAAACTGTTTTAGAAAAAAAAATTTGTGCGAAATTACCAATTATATTTGCGTTTTTAATTTTAGTGCCTATATTTGCGAAACAAAACAGACAATATTTCGTAGAAATCAACACAGTAAAAATCCAAATTACAAAGCTATAGAGTCAACTTTACCCTTTTTAATAATCTAGTAAATAACCAAAAAAAAGGGAGGCTCTATGGGCGCTATCGAAATAAGCGACAAGGAGCTGGTTGGAAGTTATCTTAATGGCAACCCCACCAGTGTTGAGAAATTAATCAATCGTCATCAAGGCCGTGTTTTTGCATATATTCTGATGCTTGTTAAAGACAGGCAGCTGGCTGACGACATTTTCCAGGATACATTTATCAAAGTGATTAAAACCCTCAAAAGCGGTAGCTACAAAGAGGAAGGCAAGTTCATTCAATGGACTATGCGCATTGCCCACAACCTGATTATCGACCATTTCCGAAAATCTAAACGTTTGCCTGTTGTGGACAACAACAACGACAATTACGACCTGATGGATAACCTTACGATGGCAGATGCGTCAATTGAGGAGCAAATGATTACGAATCAGATTCATGATGACCTGCGCAAACTGATCGAGTTTTTGCCCGACGAGCAGCGCGAAGTGCTCTATCTGAGGCTGTATGCCGAAATGAGCTTCAAGGACATTGCCGACCTGACGAATGTGAGCATCAATACGGCTCTTGGACGTATGCGCTATGCTTTGATCAATATGCGCAAGATGATAAAGGAGAAGAATTTAATCATGAGTATGTAGTTGCTGAAATCAAAACTACTAAACTGTTAGCAACTGCAACTTAAAACTTGATCACATATTCTGTTCTTATTACCATTAATAAGTCAGCAATATAATTGATAGGTAACACAAAAAAAACCTTCCGGAATTCCGGAAGGTTTTTTTTATGCCATGTGTTATGGTGTTTACGCTACTGGATAACCAGTTTGGCAACTTTTCCATATTTGTAAGTTCCCATGCGAACAATATAAACTCCTGGCGCCGCATATGACATGTCCAGGTGGTAGGTGTAGCGGTCGCCAGCATATTGCACTTTATTCTCAACCAGGTTTGCTCCGAGGCTGTTGTGCAGGTTAACCAAAACAAAACCATCTAATTTGGGTGTTACAAACGACAGCTCAAATTGATTGTTTCCGTAAGGCCTCACCTCAAGTTGACTGTTCATTTCGGGCAAAGGGGTAACATTGGTTGGTACAATGATGTTTACCCTGTAATCTTCGGTTTCACCGTAAGTAGTTGCGCTACAAGCATCATCTGGCACAGGAGTGCCCCAGCTTGTTTTCACACGCAGCAGATGTTCGCCATAAATGGCATCTTCGGGTATGCTTAGTACAATGGTATCAGTTTTACCTCCAATTCCCTGCCCTTCTGCGATGATGTAGTTATCAATAATCACTTCATCCTCATCAAAAACGAAATTATCATTGTAATCAATCCATGCTTTAACGTATGTATCGCCACGGCCAACAGTGAGTATCATCTCGTGTTCGGCATCCGTTTCCAGGTCAGTGATCAGGTCCATAAAATCGCTGTAACCAGAAAGGTCACATATTGATTCATTAAGGATATCACCGAGTTCGAAATAGAAAATTCCACGGCCACTGCTACAATTTGACTGGGGCTGGCAATTTGATTTTTCAATCATTACAGCGGTTGTATCATTGGAGTTGTCAAAATCATCAACAAGCACACTGAAGGATTTTAAGTTGTAAGTACCCAGTTGGAAAAAGTTGGCCAGGGTTTCAAAATCATAGGCAACTTCTTCACCAACACCCAAAGTACCTGTAAAGGTTTCGGTAACAACTTCCCCATCCAGTTCGTAGGCAAGTGGGAAATCCGATTGTTCCTGTGCGCCATAGTTTTTAAGCACAACCGAAACCGTTTCTTCTGCTGAAAGTCCCGTTCCTGATTCAGGGGCTACAATTTGGCTTACGCCCACATCTGCCGGGTAAAGGTGCTTCACAGCCACACGCAGTGTATCTGACAAAAGGTTCTCATCTATTTCGAGGCCGGTGAAAACAGTTAGCAGATATGTTTCACCCAGAATTCCCATATTGGCAGTAGCTTCAAAAGTGTATTCCACTGTTTCGCCCGAAGGTATGGTATCTGTATGCATTTCAACAATGGTGTCGGCACCGGGTAGGTAAAAACCTACTGGAATACTATCCAGTGCTTCAGTACCGTAATTGAAAATACTTACAGTGATTTGCTGTTCTTCTGACAATTCACCATCTACTGGCTCAATCACCTCAATCACACCAAAATCATAAGCCAGGTTGGTGCCAATCTGAAATACGCCTACAACATCCGTACGCTGGTTGTTCCAAAAATACTCGGCGATATGCCAAAAGGTATTGTCATCAGCGGGATCAAGAGTAAGATGCACGTAATCAGCTAAACGCAGTGAAGGATTGTTTGAATTGCCCTGGGCGATTAAGGTTTCTTCCACCGTCATCACACCCAAGGGGTCGGAAGCATATCTTCCAGTATAGTAAATAGCAATGCTTTCCTGTGAGCTTACTGTCGTATATCCCATGCCGATGTTGCCTTGCCCATCCATGGCCATACTGCCCGAAAAGGCATCTTTACCATTATTGGGTGAAATATAGGTTCCTTCCTGATAGATTTGCCAGGCAGCACCATCGCCATATTGACGCAATTCGTACCAGCGGATACCTGCCAACTCAGCTGAGGAACCATCTGTATCAACTACAAAATTAAAAATGGCAGAGTTGTAATCAGGGAAACGGCGGTATTGTGCCTGTTGCATGATGGTGGCCTGCAATACATCAATATCCGGGCCTGATGGTTGTGGACGGTTTGAGAACGAGCCACCGTCAAAAACGGATATAAATGGTGTTGTATTAATTTGTACTGGTGAAGAAATAGTTGAATTTCCTGGTGTATCCCAATCAACATTGAGTGTCCATAGTTTCAGGTGGTCCACAGAAACGCCCGACCAGGCATCGTCCTGTAGATAAACGATGGTAGCGTCTCCGGGAGGTGGCAAATCACCATTGGTAACATTAAAAAACTGCGGGCTGTAGAAGCCTGAAGTTGAAATACCCGGCAAGGGAAAGCCAATAAACTGGGGTGTTCCACCTTCCAAAACAACATCCCTTTCAATCGCGAAAACGCGGTTGTTGGAACTGATGTTGGCCGTTACATAGTAACCATCCGACCAAATAGAAAATTTGGGATAATCAGGGAATGCACCTGTTGTCATACCTGTTGTGTAAACATACCAATCATCGTTCACCGGGTCGGGTCCGGCGGAAATGGCAAAATTAAGGCCGTTGGGCGAGAAGTCAAACTCTGTGATGATAAAACGATCAGCCTCCACATCGTAAAGAATTATGGGGTCGCCGGCATTATTACCAGGAAAAATAGTTGATAAGGAAGCAGTAGGCGTAAGAGGCTCGCCCTGCTTATCAAAAATACGGAATCCAACATTCCAGCCACCGACATAATGGTTGGGGCCAACCGCACCGGTAGGGTCGCTGGGCGTGTAACTGGAAGTGTTGGCATGGAATACCAATGAGGGCTCACGGCCCTGTTTTTTGGCCACGCGCTGCTGCTGGCTAACAAGGGCATCATTTCCCCTGGGAAGGCCCTTACCGGGCACAGTCATATTGGCCCCTGAGCGTTTGGGATTTCCCATCCTGGCAGGCTCATCGGGATCGGTGGCAATAAATGTTCCGGCAGCAATTTGCTTGGCAATGCTGGGAACAATTACAGGCTCGGGCAATGTTCCGACAAAACCCGGAGAAGCTTTTTCTGATTGGGCAAAAGCTGCTGAACCGGCAAATAACAACAGCGTTGCAATACGTAAAACGAATTTCATGTGTTTGATATTAAGTTAGATAGATTACTGAGAAAGAATTCTTTCGAAAATTTGATTGTAAGATTCATCGAGACGAAAGCCCAGCATAAGACTGATTTATTTTAAATTGAACGGTGCAATATTACATAATTATTTAGACTGATTCTTTACTGTGTGCTATAATTATGCAGAAAAGGCAGAAGATTTTCTGTCAGTTGCCTTCAATTAATTTATAAGGAATGTTACAATTCACTCATTATATCTACCTTTAGCCCCTGCCTTATTTCGACGCGGGCAGTTTTAACTAACTTATAATCATTGCTTTGATCTTTTTTTTGCAAAAACAAAAAATGCCATTTTATAAAGTTGTCTTGCTGTTTATAGGCATGCTTTTTAGTTTAAACAGCTTCGGACAACCGTCTAATGAAAAAATTGCCATTAACCAGATATTTACAGAAATTGCGGGTATTGGTGGACGATTCTCCCTAAATTATGAAAGGGAATTCCTTAAAAACAATAATTTCAGGTTCTTGCTGCGCTTGGGATTAGGGGCTGTCCACTTAAAAGATTTTACCAACACCTTTAATCCTGATTTAGTTATCCCATTCGCCTTGGTGGCCGCTTATGGCAAAAAGCATCACTTGGAATGGGGCTTTGGCCAGACGTTTACAAACATCGTAAAAGTTGATCTTGAATATGGAGACAAGCAAAGGCAATCCGGTTTAAGTACACAATTCACACTGGGCTATCGCTTTCAAAAGCAAGGCCGGGGTTTGGTTTATCGCTTGGTTTATACACCTATCATAGAATACAATAAATACTTCAGACATTGGGCCGGCCTCTCCATTGGATATGCTTTTTAATAACTTGCATAATGCTAAAAATAACAACCTTAATAATTACATCTATCTGTTTGTTAGCATCCTGTACAAAACAGGATTTTGAAATTAGAAACCTGAATGGGAATAACATAAAAGCTTTTGGCCATGGCGGTATGGGCCACGACCACACCTATCCGATGAATAGCCTGGAGTCGGTCCTTAAGTGCCTTAATCTGGGTATGGATGGCACCGAAATAGATGTACAAATGACCAAGGACAGTGTTTTGATTGCTTACCATGGCGAAGAACTTTCTTACCGAACGAATTTAGAGGGATTGGTTCATGAGTTCAATTGGAGCGAAATTGAAAAAGGTTTATATATGGAATCACCTTTTCTTGGCTATAAAATTTCATCCCTGGAGCAGATGTTTTCCCAAATTGAAAATTTGAACGATTATGAATTCAGCCTGGATGTAAAAATCTACCCCGCAGCGGATGTTGATGGATACATAAACACCTATATTTCAGCACTTATAAATCTTGTTGAAAAATTTGACCTTTCAAGTCATGTTTATATTGAATCGCAGCATCCCGAATTTTTAGCACGATTACAATCACAAAAACCTGATTACAAATTATTTACCTACCCTTCTTCTTTTGAAACCGGTTTGCAAACCGCGGTCGAGATGGGATTGTATGGCATCAGTATTGCCAATGAAGATGTGAGCAAGGAACAAGTTGAAACGGCGCATAAACAACAAATACGCGTTATGATTTGGCAACTGCGATCAATAGCTTCCAATAAAGAAGCCATCCTGAAGAATCCTGATATTATGCAGACCGACAAAGTAAATGATTTGCTCAGACTATTGAATTAGCGCTTATACACTAAGGCTAAAATGGCGAATCTGGTTCAGCCGACATATACTTGAAAACCATTTTGTCAAGTTTTCCCGGAATCAGTTTATTTAACAACACTGTCAGTTTGCCTTGGCGCGTAAGTACCAGGCTGCGTTTGCGATTAACCACCGCATCAAGGATATAAGTTGCAACTTGACCGGCACTCATCATTTCAGCCTCATTCCGAGGTGATTCACCCTGGGTGGATCCATCGGCAGCCAAAGCTGTATTCCTGATGTTGGAAGCTGTAAAGCCCGGGCAAGCAATCAAAACATGTAAACCTTTCTTTAGGTTCTCAATGCGCAAGGCCTCTAAAAATCCCTGCATGGCAAATTTTGAGGCAGAATAGCCTGTCCTTCCCGGAAGTCCTTTATAGCCGGCTATTGAGGAAACACCAACTACCGATCCCTTTGTTTTCAACAATTCAGGCAGGGCATATTTGGTACAATATACCATCCCCCAAAAGTTTATATCCATCAATTGTTTAATCACCGACAAATCAGTATGTTCAAACAAGGCACGCATAGAAATACCCGCATTGTTGATTAACACATCAATTCGACCAAATTTCTCTATTGCTTTTGCAATCAATGTTTTGCAATCATCTTCGCGGCTAACATCCGTTTGGAGACAAAGCAATTGCGTATTAAACTGTTTGATTTGATTGGCTACCTCCTCAAGCTTTTCTGCATTCCGGGCAGCAATTACTATGTGGGCCCCACGCTTGGCAGCCTCAAAGGCCAATGCTTTTCCAATGCCGGAAGAGGCACCGGTGATCACAATCACTTTGTTTTTCATACCGTCCAGCTCTTTCTACTCTTTTTGATAAACACTTTCGCCATGCACAAAAGTCGAGATCACACTTGCTTGCGGGATTTCAGCATCAGCAACTTGCATAATATCCCGATCAAGTATCACAAAATCAGCATGTTTTCCAATTTCAATACTTCCTTTGTAGGTTTCCTCAAAGGAAGCTTTGGCAGCCCAAATGGTCATGGATTTGATGGCTTCTTCGCGGCTTAGGGCCTGGTCCATCAAAAAACCACCTTCCGGAAAACCCTTTAAATCTTTACGTACGACAGCAGCATAGAATGTGTGCAATGGGTTGATACCCTCTATCGGGAAATCGGTCCCATTAACCAACCAACCGTTTTGGGCCAGCAATTTTTGTTGGGCGTAAGCACCTTTGATGCGGTCCTCCCCGACTCTGTTAACGGCCCAATACATATCTGAAGTGGCATGGGTGCTTTGGATAGACGGAATTATTGAATAGGTTTTAAACTTAAAAAAATCATCCTGATGCACTATTTGCGCATGCTCAACACGCCAACGACGATCGTTTTCAGCTTTCAGAAATTCACCGTACATATCCAGCACAAAGCGGTTTGCAGCATCCCCAATGGCATGAATACTTACTTGAAAACCGGCATCATATGCCTTTTGGCAAACAGCGTAATAAAAAGAGCTGTCGTGAAGCATAAGGCCTTTTACCCCTTTTGCATCCGAATAGGGCTCCAACATCAAGGCACCACGCGATCCGAGGGCACCATCAGCAAACATTTTTACAATGTTAATTGTAAGTCGCTCATCATAAGATGGGCCAGCAGGTAAATAAGTGTCAAGCGTTTGATCATCAGGACTTATCATGGCATTGATCTTTATCTTCAAACGTCCTTCCTGCTGCATTTCCCTTATCAACTCAATGGTTTGGAAAGGCAATCCGGCATCAACAACCCCGGTAAGGCCCACAGCAAAACAATTTTCCTGAGCTTCCAGCAGTGCTTTTTGCTTTTCACTGATCGTTAGTTCAGGAATTAAAGCTTTCACAGCCAAATCAGCATTGTCGATCAATACGCCTGTAGGGGCTCTTTGCTCATTTAGCAATACATCCCCACCTTTCACCCTGTAAGTGGCATCAATACCGGCAGCTTGTAAGGCTGACTTACTAACTAGCGAGGCATGCCCATCAATACGTACCAAAAGAATTTTTTTGCCGGGGAAACGTGTTTCGAGCAATTCGTTGTCAGGAAAAACAGCTGGTTCCCAATGGTTTTGATCCCATCCTCTGCCAAGAAGCCATTCGGATGGATGGGTGGCCAGGTGGGCTTCGAGGCGGTCAAGCATTTCATTCACCGATTTTGTCCCGCTCAAATCCGCCCAGCGAAAAAGATTTTCACCGTAGCCATAAAAGTGGCAATGGCCATCAATGAAACCGGGGAAAACGGATCTGCCGCCAACATCAATAACTCTCGAAGCTTCGAAACGATCTAAAATTTCTTCCTGTGTTCCAACTGCAACAAAATGACCATCGCGGACCGCAAACGCCTCTGCGGTTTCAAATGAGTCATTTACAGTATAAACACGGGCATTTAAAACAATTATATCTGTGTTTTCTTTCATATTGCTACATGAATTGAGCACAAGGCCAAAGGCTACCAGCAATAGCAACTTGTGCAGCTTTCCTTTTTTAAAGTTTTGATAATACATCTAATATAGGTTCAATTTTGGTTGTAAAAGTACGATCTTTATCCTTTAGCTGATAGGTAAACCCTTTTTCTGAGGCAAAGAGCTCAATCGCTGCTCCCCCTTCATTCACCAATTGATATCCTTTGCGAAGCAGCGCATATTGAAGCCATTTACGGTTTAAACCTTCACCTTGTAGCTTGATTTTCAATCCTGTTTGCCCTTGCTTGGTAAACTTGCCATGCATACGATCGAAAACAAGGCCACTTCGGTTAAAATAGTGCCCTATGTCGCCATCCAATACCAATTGCTCCGGAATTCCCTCTTTTATCGGCAAATCTCTGGCCATCAGCCACAGCCGGTTGGCTGTATGCAGGGCCAATTCAAGGTCGTGCGTACTGAAGACGATGGTTTTTCCTTCTGCACTTGCCAAATGTTGCAACAATTGCATCAGTTCAATCTTGCTGGGATAATCCAGAAATGCCGCCGGCTCGTCCAAAACAATCAAGGGTGTATTTTGCGCCAATGCTTTGGCAATCATAACCTTTTGCCGTTCGCCATCACTCAGGCTCACCAAGGTACGATTAGCTAAATGGTCTGTGCCACTTGCTTTCAGGCTACGCTCAACAAGCTCATGATCAGCAGCCTTCAAGTGTCCCCAGAATCCGGTAAATGGATACCTGCCCATGGAAACCACATCATAAACCTTTAGAAAATAGTCTGTAATCCTGTCGGTTAGCACAATGCTGATGTGTTTTGATAAAGCAGCTTTAGAAAATGAATGAATAGGCTTTCCATAAAGTAACACTTTGCCACCAAGGCCTGGGTGCATTCCAGTGATGGTGCGCAGCAGGGTGGTTTTCCCAGCCCCATTGGGTCCCATCAGCGCAACGAAATCACCCGACTTAAGTTTCATGTTAACAGGAGGTAACAAGCTAACAGTTTCTTTTCCCCTGTCGTGGAAACCAATTTCGAGATCATGTAGCTGTAGGAGACAATCCATCATTCTTTGAGGTATAAGTGTCGGCGGCGCAAAATAATGTAAATCACAAAGGGGGCACCAATCAAAGAGGTTACTGCATTTATCGGCAAGCTCCCATCAAACCCAGGTGCCCTTGCAATCAGATTACAGATCAAGGCTAAAACAGCGCCCAATAAAATGGTTGCCGGCATAAGGATGCGGTGATCAGCTGTTTTGAAAAGGTTGCGTGCCAAATGTGGTACTGCCAGCCCAATAAAGGCTATAGGCCCGGCATAAGCCGTTACTGTGGCAGTTAAAAAGCCTGCAACCAAAATTATATACAATTGGTTTACAGATACATTTAGACCAAGATTGGATGCATATCTTTCCCCCAGCAACATCAGGTTTAAGGGTTTTACAAGCAACCAGGAGAGCGCAAGAGCGGTCAGTATCAGCGCCGAAAAATAAGGCATTTGTTCGTGGCCCACATTCGAGAAACTACCCAAACCCCAAATAACAAATGCATGTACATCGTCGCGTTGGCTGAAATATTTCACAAAACCCACAAGTGCCCCAGCCAGATAACCAATCATTATTCCAATAATTAACAGGCTGATTATATTGCCCATACGCCTGCTTAAATAAAGTATTAGTAGTAGTACTAAAAGTGCCCCAAGAAATGCCGAACCGGTAATGCCGAGATGTCCCCAAGCGCCAAAATTGACAAATGCATGGCCGGTGATGGCACCTGAAACAGCCAAAAGCATAGCAACGCCCAAGCTGGCACCGGAACTGATCCCCAAAATTGATGGGTCGGCCAACGGGTTCCTGAACAAGGTTTGCATCATCAGTCCGGCAACAGCCAAACCTGCACCGGCCAATATGGCGGTTAGTGCTTGTGGTATTCTGAAATTATTTACAATCAGCACAATACCACTATCAATAGCGGTTGTATCATTTATTACGACCTGCCAAATATCCTTAACAGGTATCCAAACCGAACCAAAAACAAGGTTCAGAAAAAACATAAGCAGCATAAGGGCCATTAAAAGCACGATATACAGGAAAACCCGCGAGCTGGTTATTGTTCCCTTTCTGATTTCATTTCAACAATTCATGATAAACTGGTGAATAATCAACCAAAAGGCCTGGATGAAAAAAATATATCAAATCAGCCAGGATTAAGTGGGGTTCGTAAATTCCTTTTTCAAAATATCCACTCCTGGTTGTATTGCAAAAAATAACTTTCCGTTCTCTAAAGGGTTTAATATCTGCATACAAGCCGTTTTCTTTTGCCAGCATTTCCATAGAGTAACCTTGGGGTGCGGCATGTGCAATCCGCCAATAGTCAGCTTGGTTGGCCTTATGCAAAATGGTTTCCATATCGAGGGGCACACTGGCTTTGGAGTTGTTATCAGCCCACAAATACCTGGCTCCGGCATGTGCAAAAAACGAGGCCATATAACTTTTACCCCCAGGAATATACCATTGTCCGCTAAAAGCTTTATCAGCCAATACCCCAGGCTTTACATCCAAACTTTCAACAAGTCCTTTATAAGCGTTGTATGCATCTAAAATACTATCAAACAATAGTTTCGCCTCATCTTCTTTTTGTGTTAAAATACCAACCAGCTTAATCCACTCAGCACGGCCTCTGGGGTCGGTTTCATAGTAATCAGGCCATGCCAGCAAAGGCAATCCCGTATTGCCTAATACCGTTGGAATACCAGTTGATTCAGGCGAAAAAAGAACCAAATCGGCTTGTAATTGTAAAATCAATTCGGGCTTTAAAACTCCGTGCCGCCCAACATCTATTACTTCACCACGCCGAATCAATGCCTTCATGGCCTGGCTTTGGACAAAACCGGCTTCAGTAATTCCTGCAATATTTCCCAGTGCCGATAGTTTTTCAAAGCCTGCCCATTGGGTTGCCGAAAGCGCAATAATTTGTTTAACAGGTGTTTGAATAATTTCTCCTGCTATTTCGAACCTATTCGTCGAAATAGAATCAGGCAAAAGAATTACCTCCTGCAAAACAGTTCCGGATGACCAGGGATTCATAATTTGTAATTTCCGCAGTCCATTGTCGTTGATTACCTTAAAACCAGCTGCATACAAAGGGTTCATCAGATCGATTTTAACCGAATCATCAGTTTGATGCCCTGCCTCATTTGTACAAGCACCAAGCAAAAAGAGAAGTGTAACCAAAGCGAAAAAATGTTTGATATTTACCATGCTATCAATCTGTTAACAGGTCGTCACGCTCTAGAAGCAAAATAGCATGTTGCGAAACAATAAAATACTTTTCCTGGTTATAAACAATTTCAATCGCGCCTTTTTGGAGGTAAATTGCCAAATCACCAACCCTTGCCTGCAAAGGCAAATAATTTATTTGTTCCTCCTGTTCTTTCCAGGGTTCATAATTGTCATCTGCCGGCATGGGAATGGGATAACCCGGCCCACACTTGACTACAAATCCACTTCTGATTTCCTCCTTTTCCTTGTAACCCGGAGGCAGAAAAAGTCCACTGCGCGTTTTATCCGGATCAGTTTTGGGTTTTATCAAAACCCTATCGCCTACAACAATCAGTCGCTCAAGTGATAAAATACTATCTGTCATTATGTTATGTTGTTATGCTAAATTTGATCGAATGTCAAAATTACAAAAAGGAAGTGGCATGAAACGGGCATGTTCATTAAAAATAGGTAATTTTGTACAGGAATTCAATACTGCACCTAATAGAAATCCCTGATAATCATGAAATTCGTCCTTTTCAGAACAAATAGACCGAAAAAATTCAGTTACCGTCCCCGTTATTTTAATCCGGAAAAGGAAGCTATGGAAAGGCGTAAAGCCGAGCTGGGTGTTGAACAAGAACTTACTGAAAATGAAGTATTGAGGGCACGAATGACTTCGAGGTGGCGGCAAAAAAACCCGGAAGCTTTTGGTAACAAATACCAAAGGATGAGTTTTATTGTTTATGGAACTGTTATCCTGGGTGGTATTTATCTCATCTTTTTCACGGATTTTATTGCCAACATCCTTTATGCATTTGGTTTAATTAAATAATTGTCAAGCCAAAATATGACAGATATAATTAAACTCCTACCCGATTCCGTTGCCAATCAAATAGCTGCGGGCGAAGTAATCCAACGACCGGCATCAGCTGTTAAGGAATTGATGGAAAATGCCATAGATGCCGGGGCAACCCAAATTGACCTGGTACTTCGCGATGCGGGAAAAAGCCTGATCCAGGTAATAGACAATGGATGTGGTATGTCGGAAACAGATGCCCGTATGTGTTTTGAAAGGCATGCGACTTCAAAAATCCGAAAGGCGGACGATCTGTTTGCCATCCGCACCATGGGTTTCAGGGGCGAAGCCCTGGCGAGTATTGCTGCAATCGCCCAAATGGAAATGAAAACACGCCGCACAACCGATGAGCTTGGGACACATATTATTATAGAAGGATCTGTAGTGCAGGACCAACAACTGGTTAGCTGTCAGGAAGGCACGGTAATCGTGGTAAAAAACCTTTTTTTCAATGTGCCGGCCAGACGAAATTTCCTGAAATCGAATCAGGCTGAGATGCGTCATATATTTGATGAATTTTATAGGATAAGCCTTATAAATGCTGATATAGGATTCACGCTTACTCATAATGAGAAGGAAGTTTACCATTTATATCCCGGAAACCTGAAACAGCGCATTGTAGCCCTTTTTGGCAATGTCTTCAATCAGCGGCTGCTACCTGTTGACCAGCAAACAGATTCTGTTTCGGTAAGTGGTTTTATTGGAAAGCCTGAATTTGCCCGCAAAACAAGGGGTGAGCAATATTTTTTTGTGAACAACAGATTTATAAAGCATCCGTATCTGCACCATGCTGTAGCCAATGCCTTTCAGGAATTGCTGCCCAAAGACAGCTTCCCCTCCTACTTTTTGCACCTGACTGTTGATCCCGCAGCCATTGATATCAACATCCATCCTACAAAAACAGAAGTTAATTTTCAGGAAACACAGCTTATTTATGCCATACTACATGCCGCAGTCAAAAAGTCGATCGGGCAGCACAACCTGAGCCCGATGCTTGATTTTAGCAGCGATCAGGCCATTGATATAGATTTTGGTGAAATAAGCAAGGCTTCAAGGGAGGTTAGCCCACCAGGTGTAACCATAAACCCTGATTATAATCCTTTTGACCAGCAAAGGGCCAAACCAGACTGGCAGAATAAACCCAGGCAACAAGCTCAAGGGGATTGGCGAGTATTGTACGAAGACAAGGAAGAAACGGCTGAAAATAAAAGTGAAACGCCGATTGACAAAACAGACGAATCCGGATCAAAGGAAGAAACTAAATCATTGGGCACAGCAAAATTCATGCAATTGCATCAACAATATATCATTACGGTTGTAAAGTCGGGACTAATGATTATTGACCAGCACCTGGCCCATTGGCGGATCCTTTATGAGAAATTCATGAAGCAGCTAGCCTCCGCGACCTTTGACTCGCAGCAAGAATTGTTTCCCCATCCTATACAATTAAACGCAGTTGATGCTGAAATCCTGCACGAGCTCAAAGATGAACTGTCTCTGATTGGGTTCAGCATTGAAGATATGGGCCAACGCTCCTTCGTAATAAACGGTACACCTGCCGGATATCCCGGCCATGAACCGGCAGCATTGCTTGAGCGCGTGATTGAGAACTTCAAACACAACCACCAGGACCTGCATTTGGATAAAAAGCTTAATTTAGCGCGCTCAATGTCGGTGAACCTTGCCATTAGATCCGGTAAGCAATTATCTGAAATAGAGATGGCTACAATGGTTGACAGATTGTTTGCCTGCCAGGTAGCTGAGGTGGCACCCGATGGCAGAAAAATCATAGGTATTTTACCCATTCAGAATTTGCAGACACTTTTTAAGTAAAACGAACAACATAGACCTATTTCATAATGACTAATTTCCAGCCAAGAGGTTTTACTGTATTGCCCCCTGTTGTAAAGAACCTATTGATTATCAATGGGCTTTTTTTTCTGGCCACCGTTGTGCTGGAAATGAACTTTTACATTGACCTGACAAAAATTTTAGGGCTTCATTATGTTGGGGCAAGTGATTTCAAACCTTATCAGTTTGTATCCTACATGTTTATGCATGGCGGTTTATGGCATATTTTGTTCAATATGTTTGCCTTGTGGATGTTTGGCAATACATTGGAAAATGTTTGGGGGCCGTCACGTTTTCTAACCTACTATATGGTCACAGGGATCGGTGCCGGGATCGTTTACATTATCTGGATTCATTTTCAAATGGCACCAACCTTAAACGACATCAATTATTTTCTCGAAACCAAAGATATTGCAGCATTATCCAATTTCACTTCTACGCATACCTTCAGGCTGAACGAAACCTCTGGGGAAATTTGGAGAAGTTTTCAGGAGTTTCAGGGCCATATCAGGATGCTGAATATCAATCCCGACAATGCACTGGCCAAGCAAGGGGCCCTAAATTTTTTAGCTGATTACAAGGAATTCTATATGAATCAATCGGTTGTGGTAGGTGCATCAGGTGGTGTTTTTGGTATTTTACTTGCTTTTGGGATGATGTTTCCCAATGCCATTATTTACCTCTATTTTGCCATTCCCGTTAAAGCCAAGTACTTCGTGATAATTTTTGGTGCATTCGAACTTTTTGAAGGGGTGATGAACCGTCCAGGAAGTAATATTGCCCATTTCGCACACCTTGGTGGTATGCTTTTCGGTTATGCCCTGATCATGTATTGGAAACGAAAAGGCTTATTCCGCTAAACACTTACGCTATTATGTATCAGCAGCAACCAAATAACTTTATTGATGCAGCAAAGGATTTTTTTTCAAAAAAATCCTTCCTGCCCCGCTTAATCCTTTTCAATGGGGCAGTTTTTGTTTTGGTGTATTTCGTGAAGCTTTTCGCCTGGTTTTTCCAGGTGCAAACCAATGATTTTCTTTCTCCCCTTGCAAAATGGCTTGCTGTGCCTTCAGCATTTGAAAGTTTGGTTTTAAAACCCTGGACCCTATTTACCTATATGTTTTTGCATGAAGGCTTTTTCCATTTGTTTTTCAATATGATCATCCTTTATTTTGGTGGAACCATATTTTTGCAATACCTGAGCCAGCGAAAACTTTTAAGCACTTACATACTTGGCGGGTTGGCAGGTGCGCTGGTTTATATATTGGCATACAACCTTTTTCCTGTTTTTGAACAATCAAAAGGACTTGCCGTTGCACTGGGGGCATCGGCATCGGTACTTGCTATTATGGTTGCCATAGCCACTTATGTGCCACAATACACAGTGAACCTTTTTCTGTTTGGCAGGGTAAAGCTTAAATATGTTGCCATTGCCTTTATTATCATTGATATTTTCAGCATAATCGGCAACAATCCCGGTGGCCACATTGCCCATTTAGGTGGAGCTTTTTGGGGATTTCTGTATATCTACCTCTACAAAAGAAAGATTGATATCTATCAGGTTTTCAACAGCTTTTACAGGCAAAAAATGCGGGTAAAACATAAATCCAGTCAATTTGGTGAAAAGCCAGGCAGGCCACTCACGGATGATGAGTACAACAAACAAAAGCTGGCCACACAAAAGGAAATCGACCAAATACTTGACAAAATTGCCCAGTCGGGCTACAACAGCCTGAGCAAACGCGAAAAAGACATGCTCTTTAAGATGAGCAATGGCAATAAACAATAGCGTTTGATCATTGATTCATCCCCTATTGCACACTATTTTTCCAAGTTTTTGATTTCGGGGTAATGATTAACTTTGCACAAAAAGAAAATGAAGCTTCAACTGGTTTCTGATTTTAAACCTACCGGGGACCAACCCGAAGCCATTAAGCAATTGGTAGAAGGCCTCTTGCGTGGCGACAAAGCCCAAACCCTGCTTGGTGTTACCGGATCAGGCAAGACCTTTACGGTAGCAAATATGCTGCAAAATGTGAACAGGCCGGCCCTGGTCTTGAGCCATAACAAAACACTTGCTGCCCAGCTATATGGCGAATTCAAGCAGTTTTTTCCGGAAAATGCCGTTGAGTATTTCGTTTCCTATTACGACTATTACCAGCCTGAGGCCTTTATCCCCACGACAAATACCTACATCGAAAAAGACCTGTCGATAAATGATGAAATCGAAAAACTGAGGCTTAGCACCACATCTTCCTTACTATCCGGACGAAAAGACATAATTGTTGTTTCCTCTGTATCATGTATTTATGGAATTGGAAATCCGGATGATTTCACCAACAATATGATTTCCCTTGAAGTTGGTCAGAAAATAAGCCGTAATATTTTTTTGCAAACGCTTGTAAATGCGCTGTATAGCCGAAACGAAGTAGAGTTAAGCAGGGGAAAGTTCAGGGTGAAGGGCGATACAGTTGATGTGTTTCCTGCTTATACGGATATTTGCTTCCGCATTCTTTTTTGGGGAGATGAAATTGAGAGCCTTGAAACATTTGATCCGGTAAACGGCAGGCAGATAGAAAAATATGAGCAACTGACCATTTATCCTGCCAATATTTTTGTGACCTCACAGGACAAAATGAAAAGCTCCTTGCGCGAAATTCAGGATGACCTTTTCCGGCAAGTGGCTTATTACAAAGAGTTTGGTAAACACGAAGAAGCCAAACGCCTGGAAGACCGCGTGACTTATGATATTGAAATGATGCGCGAACTGGGCTATTGCAGTGGCATAGAAAACTATTCAAGGTATTTTGATGGCCGAAAGCCCGGTTCAAGGCCATTTTGTTTACTGGACTATTTCCCAGATGATTATATCACCATCGTTGACGAAAGCCATGTGACCATTCCACAAGTAAGGGCAATGTATGGTGGCGACCGGTCGCGGAAACAAACCTTGGTTGAATATGGTTTCAGGTTGCCATCAGCTCTGGATAACAGGCCATTAAAGTTTGATGAATTTGAAGCCCTTACAGGTCAATTAATTTATGTAAGTGCCACACCGGCTGATTATGAGCTGCAACATTCAGATGGTATTGTGGTGGAGCAGCTTATCCGTCCAACAGGATTACTTGATCCTTTAATTGAAGTGAGGTCAAGCAAAACACAAGTGGACAATTTGTTGGAAGAAATCGAATTGGTAATATCTTCTGGCGGTCGTGTTTTGGTCACCACGCTCACCAAACGAATGGCAGAAGAACTGAGTAAATACTTACTGAAGCTGAACATCAAATGCAGGTATATTCATTCGGATATTGAAACCCTCGAACGCGTTGAAATTATGCGAGGCCTGCGTTTGGGTCATTTTGATGTGTTGGTTGGCGTAAATCTTTTGCGCGAAGGCCTTGACCTGCCTGAAGTTAGCCTGGTGGCCATTTTGGATGCTGATAAGGAAGGTTTTTTGCGTTCGGAACGATCGCTTACACAAACTGCCGGAAGGGCAGCCCGTAACATCAACAGCAAGGTGATTATGTATGCGGAAAAAATTACCGGATCGATGAAACGAACGATTGACGAAACCAACAGAAGAAGGATTAAACAACTGGCATACAACGAGAAACATAATATAGTACCACAAAGCATATCAAGGTCCACACACGCCATCATGGGCCAAACCTCTGTATTGAGTAAAAAGCAAGGAGCTGAAAGTGAATATGGTGAGGGCCATGAATCAACACTTGCTGCCGATCCGGTTTACAAATACATGAATGCGGATGATTTGCGAAAAGCAATTGGCAAAAGCCGCAAAGCTATGGATGATGCCGTGAAAGAGCTCGATTTTATAGCAGCAGCCCGCTGCCGGGACGAGATTGATGCCTTACAGCAAGCAATGGAAAAGCTCAATCAGGTTTAGTGTTAGAAGTATTAGCAATGAACTAATTACCTTTTATTCATAATGATGATGCTTGCTATTATTACTTGGTAATTGATCAGATATTCACGTTATTAACGCACAGATGTAAATAACTTTCTACTTTTGCAGTGAAACAGCAATTTAAATCCCTAAATTTGCCCATTAGTTTACTGAAATTCAACTTTACCAAAAGCTGCAAAACAATTATACCTACAAATGGAAAAGAAAATACTTGCAATTGACGATGAGTTAAGCATCAGGCTTTTACTCGAAAACTTCCTGAGCAAAACATACGATGTAATCACCAAATCAGATGGTATGGAAGCATTAAAGTGGATGGAGGAAGGTAATCTGCCTGATCTCATTGTTGCTGATATTCAAATGCCAAACGTGGATGGTTACGAGTTTATCAAAAACCTTAGATCCAGTGGTTTTTTCAAGGATATCCCATTAATTATGTTGTCGGGTATCGAAAGCAGCCAGGAAAAAGTTAAATGCTTGAAATTAGGCGCAAACGATTATATGGTAAAGCCTTTTAATCCTGAAGAACTTTCCATCAGAATCGAGCTGCTTTTGTCGCGCAAATAGTTGACCAAACCAACACCTCAAAACATGTCTGCTGAATCGCAACATAAGTTAACCATTCTTTACATAGGAATCACACCAGAACTTTTGCAGGTGTTTACAAGTCGTTCTGACCTGTTTACCTTAATTGTAGAAGAACATGGACTGAACGCGATTAACAGATTAAAATCCGAAAAATCAATTGATGCTATTGTGAGCGAGGTTGTGTTGCCAGGAATGGATGGGATAGATATAGTGCATATGCTTCGCAAACAAAACATGCACATACAAACACCTTTTATCCTTTTTGACCAAGGAATCAATCCTGAAATCAAGAAAAAAGCCTTTGACAAAAGAATTGATGATTATTATAATGGCTTGATAGAAGCAGAGAATGTTTACAACAGGATTGTTTTTCTCAATGAATTCAAAAAGAATCTCGCAAAACTTCAGCCCAGCCAGCCGAAAATTAGGGAATATAAAATACCAAAGGATAAAAGGCTCTTTGATATCATTGTTTCTTTCTCTGCTTTGCTTTTCCTCTCCCCAATTATTGTTATTGCAATGATAGCCATTCGTTTGGAATCGAAAGGAAAGGTTTATTACACCTCAAAAAGGGTTGGTACGGGATACCGTATATTCGATTTTTACAAGCTAAGGTCAATGCGCACCGGTGCCGATACTATGTTGAAGGATTTAAAGCACCTGAACCAATACGAAGCTGAAACTAAACAGGACTATTCTATCGAACCTTGTCCCAAGTGTAGTGAATTGCCTGATAGTCAGTTTTGCTCACCACTGCTTTTTGCCGAGGGAAAAAATGTGTGCGAGTATTGGTACTATGAGAGTAAAAAAACAAAAACAAGTTCTACCTTCATAAAGATACTGGATGACCCAAGGGTTACAAAAGTTGGTAAATTTATTAGAAACACAAGTATTGATGAGCTCCCGCAATTAATCAATGTGCTCAAGGGGGATATGTCCATAGTGGGCAACAGGCCACTTCCACTTTACGAAGCTGAACTTCTTACTTCTGACGATTGGAGTGAAAGGTTTATGGGACCTGCTGGTATAACCGGTTTGTGGCAAGTTGAAAAACGTGGAAAAGGCGGAAAAATGTCCGAAGAAGAAAGAAAAGCCTTAGATAACCAATATGCCAGAAGTTATTCTTTTATAGGAGATATTAAGTTGATTTTAAGAACAATACCTGCAATTTTTCAAAAAGAAAATGTTTAATAATTCAAAAAGTATGAATGATTGTTAAAAACTATTTGATAATTTCTTTAATTAAAACAAGGCATTTAGTAACAAATAATAGTAATTTGCGCTCAAAACAACGCACATAAGACACCAAAATAACCGACGAAAAAACGAATATTGTGAATAATAGCAAAATATTGTTGGCACTCATGTTGGCTTTGTATTTTACAACGAATGTTGTTAATGCACAAATATTTGCAACGGATGAATCCAAGTTGTTCAATCCCCTGACTGATGATATCACCAAGAGGCTTCCAAACCTAAGGGTCTTGATTGATTCTGCCGTTGCTAATTCTCCCAATGTAAGGATTGAAGAATTGAGGGCGGATTATTATTATATGGAGCAAATATCGGCTCAACGTGCCTGGCTTGAGCATTTTAGCTTTAATGTTGACTGGAATTTTGGGAAATGGAATTTCCGTGACCGTGATGAATTAACCCGTATCGACCGCTTTTACTTCAGCGAATCAATTCGAGACAATTATGCATTAGGTTTTTATATCCGCTTTCCTTTTGCAACATTGGTCGATCGCAGAAACCGCATAAACAAGCAAAAGAAATGGATAGAAATTTCATTCGCCCAAAGGGATGTAAATCGTATGTTCGTTGAAAACCTTGTGGTTGATTACTACAATATGATGATACAGTGGCAAAATTACATCCGCATTTATAACGATTATCAGAAATTCACTCTGATCCAAATGCAATATGCCCAAAATCAGTTCCTCAACGGAGAAATAGCCCCTTCGGAATATGCTCGCTTAAAGGAAATTCAAACAAGGGGGGCAATTGAATACCAACAAGCCATCTCCGAATTTTCCAAAAACTATCAGTTCCTGGAAATATTAACGGGAATTCAGTTCAACCTCATCAATGTCTTACGCTAGAACATAAATTATGGACATAGCCCAATTTATACGCATATTTACAAAGAACATCGTTCTTTTGATTGCAATTCCATTGCTATTGGCAATAATTGTTTTCTACCTCACACGAAACCAGGATAAGGTCTATGATTCTGAAACCGTAATCTATACAGGTGTCACCACCGGTTATTCAATTGAATCAACCGCACAACGCCCTACTGACTTTTTTAGCACCAGCGCTCAATTCGACAATATGATCAACTTGATCAATTCGCGGCAAACAATTGTCGAAACTTCCATAATGCTCCTTGCCCAAAACCTTTCACTCGAAACTTACAACCAACAATACATCTCCAATGAAAATTATGATAAGCTGCAGAAGTTTATCCCCAAGCATGTCAAAGATATGGTTGTTAAATATGGAAGATCTGGTATTCAACGTGAAAAAGAAGAACAAATCCGCTCGTTGGAACGTGAAATTCGATCTTTAGAGCGCGAAATGAACCGCCGTAAGAATCGGGCGGCACAAGAGCTTAGCGATTTAAATGGAAATGACGAATTCACCCCTGCAACTGGCCTTAGCCGTGATAACAACTCAATCCAAAATGGCAATCAAGACAATAACACAAGTTTTGCTTATCATGCAGTTCAACCCGGTGAAACGCTTTTCACCATCTCAAAAAGATATGGAGTTAGCATTGCCAAGCTCAGGGAACTAAATAACTTAACCAATCAAAACCTTACTGTAGGGCAACAGCTTATAATTTCTGAAACAACTGCTACTACCTCAAACCAAGGGGGCACTAAAATTGTTAATGAGGACTATGAAGAGTATGAGGATGATGCGTTTATATATGAGCCAGCCAGGCAGGGTGCATTGGGGGAAACCTCCTTTTTTACTGACGATGGTAACTTTAACATTCATATGGAAGGGGGCACCATCGAAAAGGATCCTATCATGCCCCGTGGGGTAAGACAAGAAGACTTCGACAAAACGATTCAAAACCTGACAAATTATTATAATTCAAGTGATACCAACTTCATATATGGGTTATTACATTGGGGTGCGAACCGGCACTATAGCATTCAGTCAATTCAAAACTCCTTGCAAATATTCAGAATTACCAATAGTGATTTGGTAAGACTGATTTACACCTCTGACGACCCAGGTGTATGCCAACAAACGCTCAAGATTATTGCCAATGTTTTTGTAAAGAACTATAAGTTGTTGAAAGCAAACCAAACAGACTTGGTTGTTCGCTATTTCAGGGAACAGGTTGATTCGGCTGATGTCCGTCTGCAAGCCGCTGAGGACAGGCTGCTTCGTTTCAACAAACGAAACAACATCATCAATTATGCCGAGCAAACCAAATATATTGCTGCGCAAAAGGAAGACCTTGACCTGTATTACCAGAACGAACAGGTTAGGATGGCTCAATCATCTGCATCGTTGCGCGAGTTGGAAACAAAACTCACCCGACGAGACAGCATTTATCTTAAAAGTGACCTGATCAACCAAAGGCGAAAGGAATATGCAGATATTACTGAGCGGATACTTATAAACGAACTGGCAGAGGATTATGACCAGCGCATTGGTAACGAAATACAAAAGCTTAGGCTGCGAGGTGATCAACTACGTGATGAAATAAAGCTTTATGTTGATCAACTCTATCTATATAGCCACTCCACACAAGGCTTGCCAATTGCAACCTTATTGGAAGAATGGCTTACAAATGCACTCATCTACGAAGAAGCAAAAGCCAGTTTGGTTGTACTATCGCGTCGTAAGATGGATTTCGTTAGGACCTATCAACGTTTTGCCCCATTAGGTGCCATGCTTAAAAGGATTGAACGTGAAATAACAGTGGCCGAACAATCATATCTGGAACTATTGCGCAGTCTCAACCTGGCTCTAATGCGTCAGCAAAACCTGGCAATGGCAACCAATATAAGAATAATTGATCCGCCATTTTTCCCCTTGTCGGCCAGACCTTCCAACGCTAAATTATTGGTTATAGCTGCTTTCTTAATAGGCTTATTTCTGGTAGCCTTTATCATCCTTGTACTGGAGTATTTTGATACATCTATAAAAAGTCCTGACCGGGTTTCTAATAAGGTGGGCTATAGGCTTGCCGGTGCCTATCCACTGATTGATTCAGCCAATGACCAACGTGATTTGGTCTTTGTAAGCAATCGCTTGATTGAGCTGATTATACAGAATATTAAACTAAGTATTAACCGTAACACCCTTTATCCAGCCCAAAAACCCTATCTGATTTTATTCTTTAGCACACAGGATGGCGTCGGTAAAACCTTCCTGGCGCACAAAGTTGCCAATAAACTCAGGACTTATGGAGAGAAAGTACTTCAGCTTAACTACAAATCGGATGAAGTAGATAGTGATATTGATGATGACTACAACCTCTCCTACACTTATAAAATCAATGACAACTTTGTAGAGGTTAAAGACCTTCAGGAATTGATGCAAGGCAATGTTTTACGACGAGAAAATTATAATTACGATTATATATTACTCGAATTACCATCCATCATGTACCACTCATACCCTATGGACCTGATGCAAAATGTGGACGTAAGCCTATTGCTTATCAAAGCCTCTAGCCAATGGGAAAAAGCTGATGCATCAGCTGTTGAAAGTTTAACTGATGTACTTAGGGAGCCTCCTTTGGCAATCCTCAATGAAGCAGATGAGTTTGCTATTGATGAAATTGTTTCCGGAATGAAGATCCAGCGGAATAAAAGAACCTGGAAACGTGTCAAGCATGTCATAACTTATCCTTCAAGAATCAGGATACAAGTAAAAGACAACCAAGCCTAAACCGTGGCCAATTCGATAAACAAAATATTTGGCAGCAATAATTTCCTATCGCTGGCCAATAATGGACTTGTAGCCGTATTTGGCTTCCTCAGTTTCATTATGCTTGTCAGGCAATTGCCTCAAGATGTGTTTGGCGAATGGATACTCTTTATCACCATGGGAAACTTCATTGATATGCTTCGTTTTGGCATAACCCGAACGGCCCTGATTCGGTTTTTATCAGGTGCCAACAAGCTTGAAGCAGAGGAGTTAATGGGGTCGAACAACACCATTAATCTGGCATCAACGGTGCTTATTTCCGCTATAATCTTAGTGACTTACAATCTATTCTCCGAATCGATTTCTTCTTCCGGATTCGAAATGTTTTTTATTTGGTATCCACTACTTGCTTTTTTGAACCTTTCTTTTAACAATGCGCAATCTGTTTTGCAAGCAAAAATGCGCTTTGATACCATGCTTTGGCTGAGGTTGATCAATGTAGGGGGATTTATGCTTTTCCTAATCTTAAACCTTTTTACACGCTATGATATCAACACAATTATCTTGGTTTATTTGGTAACCAACTTGTTAAGTTCTGTTGTGGCAAGCATTTATAATTGGGATGGCATCAGATATATGGTGAAAACTACTAAACGTTCCATACGTATCATACTGAATTTCGGCAAATACACCACAGGAACGCTTATTGGAAGCAATTTGCTAAAAAGCTCAGATACATTTATTATCGGATTGAGCCCATTTTTAGGAACCACAGCTGTTGCCCTCTACAGTATTCCGCTGAAGTTGACAGAAATTATTGAGATTCCACTGCGAAGTTTTGCAGCAACAGCATTTCCGGGTATGTCAAAAGCAAGCATCGAAAAAAACATTCCGCTGGTAAAGCATATTTTTTATGAAAATGCTGGTGGTATGACATTTCTGTTGATGCCCTTGATGCTGGTATGTTTTATTTTTGCCGAACAAATCGTACAAATTCTTGGAGGGCCCGAGTATCTGGAAACAGCAAATATCTTCAGGATTTTCTGTATCTATGGCTTAATTTTACCCATTGACAGGTTTATAGGGGTAGCACTTGACAGTGTGAACAGGCCCAAACAAAACTTTTTTAAAGTTATCTACATGACTTTATCCAATATCCTGGGGGATCTGCTGGTTATCTTTGGCATTTCATATGTGATAGCTATTATCTCTGTTACAGTATTTTTTATGAATACGCAGGCTTCTACTGACGGTGTCATCCAAATGGCAAGTAGCTTTACGATTATTAAAACCCTCGAAATGGTTGCTATAGTGACCATTCTGTTTACAATCATAGGAATACTTGTAGGCTATCATTATCTTAGAAAAGAAATGGATTTGCGCATTCGAAGTATATTTGTAGTCGGCTTTGCATCCATAAAGCGAATAACTTTGTCGATAATTAAATTATAATTAATTAATTTTTGCTACTATATTTGCACAATGCTATCAACCTTAAAACAGAGAATAGGCTCAGACAAATTAAGGCATCCGCTCATGATAGCCCTTTTGGTGTTTGTGGTCATCGTTTTGGGCATGATAATCGGAAAGGGCGGGATGATGGAAGCAATTGCATTGCTTGCGCTTTTTCCAATTATAATTTTTTTCAATCGTTTCCTCAACGATCCACGTGTTGGTGTCTATACAATCATTATTTTAGGATTTATAGCCATCGGACTTACCCGGTATATACGCAATGTGCCATTTGGCCTTTCAGTTGATGGTTTTATTGTTCTTACATACATAGCCATTTTCTTCCGCTATTTTTATGAAAAAATCAATTGGTCACAGATCAACCGCGACCTTGTTTATTTAGGTTTGATTTGGTTTTTCTATGCCCTCCTGCAGCTTTTTAACCCAGAAGCTTTGAGCCGTACAGCCTGGTTTTATGCCATGCGCGGTATGGCTCTGTATATGGTGCTGCTCATACCTATCGGATTTCTGCTATTTAGCCGGCTCCGCTATTTGTATGTGTTCCTTTATCTATGGGGCATATTTTCTATAATGGGCACACTTAAAGGTCTGCAACAGTTGTACCTTGGTCCGGATTCAGCTGAGCAGTTCTGGTTGGATACGGTTGGTGGCATCACACATATCCTGTTTGGTGAGTTACGCGTTTTTTCATTTTTCAGTGATGCCGGCCAGTTTGGTGCAGCACAGGGTGCTGCTGGTGTGGTAGGCATAATTACTGCGATTAATATCAAAGGGTTTCGCAACAAGGTTTTCTTTGGTATAATGGGTTTTATGGGTCTTTGGGGTATGATGATATCGGGAACCAGGGGTGCTATGATTGTGCCAATGATCGGTGGCATCACCTATGTTCTTCACCGTAAAAACATTAGGGTATTGATAGTTGGGGGGTTGTTTTTGTCTCTTGTGTACGCATTTTTTGTCTATACTTATATAGGTCAGGGCAACTCCCAAATTCGGCGTATGCGTACCGCCTTCCGACCCGAAACAGATGAATCCTACCTTGTGAGGCTTGAAACAAGGCAGATTCTGAATGTTTATCTTGCCAGTAAACCATTTGGCGGAGGCATTGGCAGTGCAGGAGACTGGGGAAAACGTTTTTCCGCACATGGTTTTTTAGCCCAAATAGCAACTGACAGCTGGTATGTGCAAATTTGGGCTGAGCAAGGTATTGTGGGTCTTGTGCTACACCTTTTTATCCTTGCATATATTCTGATAAAAGGTTCATATATTGTCATGTTCAGAATTAAAGAGCCAGAGCTGCGCGGCATTCTTAGCGCCCTGGTTGCCGGTTTTACTGGAATCATGGGTGCTAGTTACGGCAATGGTGTACTTGGTCAAATGCCAACAGGTATCATGATATACCTGAGCTGGACATTTGTTTTTTTGGGAACTCAATTAGAAAGAGAATATAAATATCTTAAATCCAATAATTTACCTATATGGTCATATAAAAACAAAACCTGATTGACCTGATTGTATAATTCAATCACATTTTTCCGTATTTTCGGTTTTTATTAATGATCTATGAGAAATAACTTACCCTTGGTTTCTGTTATTACGGTAAATTACAACCAATCAGTTGTTACCTGTGAGTTTCTCGCCTCACTACGTAAGGTTACCTACCCAAATCTTGAAATTTTTGTGGTGGACAATGCTTCACCCAATGACAGTCCCGAAATTATTAAGGAGGAATATCCAGAAGTAATACTGATCAAAACAGCTAAAAATCTGGGCTTTGCCGGTGGTAATAACGTAGCTGTAGAAAAAGCAAAAGGTAAGTATCTCCTATTCATCAATAACGATACGGAAGTAGAGCCTGGATTCCTGGAACCCATGGTGAGCCTGCTCGAACAGGATAAAAGTATCGGTATGGTAAGTCCCAAAATTCATTATTTTCATACGCCAAATACCTTCCAGTATGCTGGTTTTACGCCTATTAACCATATTAGTATAAGAAACTTTGCCATTGGTTTTGGAGAAACTGACCAGGGGCAATACGACATAACTTGCGAAACGGGTTCTATTTTTGGTGCAGCAATGCTTGTTCCGCTCAAGGTTGTTCAGCAAGTTGGCATGATGGCAGATGTGTTTTTTCTGTACTACGAGGAGCATGATTGGGCTGCACATATAAAAAGGGCCGGTTATAAAATTTACTATCAGGGGAAATCGCTTGTGCTGCATAAAGAGTCTATTTCAACTGTAAAGGATAGCCCTTTCCAAATCTTTTACCTTACACGGGGTCGCGTGCTTTACGCGCGACGAAATTCATATGGCATCGCAGGTTTATTGAGTATGTTTTACCTCTACCTGATTGCCTGGCCCAAGCTTACCCTTGGCTTTATTTTGCGCAGACGCTTGGACCTCGCCAACGCACTCCGACGGGCAATGGTATGGAATATGCTTAATCACAAAGGAATACACGATACACCCCAACTAAAAAATTGACATATGGACTATCTTCGAATTTTTACTATTATTGTGGAGCTGGTTTTTTATGCTTATTTTACCGTGGCAGTTGTTTACATTTTTGTGTACAGTTTTGCCACGATTTTCTATAGAAGAAGATCACGCCCAACACCAACAAAAATCCGAAAGATCGCAGTGCTTATACCTGGTTACAAAGAAGATGCAGTAATTGTTGATGTGGCCAAGGATGCACTCAAGCAAGATTATCCAAAGGATAAGTTTGAAGTAATAGTGATAGCCGACTCTTTTAAACAGGAAACACTTGACGCCTTGAAGAAATTGCCTATCCGGGTTGTCGAAGTTGTGTTTGAAATCAGTAAAAAATCCAAAGCACTGAATAAATGTATGGAAACGATTGGCGATGATTATGACATTGCCATGATACTTGATGCTGATAACCTGATGGCGCGCAATGTTTTGACTATTATGAACCAAACCTTTGAAATGGGTTTTGTTGCTGTGCAGGGTCATCGCACCGCCAAAAATACCAATACCGCATTTGCAGTTCTGGATGCTGTAAGTGAAGAAATTAACAACAGTATTTTCCGTAAAGGTCACAGGGCATTGGGGCTGTCATCAGCACTGATTGGTTCTGGTATGGCTATTGAATATGCCCTCTTTAAAAAAACCATGGCAACAATTGATTCAGTTGGTGAGGACAAAGAAGTTGAATTGAAACTACTGAAACAGGCCTACACCATTGAATATGCTGATGACGCATGGGTATATGACGAAAAAACATCAAAATCAGATGTTTTCGTTAACCAACGGCGCAGATGGATTGCAGCCCAATTGACCTATTTCAAGGATTACTTTTTTAGTGGTGTGTTCCACCTGTTCCGCTACGGCAATATCGATTATTTCGACAAGGTTATGCAAATGGTGCAACCACCGCGTATCTTGCTTTCAGGAATACTTTTCATCATTACGCTGGGTTCGTTCCTGGCAAATATTTTTTTAACACAGTTCATTGAGCAATTCTTTTTGCTCTCTTTCTATCACTGGGTCATACTGTTTTTATTTACTGTGTTGGCTATGCTTATGGCAGTGCCAAAGCGGCTTTACACAGCAAAAACTTTTAAAGCCTTGTTATCATTACCTTTAGGTTTTTTATTAATGATTATGAGTATTTTAAGAATAAAAGGTGCAAGCAAACGGTTTATTCACACAACGCACTCACATACAGGGGACGTAGAAAAATAGTTTATAAGAAAGCAATAAGCACGGATACATGTCAATAACAAAGAAAAAATATCCACTAGTTTCAATAATTACGGTAAATTACAACCAGGCAGCAGTTAGTTGTGCCCTCATCGAATCGCTGAATAAGATTACGTATCCCAATTTTGAAATTATTGTTATAGACAATGCCTCACCGGATGACGATGCATCGATTATCAAAGCCCGTTACCCAAATATTGTATTCGTGCAAAACCCCATTAATTATGGCTTCGCAGCCGGGAATAACTTTGGACTGATGCGCGCCCGTGGCGAATACGTGCTTTTGCTCAATAACGACATTGAAGTACCTTCCGGCTTTATGGAACCATTGGTGGATAAACTTGAATCGGACAAAAGCATCGGTGCCGTAAGCCCACTTATTAAATACTTTTATGCCGCTGACACTGTACAGTATGCAGGCTACACCCCCATCAACTACATCACCATGCGCAATACTGCCATTGGCCATCAACAAAAGGACAACGGGCAGTTCAATACAGACAGGGAAACAGCTTATGCCCATGGGGCAGCTATGATGGTGCCTATTGAGGTGGTGAAAAAGGTTGGCCTGATGTCATATATATTCTTTTTGTATTATGAAGAAGCAGATTGGTGTGCCCGCATCAAACAAGCAGGTTACAAAATTTTCTTTGTTCACAATTCCTATGTGTTGCACAAAGAATCAGTTAGCACTGGCAAACTGAGCGCACTCAAAATATATTACTTAAACAGAAATCGTATCGTCTTTATGCGGCGCAATGTTTTTGGTCGCGATTTCTACGGCGGAATGGCCTATCAATTTTTTATTGCCATTCCTAAAAATGCCTTTAAATGGTTAATTAAAGGAAAAATTAATCTTTTTTTGGCTTATTACCAAGCCATTGGCTGGCACCTGACACATTTGTTTGATCGTGAAATCCACGAAAACCCTCAATTGTAAACATGGAACTAAACTACTCATACCTGCTGAATGCACTGCAACTTCTATTGTTGGTTTACCTTGGCTCAACAAGTTTGTACCTGTTTATATTTGCTATTGCCAGCTTATTCCCCTATACAAGAAAGAAGCCCCGTGATTTTAAGAAAAGACGATTTGCACTCCTCATACCCTGTTATCGTGAAGATGACGTAATTATAGAAGTTAGTAAAAGTGCCCTGGCTCAAAACTATCCTAAATCGCATTTTGATGTGGTAGTTATTGCTGATAAATTTGATCACAAAACCATCAAAAAACTCAACGACCTGCCAATAATACTTTACAACGAAGATTTTCCTGTAAGTACCAAAACGCGCGCCTTGAATCATGCCCTTATCAACCTGCCTGAAAACAAATATGATATAGTTTGCATTTTAGATGCTGACAACGTGATGGAACCTAAATTCCTAGGCAAATTAAATGATGCATTTTCGAATGGTTATATGGCCGTACAAGGCCACAGGGTAGCTAAAAATATGAATACGGATTTCGCGATTCTTGATGCCATCAGCGAAGAAATAAACAATAATTTGTTTCGCAAAGGTCATCGTGTTTTGGGCCTTTCATCTGCATTAATTGGATCAGCCATGGCATTTGACTACAATTTTTTTAAAGATTTAATGCAAGATGTAGAGGTTGTTGGTGGTTTTGATAAGGAAATTGAACTGCGCTTATTGCGTGATGGCTACCTCATTGAATACTTACCATTTGCCTATGTTTACGATGAAAAAGTACAAAATGCAGCCGTTTTTTCCCGACAAAGACGTCGTTGGCTATCAGCGCAGTTTCATTATTTCGGCATCCACTTTTATCCGGCACTTAAGTCATTATTTACTACAGGTAATATTGACTATTTCAACAAAGCCTTACAATATCTGCAATTGCCGAGGCTACTTCTGGCAGGTATTCTTGCTATTATAACTACAACTTCCTGGTTGCTCAATGCAAAAAGCTACTTTACAACTGCCTGGTCTATTAGTTTGTTTTTGGCCATAGTTACAATCTTGCTAACAATTCCGGCTAAGTTCTATAACTTTACCACCTTAAAGGCAATGGCTGCGCTTCCGATAGGTTTTCTATATATGCTTTTATCGCTAATCAGAATCAAAGGAGCCAATAAGCATTTTATACACACCAAGCACACATTCAATGCATTCCAGATTAAAAGCAAAAAGAATAAATTAAAAGTCAACGAATATGAAAATAGGAATCGAAGGTCAAAGACTTTTTAGGCTTAAGAAACATGGCATGGACATGGTTGCGCTCGAACTTATTCGCAACCTGCAGAAAATTGATACCGAAAATGAGTACTATATTTTTGTCAAACCGGATGTGGACTCCGGCTGCCTGAGCCCGAGCGATAATTTTCATATTGTTGAACTTGGCGGTGGCCCCTACCCTAGCTGGGAGCAAATTGCCCTGCCAAAAGCAGCTAAAAAATACGGATGCGATGTGTTGCATTGCACAAGCAATACGGCGCCAGTGAACAGCAAAATACCCTTGATCATTACCTTGCACGATATCATTTACCTCGAGAGCATCAGTATTTTCAAAAAAGGTGGCACCTGGTATCAGAAGTTGGGCAATATGTACCGACGATGGAATGTGCCCAGGGTGGTCAAAAAAAGTGAGTATATCATCACGGTTTCGCACTTTGAGAAAAACAGGATTAAAAGCTTCTTTGGTTTTCCTGAAGATGATAAACGCTTGGTAGCCATTTATAATGGGGTAAGTGAGCATTTTGTTAAAATTACAGACCTTAGTGAATTGAACAGGGTAAAAGAAAAATATCAACTGCCAGATAATTATGCTTTCTTCCTGGGAAACACCGACCCCAAAAAAAATACCAGGAATGTGCTCAAAGCCTTTTCTGACTACCTGAAAACACCAAACCCACCTATGAAGCTGGTAATGCTTGATTATGAGAAATCTGCTCTTGATGCATTGCTTGCCGAAATTGGCGACAAACAATTAATCAACCACATTCACCTTACAGGTTATGTAGTAAACACTGACCTGCCAGCGATTTATAGCCAATGTAAGCTGTTTTTGTACCCCTCCTTAAGGGAAAGTTTTGGCATTCCCATGCTCGAAGCCATGCGTTGCGGAAGCCCTGTTATCACCTCAAACACTTCAAGCATGCCTGAAGTATCAGGAGGTGCGGCACTCATAATCGATCCGTACAAAGCGGAAGAAATTACCGAGGCGATGATTAAACTAGTTCAGGACGAAAAGCTTCGTGATGATATAATACAAAAAGGTTTTCTGCAAGCTGAAAAATTCTCATGGCAGGCCATGGCCAGGGAAGTGCTGAACCTTTATAAGGATATTGCGTAAAAAGGAAACCTGATTAAACACCAATTAACTGCACATGATTACAAACAGAGATTTCATCATTGTTGGTTTACAAGCCCTGGATAGCCGTATCGGAAGCAATTGTATCAATATCGCTCATGAAATAGCACGGCACAACAGGGTGCTGTATGTTAATTACCCGCTTGACAGGCTTACCCGCTTACGCGAAAAAAATGATCCTTTGATTCAAAAACGTCTGAGGATCCTTAAGGGAAAAGAACCTGATCTGGTGCAAATTTCCGAGAATATGTGGAATTTAAATCCACGTACCATGCTCGAATCCATCAGTCAAATACCTTTCAATGGACTTTTCGATTTCTTCAACAGGATCAATAACAAGCGGTTTGCAAGGGAAATTAAAAAGGCAATTAACAAGCTGGGCTTTAGTAATTACTTTATTTTTAATGATTCGGATATGTTCCGTAGTTTATATTTGAAGGAATTGCTCAACCCAGAACTGTATGTGTATTATACCCGCGATAATCTTATCGCTGTTGATTTCTGGAAAAAACAAGGCATCCGAATCGAAGCGGAATTAATGGCAAAGGCTGACCTTGTGGTTGGCAATTCAACCTACCTTGCCGATCATGCACGCCAATTCAATCCCCACTCCTATTACGTAGGTCAGGGTTGTGATGTAAGCCTGTTTGATACTAAGCTTATCAAAAACGTACCCGATGACATCGCGAAAATTAAACGGCCTATCATCGGTTATATTGGGGCTTTATTTTCGCTACGGCTTGATATTGAAGTGCTTATTTATTTAGCCAAGCAAAGGCCTGATTGGAGTATTGTATTGGTAGGCCCCGAGGATGAAGCTTTTAAAACCAGTGAGTTGCACCAAATTGAAAATGTATATTTCCTTGGCAGTAAAAAGATGGAAGAATTACCTGATTATTTGAACCCATTCGATGTGGCACTCAATCCGCAAAAGCTCAACGAAGTAACAATAGGTAATTATCCACGTAAAATTGATGAATATCTGGCAATGGGCAAGCCAACAGTAGCCACACGTACAAAAGCCATGGAGGTATTCGCCGATCATACCTATCTTGCCGATACCAAAGAAGACTATTTAGCATTGGTGGAAAAAGCCCTTTTGGAGAACACCTCCGAGATGGAAAAGGAAAGGGAGGTATTTGCCAAAAGTCATACATGGGAAAATAACGTGAAGGAGATTTATGATAAAATGCTCCTTTTAATGACCCAACCAAAAGCAATATGATATGGGACTAGTTGATAAGATAAAAGCAAACCCACGTTTAAAAAAAATGGCATTGTGGGCTTTGATGCCAAGGAATCAGGCCCGCCCTCGCTTGTGGGTTAAGCTTTTTTTAAACCCATTGAAACATAAGCACGGCAAAGGCTCATGTATCCGCCGGCGAACACGCATGGATGTTTTGCCTTTCAACTATTTTGAAATTGGTCGCGATTCAACGATTGAAGATTTTGCAACAGTCAATAATGGTGTAGGCGATGTTGTGATTGGCGACAGGACCCGCATTGGATTAGGGTGTGTGCTTATTGGCCCTGTAAAAGTTGGCAACGACATCATGTTTGCACAAAATATTGTTGTTTCAGGCTTGAACCATGGTTATATAGATATTGATGTGCCGCCAAGCCAACAAGAGGTGGAGACCAAACAAATAATAATTGAAGACGATGTCTGGATTGGTGCTAATGCTGTAATTACTGCCGGAGTAACCATTGGCAAACATTGCGTTATAGCTGCTGGCAGCATTGTCACCAAAAGCGTTCCACCCTACTCAGTAGCCGGCGGAAATCCGGCACGCATTTTAAGGCAATATAATCCTGAATCAAAAACTTGGGAAAAGCCTTTGCAAGCAATCTAAATTCACTTAATATAATAAAAAAACAAAATGCAAAAAATAAGAACATTTGCCAGATATTTCAAGGATTTTCTTCAATATGGGCAGGTAAGGCTGGTGCTGGCTTCAATGTTTTACCTGGTGACCAAAAAATCTATCATTGATACGCGAATCTTTAGGGGTAAACTTGGCTATTTTTTGCACCGCAAGGGATCCATCGATTTTCAGTTTGGTAATTATGCCTACGAATGGAATGTAAAACGTTTTATGCTGGAACAAGGCAAAAAGCATGATGTTTTTATCGATATTGGAGCCAATATAGGTGCTTATTCTATTCTTCATGCCAAAAATGGCCTGAAGTGTTTTGCCTTCGAACCTGCCTATGAAAATTATAAAGCATTGTATATTAATTTAATGCTTAATAATCTTGAAAAAAAAGTTAGCATCTTTAATGTGGGCCTCAATGATCAACCAAGGAAAGCCGAATTTATATTTGACCCCCTCAATACAGGTGCAACTCACCTAAGCAGCATCCCCGCCGAAGACCCTGAGATTGACAAACGTGGCAAAATTACAGAGGTTGAACTTGTCAGGTTGGATGACTTGATAGAAAAACTAAATATTTCGGAGGATAAACGGATACTCATGAAAATTGATGTTGAAGGCATGGAAGTAAATGTGCTCCGCGGCGCAAAAAAATTCATTCGGAAATACCCGAATTTAATGATTACCCTTGAAAGCGTGCATTCTGGCGAGCATAATATTAAGGAAATACTTAACAGTATTGCCGAATTTGAGTTTGACATCATTGACGACCTGAATATTGCAACCCGTAAAGTTTCGAATAACATAAATTAAGGTAGCTATGCTTGCTATGGAAATCCTTTTTTGGTTTTTAGTTTTTATCGTCTTCTATGCCTATATTGGTTACGGAATGCTACTTTTTATTATGGTTCTTATAAAACGGCTTTTTACTGCAAAAGAAAAAAGCACCCTTGATATCATTTACGAGCCGGAAGTAACGCTGTTTGTTGCCGCCTTCAACGAAAAAGATTATGCCGATGCCAAAGTACAGAATGGTTTCGAGATTGATTACCCCAAACATAAGATAAGGCAGGTTTGGGTAACAGATGGGTCTGATGATGGCACACCTGAAGTGCTACAGAAGTATAAAGATCAAGGCGTTGAAGTATATCATGAAAACAAAAGGGGGGGGAAGATTGGTGCCATGAACAGGGGCATGCAGTTTGTTAAAACACCTATTGTTGTCTTTTCGGATGGTAATACCGTATTGGGAAAAGAATCGGTTCAACGCATCGTAAACTTATTTAAAGATCCAAAAGTAGGCTGTGTATCAGGCGAGAAACGTATCTATAACAAGGAAAAGGACAACGCAGCCGGTACAGAAGGTATCTATTGGAAATACGAATCCACACTGAAAAAATGGGATGCTGAGCTGTATTCCGTTGTTGGCGCTGCCGGTGAACTATTCGCCGTTCGCACCGAATTGTTCCAAGAAGTGGAAAAAGATACTTTGCTTGACGATTTTATCATTTCGTTGCGCATTGCTATGCAGGGTTTTACCATCCAATACGATCCGGAAGCTTATGCCATTGAAACTTCGTCTGCCAACGTGAAGGAAGAACTCAAACGCAAGGTTCGTATCGCTGCTGGTGGCATACAGTCCATCATCAGGCTCAGCCCCTTGCTCAATGTTTTTAAACATGGCATGTTGAGCTTTCAATACATTTCGCACCGGGTATTGCGCTGGACACTCGCTCCGTTTTCGCTTCCGTTAATTTTACTTTTAAATCTTTGGATAGCTGTGGATTATGGTATTACCAACTTCAACAATCTTTACGTACTTTTGTTCTTCGCACAAATCATCTTCTACACAATGGCCTTGCTGGGTTGGTATTTGGAAAACAAAGCGATAAAAATTAAACTTCTGTTTATCCCCTACTATTTTTTCATTATGAACCTGGCTGTTTTTCTTGGTATTAAAAGGTATTTTAAAGGCAGTCAAACAGTAAACTGGGAGCGCGCAAAAAGAGGAACAAAATAATGTGGAACCGGGTAAAAATAGGGCTGCTGATGCCCATACTTTTTTCCCAATACCTGTTGTTGGGTCAATACAATTGCACCTATTTTGTTGAAACCAACCAAAACGTGGTTGATGGCCAGCAATTTTCGCCTGGCGATGTTATTTGCCTTTATCCGGGATTGCGGTCGTTTTTACTATTTAACAACCTGCATGGAACTGAAGAACAGCCTATAACAATAGTCAACAACATCGGACAGGTGGTTATCGACACCGATCATTTTTACGGTGTTAAATTCAGTAATTGCAGTCATATCCGGTTTACCGGAACAGGCAATAGCGTAATTGAATATGGTATTTATATCCGACGCGTGGACAATGGCGCAGGCCTAAGTATTGACGATTTGAGTACTGATTTTGAACTGGACCATTTACGCATATCGAATACAGCCCTGGGGGGAATTTATGCCAAAACCGACCCTGACTGTAGTTTTCAGGCAACCCGTGATAATTTTACATTTACCAATCTCCGTATCCATCACTGTTGGTTGCACGACATTCAGGATGAGGGCCTTTATATTGGAAGCTCAAAATATACCGGTCAATACCTTCCGGATTGCGATACAACGGTGTTGCCTCACATTTTGACAGGTGTTCATATTCATGACAACCTGGTGGAACATACCGGTTGGGATGGCATTCAGGTAAGCTCCTCCCCGATTGATTGCCAGGTTTATAACAATACAATTCTTTATGATTCATGGCGAGAGACGCACTTTCAAATGTCGGGCATACTCATTGGAGGTGGTTCTACGTGCAATTGTTACAATAACCATATTGCCAATGGAAAAGGTGATGGAATAGACGTATTCGGAAGTGGGGAAATGCAGATGTATAACAATTTAATTGTTAACGCCGGCCGGAGTTTTCAGCCCACCGACCCGACACAATCCAAGCATGGCATTTTTGTGGGAAATGCACCCGATGGCAGCCCTGTAAACATTAAGATGCTTTACAACACCATCGTAAGCCCGAAAAGCACCGGCATAAGATTCTTAAATTCAAATTCTTCTGAAAATCTTATTGTGAACAATATCATTGTGGATCCGGGCAATTTTGGGCAAAGTGGCCAACAAGCCTTCTTTAACCATGAATTGTCGGCATCTCAGTTTACCCTGTCGAATAATTTATTTTCTGATAACCTTAATATACCCAAGTTTATTGATGCTATGCATAACTTTGATTTACAGCCCAATTCGCCTGCTGTAAATGCTGCAATGGATGCAGGCAGCTACCAACCAAATTTTGATATCCTGATGCGTCCCAGGCCGCACAACGGTGCTTTTGATATTGGTGCTTTCGAGAGCCAGGACCCCTATGCAAGCTTGAACGAAAATGTTGCTGTTAAAGGGAAATTAGATATCAGAATTCAAGCAAACCCTGTTTCCGAACTACTTCTGCTTCAGGTGAATGCCTGTGAAGATATGCAAATCCACATCAAATTGGTAAAAATTGATGGCGGAATAGTTTACCAATTTCCAAAACAACAAATACCCTCCGGTAAGTCGCATTTGCAACTTGATATTGCATATTTCTCAAAAGGGGTTTATTTGTGTACGATTATTACTGATGAACAATCAATTACAAAAAAAGTTGTTCTTTACTAATCATTAATTTTAAACCCAATGTCAATGACTGGCCTAAAAAAAATAATCCCCAGGCGTTTCGGCTATTATCTGCGTCGATGGCGTTTATATCTGCGTGGTCTGACTAACAGGGGAAATGCTTACCATTGCCCCCTTTGCAACCACAGCTACCGCAAAATGTTTGATGGTGGTTTCGACCTGCCGGTTATTAAAAAGATGCAAATTATTGGCGCTGGCCGTCGCAAATCCGTTATTTGTCCCGGCTGCAATTCAACTGACCGCGACCGCTTATTGTATGTCTATATAAATCAATGTGTTGATATAAATAAAAAGAGCAGAATACTGCATATTGCCCCCGAACCAGCATTGGCTCCTTTTTTGCAAAAGCTTGCCCCGGATAATTATGTAGCAGGTGTAAAATACCATGAGGGTTTTTATTATAGCAAAAATGTAAAACTATTTGATATCAAAGCTATTCCATATGACAATGAATCGTTCGACCTCATCCTTTGCAATCATGTGCTGGAACACATTGATGAGGATGATAAAGCCATGCGGGAACTATACAGGGTTTTGGCTTCCGGTGGAAAAGCTATCCTTCAGGTACCCTGGTCGCCCTTGCTTAAAACAACAGTGGAAGACCCTTCAGTTACTGATGAGGCCAAAAGGGAAGAATTATTCGGACAGTTTGACCACGTGCGACTTTATGGAAATGACTACCCTCAACGTATAGAAAATGCCGGCTTTTTAGTCCACATTATAGACCCGAATTCACTATTTAATGAAAATATTCCGGCTGAACGATTGGCAATTAATCTAAATGAAGTTATATTTGTCGGTGAAAAACAAACTTAACATGGCCTTTTACCCCCATTGTAGATGGCTTTCGGGCTATTCCAGAATAATTAAAATTCATTTTTTAAGCATCCTAACCCTATTTATTTTTGTTGGTGCGCCATTGCAAGTCAAACCAAATACAACAGATAATCAATCATTTAAGTATTATTTTGAAACGCAGCCCTACCCCCACTTCAATTCGGATATTAAAAATAATACAGGAGGTGTTTTCAATTTGATTGACATCGGCAGCCTCACACCAGAAAATGCCACTCCGGTGCAGACACTTGAAATGGCCTTGGAATACAATAAATTGTCAAAGCGATTTTTGGAATTGGGACTTTATACCCTTGCCAATATTTTTGCCTCCGAAGGACTGGTATGGGCAAAAAAGGCCAATAACCCAGAAATATTATTCAGTGCCCACAACATCAATGCCTTGACCTTTGAACACCTTTATAATACAGCCTCTGCTGTTGAGCATTTAAAGGTCATGATAAGGCTGAGTGAGACAGCATTTGACAATGAGCATGTGGCCTTTTCGCTTACAAGGCTTTCTGCTTTGTACATCAGGATGCAGGATAGTGCCCGGGCTGGAATTTACCTGGAGGCAGCACTTACCCTAAAGGAAGCTATTGAGGAAAATGCCGCTTTAAATGCACTGTTTTATCTGGAAAAGCTGAATTACATGTTCATGGTGGGGGAAATTGAAAAAGCTGAAAATATACACTTAAAGATCATTCAAACCGCTGACAAGGATTTTTTAATCAAGGCTTTGGGATTCATTGGTAATTTTCCACCAGAAAGTATTTACAAGCAAAACAATGAAGAGAAATACCTTTTAACAGCATTGGATTTAGCAGCAGAGAAAGCAAACCTGAGCTATTCTGTCTGGATAAAGGATTTATTGAGTCATTATTATAAGCAAACAGCTCAGGAAAAGTCATTTTACTATTTGAACGAATCCCTTTACAACCGTCAAACCATCCATGTCCTAATAGATGAATGGCGAACCCTCGCGTTGCAGGAGATAGCTGAAAAACACAAACTTCAGCAAACTGGAATTGACAAAGCTAAATCCAAAGACTTAATAATCAACATTATCCTTTTGGTTATTCTCTTTTCGACTATTGTTTTTTTACTATATCGCATTTCTCGATTACGAAAGCAAAATCGAAAAATAAAAGCTGAACATAGCACGAGCAAAAAGAAAATTAACCTTCTGATAGATGCTGCCGAAAACCATATAGAAGAAAGGATTTCTGAGCGTATTCAGGTGATGGAAGAAGAGCTCAACGAAAGGAAAAAAGTGGACGTTGAACTCAAAATAGCATTACAGAAGGCAGAGGATGCAAACTACCTGAAAAACGCCTTTCTTGCCAATATAAGCCATGAAATCAGGACACCCCTGAACGGTATCCTTGGCTTTTCGAACCTATTAGAGGTCGAACTTGCGTTGATTGATAACCCTGAGCTTTTTGAATACGCCAGTTCCATCCAGCAAAGTGGTGAGCGCTTGCTGCACCTTTTAAACAACATCATCGATATCAGCCGCATTGAGGCCAATGACCTTGAAATGAAGATATTGCCTCACAACATCAACATCTTGATACGAGAAGCAATTGAATTGTACACTTTCAAGGCCAATGAAAAAGGCCTCAGATTGGTCAATAATTTCAATCATGACCTATTGGTATCTACCGATCGCGATACACTGACGCGCGTAATTTGCGAAGTGCTTGATAATGCCATTAAATACACAGAAAAAGGATTTATCAGGCTCGATCTTGTTGATGACAATGCCAAAGGGAAGATGATAATATGTATCAAAGATACCGGTTTAGGTATTGATGAGTCATATCTTCCCCACATATATGAAGCATTCAGACAGGAAAGTCTCGGCTACTCCCGGCTATATCAGGGTGCAGGTTTAGGAATCCCATTGGCTTACAGGATGATGGAACTTATGGGTGGAATACTCCGCATTGAGTCGCAGAAGGCAATTGGGACGACTGTTTTCCTTGAAATTCCTAAAGCAAGCCAGGATATGGAAAGTGTCCCTTCTAAAAATATAATAATTGAGTCCCAGATCAAGGATGTAGTGCTTAGTGACCTGAATATACTTGTAGTGGAAGATGACAGGGCCAATATGTTATTGGTAAAGAAAATGGTTAAACCTTATGGAATAATCCATATTGCAATGGATGGGGAATCTACACTGAATTTATTGCAGAGTCAAACAGATCAGAATGTCCGTATGGATGTGTTTCTGCTCGACATAAATTTGCCTGCTCCGTGGGATGGCATTAAACTGATGCAAGCCATTAAGCACAGGTATCCGTTTTATGAAAACAGCATTTTTATTGCTGTAACTGCCTATGCCATGTCAGGTGATAAAGATCGTTTACTTGAAGCCGGATTTAATGATTATATCCCTAAACCCATTGATAAAGAACTTCTTATACAAACTATTAAATTCAATTGGCTTAAAATTACTTAATTATCTAAACACATATATACCATTTACTTACTTTTGTAAGATAGATTCTTAGCAGGAAACGATGCAAAATTATATTAGATAGGTACAAAATTTTACAAAACATGAATAAAATGTAATATGTTTATGTGTTTAACTTAAACTAAATCAAACAATTAAATGCCCGGCATTATTCTTGTGACATTGTTATAAACCCAGAAATTCCGACACACGAAGAACAAATAAAATGTTAAAAGTACTTTTAGTTGAAGACAACGAACTCAACCAGAAGTTCGCCATGGCCGTAGTAAGAAAACTCGGCCATGAGGTGGATGTGGCTGAAAATGGCCGCATTGGCCTTGATAAATACCTTAGTAAATCTTACGATCTTATTCTAATGGATATTCAAATGCCCGAAATGAATGGCATTGAGGCTACCAAAGCTATCCGAAAACATGAACAGCAATATGGAGATGGAAAACGTATTCCCATTATCGCCATTACGGCCTTCGTAATGGAACACGATAAGAAAAACTGTATCGAAGCTGGTATGGATGAATTTTTAGCAAAACCATACAAACCCTTAGAACTACAGCAAAAAGTCAGTGTTTTCTTCCCTGAAACTGCCTGATCCGACATTCTATTTCAATAAACCTTACCTCTTATTTTACCGTAACCAACTCAATGTCAAAAACAAGTGGCGAATAGGGTGTGATATCATTGCCACGTTTGCTGGCCCCATAGGCCAAATTGCTGGGTATGATCAACCGGGCTTTACCTCCCGCATGCATCAACATAATGCCTTCTTCCCAGCCGCGAATTACTTGTCCAACACCTACTTGAAACTCAAAAGTTTGCCCCATTTCCTTAGATGATTGCAAAGGAATACCAAATATATTGTATAGGGTGTAATGCACTTCAACAGTACTGCCTTCTGTGGGAGTTACTCCGTCACCTGCCTCTTGCTCAATATAATAAAGCCCCGATGCCAATGGCTCAACATCAATTTTTTGGTCATTAATATAATGCTCAATCAACATAGGCTCATTCATCCGTGCTTGTTCTGCTGCCGCTTCTTCAGCTTTTACTTTTTCAAGACGTTCTTTTTCAACTTGTTCAAGTGATAAAATATCCATGAGTTCAAGTTGATAAACCAGTGTTGTAAAAGGCGGTAAAACCTGTGGCACACCTACGCTATCATAGGCCAACTGCGAGGGAACTATAAGTTTGGTTTTCCCAGCTTTGCGCAAATATCCTATCCCTTCGCTGAATCCTTTTGTTTCAAATTCGCTTCCGTATTCCACATCAATTGGATCCATACCATAGCTGGTAAACAATTGGGAACCATCCAGCTTTTCAATGGTAAAATGCAATCGCAACATTTCACCTTTTTTGGGTAATCGACCTGTACCTCGCTTTTCTTCAACAACATACATTCCGGATGTCTTTGGTTCGACAGTAATACTATTAGCAGCCAGATAAACCTCAATCTCACTTCTCTCTTGGGCCCGCAATTCATTATACAACATTCGTTGTTCCGTAGCTATTTCTTCCGAAGTCTGAATATTTATCAGTTTGACATCAAAAAACATATCGCTTCCCGGCTCGACAAAATCAGGCAGTTCCGGATAACCGGCAGTTACCATAAAAAATGAATCTGCTGGAAAAACAAATGTAACAGAGTCGCCAATATGAAGAAAACCAAGCCCTGCATACAAATCCCCTTGAAAGGTGGGTTCAATCATGGGGAAAACAAGTGCTTCCTCGCCTTCATCCATGCTGTTAAAAAGAACCGTATCCGGCAGGCGGTAAACCATTTCAACAGTTACGAACTCGCTCAAAATGGGTTTTTTATCAAGTTCAGATTTTTGATGATATTTAACATAAACACCATCAATCTGTTCAAAACCAGCATATTTCTGTTTACTGCATGAAATGGTCACAAAAAAAGACACAGAAAACAGTGCAAGTAAAATATTCTTAAAATTCGGCATCCTTATTCTTCAATTGATAACAATTCCACATCAAAAACAAGCGGGGAATGTGGGGGGATACTTCCCATATCACGCTCACCATAACCTAGTTGTGATGGAATGATCAGCTTGGCTTTACCGCCTACACGCATGAGTGCAATGCCTTCGTCCCAACCGGGAATTACTTGGCCGACACCCAGGGTAAACACAAATGGCTGCCCCCTGTCCAATGAAGAGTCGAATTTTGTACCGTCTAACAAACTACCGGTATAATGCACCTCTACCCTTTGTCCGGGTGTTGGTTGTTTGCCTTTACCTGCTTCAACTTCAACATAATACAAACCACTTTCGGTTGGCACTACAGAAATTCCTTCGGATTCAATAAATGACATAAGATCGTTTTGTGAATCAATACGTTGTGCCTCCATCTCCTGGGTCCGTTTGGCCATGAATTCTTCTTGTGAAGCAAAATCGATTAGTTTCAAATCAAATCGAATAACATCACCAGGTTTAACAAACGGTGGGATCATGCCTGTATTAAAAACTTTGAGCATAACGGAGTCAGCAGGCGACCAAAAGCTGGCCGAATCCCCTTTGCGCATCATAGCTATTCCCTCAAAGAAATCACCTTTGAAAGCAGGCTCCATTAGAGGAAATTGCATGGGGCGCGGCATTTGTCGACTGTCGAACAATACCGAATCATTGATTGAATAAACCATTGATGCAGTAAGGACATCATTTACTGCTGGTTGTTCGCCTTCGCTAATATCTGTGTGGAATTGATACTTCAAACCATCGGGCGTTTGCTTAACCCCATTGTTGTTGTTGCAGGAAATGCCAAGAAAAAGCATTCCGATTATCAAACTAAAAATCACTTGTCGTTGTAACATACTTCTATTTATTTTATTGTAAATCAAGAACTTCAACATCATACACCAGGACAGTCCGCGGAGGGATACGCTGATCATCACCCAGCAACCCAAAAGCGAGGTGCGAAGGTAAAATAAATTTTGCCCTATCGCCCTGATGAAGCAATAAAATTCCTTCTTCAAGGCCAGTTGGAACACCTCCCCGACCAACAATGAAAGTTAACTGGCCGTCTTCATCTGAACTATAGACCAAATCACCTGTTAAAAAATGTATTTCGTAGGCCAGGCTAATTCTTTTTCCTGCAACCACCTTTTGTCCGTTTCCTTCCTTATACAACATGTATCGCAAGCCGGAGCCTGTTTTTTCCATATCCCATCGGTAACGGCGCACAAAATCATTAATATTTTCCTCCTCTTTATTGACCAGCACCCTGTTGGCTATTTCAAGGGATTCCTTTGCCTTTTTTGTATCAAATGCCTTGGGCTCTGTGGGCGGTTTTCCATTATCACAAGCAAAAAAGGTGCACATTATCAAGAAAATAGCTACTAAACGCATATTAGTAATTCAAGGTTTCTTTAAATTCAGGCAAAACCCCTAATAAACGTGTGATGGTTTCTTTCAGACTTTGGTTGCTGTTGCCGCCAGCTGCATTGTTGTGCCCGCCGCCATCAAAATGTTTACGTGCCAGGTCGTTTACCGAAAAATCACCTTTCGATCTGAAAGACAGGCGCACAAGATCTTTCTTTTCGGTAACCAAAACAGATAAATTGATTTTTTTCATCGACAAAGGATAGTTAACAATGCCCTCTGTATCACCTATTTGAAATCGATATTCAGTAATATCTTCCTTACTCAAATGAATGATAGCCGTATTGTACTCTTCCAAAACAATCATCCTGTTCGTAATGGCATGGCCAAGCAAGCGCAAGCGATTTTCACTGAAAGTATCGTAAACCTGTCGGTGGATCCATTCTGCATCTATGCCAACATCTATCAATTCAGCAACTGTCCTGAAGGTATTCGCATCATTGATGGCATGGCTGAAAGAGCCGGTATCAGTCATAATACCAACAAAAACACTTTCAGCTATTTCTTTGTTTATAAGTTGTTTATCCCCCAAATCATTGATTAAATTAAAAATCAGTTCAGCTGTTGATGATTTGTTGGTATCAAAATAGAAGTAATTGAACTGTTCAGTTTCAGGTGCGGGATGATGGTCAATCAAGGCACGGGGCACATTCGTCTTTTGCAAATCTTCCTGCAGAACGCCTGAACGGTTAATGGCATTGTAATCAAGACAAAATATAAGCTTGGCCCCTGCTATTTTCTCTTTGGCAAGTGCAGCCTGCCGGTCAAAGATGATTATTTCATCTGCACCAGGGCACCACGACAGAAATTCAGGGTACATATTGGGGACAACCACATACACTTCCGATCCTTTTTGCCGCATATAATGCATCAATGCCAGGGAAGACCCTATGGCATCCCCATCCGGATTGGAGTGTGCCGTAATCAGAAAAGGTCCCCCATTGGCCAGTATATCATCGAATTGCTTTACAAGTGATTTGTCTTTCATGCAGTAAATATTGTAGATTTTATACTTGCAAAAGTAATCAATTCCCAAGCAACCGTAAAACCAATCTGTTAATCAGTACCTCTACGCGTAAATGGAATAAAATGTAAACCAAGTCCTTTATTTGATTACAATTTGACCCTATTTAGTCCAAATAAAACAAGTAATTTGCTACTTCATTGGCGGCTTTGTAAAAATTGGCTACTTTTGCCGCCAAAATAATCATCAATGACAACAACAATTACATTTACAATGATCAAGCCCGGATCAGTAGCAGATGGGCACACAGGAGATATCTTAGCCATGATCGGTCAAGGCGGTTTTGAAATTAGGGCCATGAAGAAGGTTCAGTTAAGTAAAAAACAGGCTGAATCTTTTTATGCCGTTCACAGCGAACGCCCATTCTTTAGCAGTTTGGTAACTTCTATGAGTGCCGGCCCTGTAGTGGCTGCCATACTTGAAAAGGAAAATGCTGTTGAGGCTTACAGACAATTTATAGGTGCCACCAATCCAGCAGATGCAGCCGAAGGAACTATCCGCAAAAAATTTGGTAAATCAATAGAAGCCAATGCTGTACATGGGTCAGATAGTGACGAAAATGCAAAAATTGAAGCTGATTTCTTTTTCAGCCAATTAGAAAGGTCTTAATTATTCCACCGGATTATAGGAATCAAATGTTTTATCCTCGTAAAACACGATAATCCGGCTGATTTTAGGGTGCTTAGCAACATCAAATCCCCCTTGGGCTTTAGGTTCAGGAGGGATTTTTGTTTGTGGTCCTGCCTGACCTTTCCCTGATTCAATAGCAGTATTCAAATTGCTGCCTTCATTATTTCCCTGTTTTTTACCATCAAAATCATCAAATTCAGGTTTTGCAACCATATTTTGAGGTAATTCCGGGTTACTTTCATCTCTTTGTTCAAAAAGTAAATAATCCTTGGGTTTATCTCTGCGTTCATCAGGAGGTGAAAGGGTTACCGGACCTTTCCCCATAAGCAACCAATCCAAACTAAATTCAGGATATGTCTCTTTTATTTTTACCACAAAATCAAGGCTGGGGTTGTTTCGTCCCGACAGTATATGGGAAATACCCGAACGCTGTACATCCAAATCATCCGCAAATTTTGTGGCTGTCAAGTTTTTGGTTTTTAAAATGTGTGCTATTCTATCCTTCATAATCTTTTAAATTACTTTACAAAGTTAACAAACATTTGGTTACACTGTTAACTTTATATTGTTCACATGTGTAACTTTAAGCAAAACCCTTACATACTTATAGTTTTACTTCTAATGTATATCTCTATATTACTGTTTATATGATATATAAGAAATATTCTTTAAACATGTTTAAAAACGCATAATCTGCTATTTAAATTAAACATATACTTGATATAATATGCTATAATATACAGGTAATGAAGCTTTAAAGTAAAATATTTAGATATAGTTGAAGATTTTGCTTCTGCTAACATGTTTATTAGACGACCAATTTATAGTTACAGATGTAATCACATCTTTAAAGCACTCTTTTTATGTTATTTATAAAATTAAACGATACATATGTAACCTGTGATATTCTTGTACACATGCGTAACACTTCAAGAGAATGGTGTAAAAGAAGAATCTTCTCGAAGAATGGTTTTAAAAGGTACCAATCGAAGTAACTGGCATGTTGTATTGATCCCAACTCCTGTAATGTAGCATTGATTCATTAGTCAAAACGAAATAATGAAATTTGTTGACGATTTCAGTTCCCGGGCGCAGGACAGTTACATTTGTGTATGTTAAAGCGTCCATTATTTAAAGAATGGTTTGTTATAGTTCATTAATCGGGTTTTCGGATTGAAAAGGGAGGACCATTTTATACCCATTATTTTTATGGTGATAATCTCAATAGGTTTTCTATATTTTTTCAATTAAAGACACAATATCTACCACTTCAATCGTTAATTTTGTAACATTTGATTAAATAGCCATTTTTGGGATTACTTCATCTTTGAAAACTCTTAAAATTGTAAATTAACCTACACGATATGAGATATTTGATTTCGTTATTCTTGCTTTTATCAGTTTTTTCGTTTCCAATCATTGCCAATACAGCGGTTGAACCTGATCAGCCAAAAAATGATAGCATTAATTACTGGACACAAAACTTGCGCACTCAGTTTATGATGAACCAACTCAGTTTAAAAAATTGGTCATCGGGAGGAGAAAGCTCCCTATCTGTAAAAAGTATGTTGAATTACAAGCTAAACTACAAGAAGCAAGGACTTTCATTTCAGTTTGAGCACAAAGCAGACTTTGGTTTGGTGGGTTTTTCTGATAAAAGAATAGAAAAAACGGATGATCGTATGATCTACAATGTTTCCCTTTCGCACAAAGCTTGGGAGAAATGGCTTTATACCACCATGTTTACCTTTAGGTCGCAATTTGCCAATGGCTACAAATACCCAAACGACTCAACTTTGATTTCCAGCTTTTTAGCACCTGGATACCTCACTGCCTCGGTGGGATTTAGATATGAACCTTTTGAATTCGCCAGTTTCTTTATTAGTCCTGCATCTGGCAAATTAACAATTGTACAAAACCAGGATTTAGCCGATAAAGGTGCTTTTGGTGTGAAAAAGGCAGTCTTGGATACTTTGGGATTGGTCATTGAACACGGTGAAAACACCCTGGCTGAATTTGGCATCAATTTGTTGGCAAACTTTTCAAAAGAATTGACTTCCAATGTTGAGCTGGCATCCACCTTAATCTTGTACAACAATTACCTTGATCAAATCCCTTCAAACCGTTGGAACATTGATGTTGACTGGGAAACTACGGTTAACTTCAACATCAATAAGTATTTCCAAACAGTCCTGTTTCTACACCTCAAATATGACCACAACACAAAATTCCCGAATTATGGCGACATTGATGGGCAGGAAGTAGTTATTAGCGAGAGCCCCAAGGTGCAGTTTAAGGAATCGTTTGGAATAGCTGTTTTGTATAAAATATAAAATATTATAGTTCAGGTAATTAAAAATTATTATCATTAATATTAATATTTTTTTGTCATTTCTAATATTCAACAAATTTATTTGGTGTAAATTGCTGCCTGAAAATAAAAACTAACATCAGAAAACTAAATCTTATGAAAATTACAATTGTAGGAACTGGTTATGTAGGACTCGTTACCGGTACTTGTTTTGCCGAAGTAGGCATCGATGTTCACTGCGTTGATATCGATAAAAAAAAGGTTGATAACCTCAATAATGGTATCATTCCGATTTATGAACCCGGACTGGAAGAAATGGTGGCCCGTAATGTTGAAAAGAAAAGACTTTTCTTTACCACCGATTTGCCTTCGACCCTCAAAGGCTGCAAAGTTGTGTTTAGTGCCGTGGGAACACCCCCTGATGAAGACGGCAGTGCGGATTTAAAATATGTTTTGGATGTTGCCCGTGAGGTGGGACGAAACATGGAGGAATATATCCTGATGGTTACCAAAAGCACAGTTCCTGTTGGTACAGCCGAAAAGGTGAGGAAGGCAATGCAGGAAGAGCTCGACAAAAGGGGCGTAAAAATACCTTTTGATGTTGCTTCAAATCCTGAATTTCTGAAAGAAGGTGCTGCAGTGGACGATTTCCTAAAACCTGACCGTATTGTTGTAGGCCTCGACAGCAAAAAAGCTGAAGAGCTAATGACAAGGCTTTACAAACCCTTCACCATGAATGGCCATCCTGTTATTTTTATGGATATTGTATCAGCGGAAATGACGAAATACGCTGCCAATTCAATGCTTGCCACTAAGATAAGTTTTATGAACGACATCGCCAACCTTTGCGAAATTGTTGGTGCTGACGTAAATATGGTCCGCAAAGGCATAGGTTCTGACAGGCGCATCGGAAAATATTTCATTTATCCCGGTACGGGTTATGGTGGTTCATGTTTCCCCAAAGATGTAAAAGCACTTATCAAAACGGCCAAATCCTACAATTACGACTTACGGGTTTTGAGGGCTGTAGAAGATGTCAATGAGGATCAAAAATCTGTGTTGTTTAGCAAATTGAATAAATACTACAACAACGACCTTAAAAACAAAACAATCGCTGTCTGGGGCTTATCTTTCAAACCAAATACAGACGATATGCGCGAAGCTCCCGCCCGTGTTGTAATCGCCAAACTGCTCGAAGCCGGTGCCAAGGTGCAAGCTTATGATCCGGTTGCTATGGAAGAAGCCGAAAGAATTTTCAATGATAAAATTGAATTCGCTAAGGATCAATATGATGCACTTGTTGATGCTGATGCTTTGCTGATTATAACGGAATGGTCAGAATTTAAGTTTCCAAACTACAGGGTAATTAAAAAACTACTCAAAAAGCCTGCTATTTTTGACGGTCGGAATATTTATGACCCAAAAGAAATGACCGAAGAAGGATTTGACTATTTCTGCATAGGTGTAAGAACAAAATTATAGAATTAGAAAATTGATAATGTGGTTGTTTCAATGGTTTGGAACAACCACATTGCTTTTAAAAAAAACAATTGTATGAAAAGAATATTAGTTACCGGTGGCGCAGGTTTTTTAGGCTCCCACTTGTGCGAGCGATTGCTTTCGGAAGGAAATGACGTAATTTGCCTCGATAACTATTTCACAGGGCAAAAAAAGAATGTTACGCATTTAATTGGGAATCCCTATTTTGAGCTGGTAAGGCATGATGTAACTACCCCCTATTTTGTTGAAGTTGACGAAATATATAACCTGGCTTGTCCTGCTTCGCCTGTGCACTATCAATACAATCCCATCAAAACTGTAAAGACATCTGTTATGGGTGCCATCAATATGCTTGGGCTTGCAAAACGCATAAAAGCCAAGGTGTTACAGGCATCTACAAGCGAAGTATATGGCGACCCAGAACAACATCCACAAAAAGAAAGCTATTGGGGCCATGTGAATCCAATCGGTCCTCGGGCCTGTTATGACGAAGGCAAGCGTTGTGCCGAGACCTTGTTCGTTAATTACCACCAACAGAACAATGTACGCATTAAGATCATACGCATTTTCAACACCTATGGCCCACGCATGCACCCCAATGATGGCCGGGTAGTTTCCAATTTCATTGTACAGGCTTTGCATGGAAAGGATATTACTATTTATGGTAACGGAATGCAAACACGTAGTTTTCAGTATGTTGATGACCTTGTTGAGGGTATGCTCAGGATGATGGGATCGAGGGAGGATTTTACCGGGCCTGTCAACCTTGGCAATCCTGGCGAATTCACCATGCTCGAATTGGCCGAAAAAGTCATTAAGCTGACGAAATCAAACTCAAAACTAATTTTTCAGCCACTCCCCGCCGATGACCCAATGCAAAGAAAACCAGATATTTCGCTGGCAAAAAAGGAGTTGGACTGGGAACCTAAAATTAATCTTGAGGAAGGCTTAGGCCGAACAATAGATTATTTTAAAACAATTGTATAATAAATAGTTATGAATATTTTGGTTACCGGAAGCCGGGGGCAATTGGGTACTGAGCTGCGTAAAATTTCCACTATTGAGCAAGCCCACAACTGGTTTTTTACAGATGTTGATGAATTGGATATTACCAAGCCTGAGGCATTGAAAAAATTCTTCACCACAAATGCCATTGAGCTGTGCTTCAATTGTGCAGCCTATACCGCTGTTGATAAAGCTGAGGATGAACACGGACTGGCCAACCTCCTAAATGCACAGGCTGTTGAAAATCTGGCTGATGCATGCTTACTTGTACAAGCGTTATTGATACATGTTTCTACAGACTATGTATTTGATGGTGAAAACTTTAAGCCTTATAATGAAAGCGATCCCATCAAGCCAGTGTCTGCTTATGCATTAAGCAAAGCCATGGGTGAACAACTTTTGGGCAAGCATCAGGCTGATTCAGTTATTGTACGCACCTCGTGGCTGTATGCCGCCAGTGGCAACAACTTTGTAAAAACCATGATGCGGCTTGGTGCTGAGCGTGATGAGTTAAAAGTAGTCGCCGATCAAATTGGTACACCTACCTGGGCTTCCGACCTGGCCTCAGCTTTATGGGTTGTAGCAAATCAATCGAAAAGGCCTGTTAAAGAAATTTATCATTTTAGCAATGAGGGAGTTATAAGTTGGTATGATTTTGCAAAAGCAATCATGGAAATTAAAAATCTCGATTGTAAGGTTTTACCAATTGAATCAAAAGATTATCCTGTTAAGACCAAAAGGCCATTTTACAGCGTTTTGAACAAGACAAAAATTAAAAATGAATTCCATTTTGAAATCCCTTACTGGCGCGACAGCTTAATCAAGTGCATAGCTGAAATTGATGAGCAAAAAAGTGAATAAGTCACATATAATCCTTACTGCCATATTGAAAATAGATAAACCAAAAAAACACTTATAGAATTATGAGTACAAGCATTGACCCCCAAGTAATGAAAGCTGCTGAACAATGGCTCAAAGAACCTTATGACACAGCAACACAGAATGAAGTGAAGAACCTGATAGAAAACAAACCTGCAGATCTGACCGAAAGTTTCTACAGAAACCTAGAGTTTGGAACAGGCGGCTTGCGGGGCATTATGGGTGTTGGTACCAACCGAATGAATAAATATACGGTAGCTATGGCAACACAAGGCCTGGCCAATTATATGAAAAAAGTATTTGGAAATGAAAACCTGAGCATGGCCATTGCCCACGATTGCCGCCACAACAGTCCTTATTTTACTGATATTACGGCACAAGTGATGACAGCCAATGGAATCAGGGTGTATGTGTTTGACAATCTTCGCCCAACACCAGAGTTGTCATTTGCTATCAGGCATTTTGGCTGCCAGAGTGGCGTGGTCATAACAGCTTCGCACAATCCAAAGGAATACAATGGGTATAAAGCATATTGGAATGATGGTGGTCAACTGATCAGTCCCCACGACAAAAATGTAATTAAGGAAGTTGAGAAAATTGCCGGCCCGGCAGATGTAAAATTTGAAGGCAATCCTGCCCTGATCACTAAGCTGGGTGTTGAGTTTGATGATATTTATATCAAGCGCATCAAGCAACTTAGCCTTTCGCCCGAAATCATCCAAAAGCACAAGAATTATGGTATAGTTTTCACGCCCATTCATGGGACTGCCGTTGAGATGGTACCCAAAACACTCAGAGCATTCGGTTTTGAAGCAGTCCATAATGTACCTGAACAAGATGTAGTTGACGGAAATTTTCCAACAGTGCATTCACCAAACCCCGAGGAGCCTGCAGCTTTGAGCATGGCCATTGAAAAAGCCTCAGCGAGATGCACAATTGGTACGGCCACTGATTCCGATGGCGACCGCGTTGGTATTGCTGTCCGAAATGAAAAGAATGTGAGTTTATACTGCTAAATGGAAACCTGCGCGAGCCAGCCTGATGATTTATTACCTCCTCACAAAATGGCATGAAACGGCAGCTTACTGAAAAGAATATCGTTAAAACGATTGTTACCATGAGTTGCTATTTGATATAGCAGATGCTTTAAGGTTGAAAATATGATGTTCTCACCGCTTTAAATACATTGCTGATATCATCAAACGCTTTGAGGGCACAAAACCTTATTGGTGGTGGTGAAGAGTTATGGCTATCTCACGGTGATTTTGTTCATGAAAAGATTTATTATTGCCTGTGCATTACTGGCTGAAACTGCTGTGTGGGCTAAAGACCAAGGCAAATCCATGTTGGAAATGTTAAAGAAATCTATGTTCGTTTCTGGTTTCCACAAGGAAAACTACTGGTAACTAAAAGGCAAAGCGATGCAGAAGAGATAAAAGCACTCATGGAACGCTACAGAAACAATCCACCCAAAAAGCTGGGTGACAACAATTTGGTTTGTGTTAAAGATTATATGACCAGTGGGCAAAGACCTTGAAGAAAAATACCAAAGGAACAGATAGATTTGCCCAAATCAGATGTGCTTCAGTTTACAGATGACGGTAGCAAAATCAGCATCAGCTGGGCACCGAGCCTAAGATAAAATTCTATTTTGGTGTGAAAGGAAAAACTGAACCATATTGATGAATATGAAAGTGGATCAACTATTGGAGGAAAGATCACAAAATCATTGAATCATTGAAAATATAAGTTTTCAGAAGATATCTTCTCTCTGTTACCATTTAGATGATTTCGAGTATCTTGTATTTGTTGGTATTGAATTCGAAATACTCCCCTACCCGCTTCTCTTTCATACTGTGAAAGATAGGCACCAGCATGGAAATGACGGCCACATCCTGGTTTTGAAATGATACCAAACCCATACCCACAACCACAAAAAAAGTGGTGGAATCGGTGATGACAAGGCTGCCAAAATCTACTTGCGTATGCTTTTTTTCAAGGTCAACACGCTTGAGCAGGTCAATATTTAGCATGGCTTGATCCACCTGCTTTACATAAAGGTCGCGCCGGCGCATCTGCTGATTTCTGAATCCATCATAGCGGTCCTTGGGGGCACCATAGGCATTGGCTTCTTCCTGAGCTTCATCCATGGTGTTCCGGGCATTGGCCAATGCTTTTTCCTGTGCAGCCAAACAATGGTTTAATAAATTGATTTTGTATGCCTTATCCTTCATGATCAAGCTTTTATTTTCGTTTTTTGGTTCAAAGTGCTATGGACAAATGTAAGGCTAATTGCTTACTTTTGCAAGCCAAATCAAAAAGCTACCATGTCAAACAATGACCCCACCCTCTTGCGTCCAATAGTAGAACTGGCTGCAATTGCATCGGAATACTGTACCTTGATCGAAAATGTAAAAACAGGCGATCAAGAGGCTTTCATGAAATCAATGAAAGGTTTTATTCCTTTGCTTTACTTGCGTGGCTCACTGCTTACGGCTACCGAACCTGAATTCCCCGAAGCTAATGAACGCTATGTAACTGAAGAACAATGGGAAGTAGTGTTTTTAAATTTGCGCAGTCTTTTTGGCGAAAAGGATGAATTTTGGTTGGTGGACTATAACGAAACAAGCCATTACGACCCTGTTAAGGCAAGCATCTCGGAATGCCTTACTGATATATATCAGGACTTGAAGGACTTTGTGCTTCTCTATAAAAAAAGCAGCCTCGCATCGCGCGAGAATGCCATTTTCAGCTGCCAAATTCTTTTCCATGATCGATGGGGACAGCGATTGGCTCAGCTACTCCCCTATTTGCATAGAATTGGTTTCGAGGCTGACAAACAAAACGACATGGGTTTTTTGATTTAAATGTGTGATTATGAATACTGGGGAAAGCACCCTGTATGCATCTTAAAGCCTATTTCAAATGATTTTAAAACTACGGGTAATACCTAATAATAGGTATTGTTGCGCAAGCAATTTTAAACTTCCTTTGCATGAAGCACAAAAAATAGCTTTATGATGACCACATTGGCAGATTTGAAAGAAGGGGAAAAAGGCATTATCACCAAGGTAAAAGGCAGGGGTGCATTTCGCAAGCGCATTATAGAAATGGGCTTTGTTGTTGGTAAACAGGTCATTGTGGTCAAAAACGCACCACTTATGGATCCCATCGAATACAATATCATGGGCTATGAAGTGTCGTTGAGAAGAAGCGAGGCACGCTTAATAGAAGTTTATTCGGGAATTGACCCCATGCTGATCAATACAGCAGCGTTTTATGGGGTTCAGGAACTTGAACAATCGCTGCGGTTGCGCAATGGAATCCGTTCAAAAGAAATAAATATCGCCCTTGTTGGAAACCCCAACTCCGGTAAAACAACACTTTTTAACCATGCGTCCAAATCGCGCGAGCGCACTGCCAATTACAGCGGTGTAACAGTTGAAGCCAAAACTGCTGAGTTCAAAATTGAAAACACTGATTTTAAACTGGTTGACCTTCCCGGCACTTATTCTATAACTTGCTATACGCCAGAAGAATTGTATGTGCGCAATTATATTTTCGAGCAAATACCAGATATTGTTATCAATGTGGTGGATGCATCCAATCTGGAACGCAACCTATACCTGACCACCCAGCTCATTGATATGGACATTAAGGTGGTGATTGCCTTAAATATGTATGATGAATTTGCCGCGAAAGGCGATCAGTTTGATTATGAAAGCCTTGGTAAAATGATTGGTGTCCCTATCGTGCCAACTGTAAGTTCGAAAGGTACAGGTATTAAAGAGTTGTTTGAACGAGCCAAACAAGCTTATGAAGACAATGATCCTGATATCAGACATATACATATAAATTATGGCCATGAAATAGAAGCTGCGATACGTAAAATACAACCCTTACTCGCCATTGAAGCCAACAAGCACATAATCAATGTAATATCACCCAGATATTTGACCATTAAACTGCTTGAAGCGGATACTGAAGAATGGAAACGCATAGAACGCTGTACCAATTATACTGATATTAAGACTGTTGTTGAAAAGGAAACGGAAAGGATTGAGACCCTATACAACGACAATCTGGAAACCATTATTACAGATGCGAAATATGGTTTTATTGAAGGTGCCCTGCGCGAAACCTACAAACCAGCCGAACAACCCAAAACGACAAAAAGTCGTTTGATCGACCGGATACTTACCAACAGGCTTTTCAGTTATCCTATCTTCGTTTTGATGATGTGGTTTGTTTTTCAAGCTACTTTTATTCTGGGCGATTACCCCATGCAATGGATTGAAAGCTTAATAGGCTGGTTGGGCAGTCTGGCATACCAATTTTTACCCGATGGCATGTTTCGGGATATGCTAATTGACGGCATTTTGGGAGGCGTAGGGGGTGTTATTGTTTTTCTCCCTAACATATTGATCTTGTTTTTCTTTATTTCCCTAATGGAAACCACAGGCTATATGGCACGGGTAGCTTTTATTATTGATAAGCTGATGCATAAAGTTGGCTTACACGGCAGATCGTTTATCCCTCTGCTTATGGGCTTCGGATGCAATGTGCCAGCCATCATGGCAACACGCACCATCGAAAACAGAAGCGACAGGCTCGTTACGATGATGATACTCCCCTTTATGTCGTGTAGTGCAAGATACCCTGTTTACATCTTAATTATCAGTGCATTTTTTACGGCTTACAGAGGCACAATGCTTTTCGGTATTTACATCATAGGCATAATTATTGCGGCTATAATGGCGGTTGTTTTACGCAAAGTATTTTTCCGAAAAGAGGAAATGCCATTTGTTATGGAGTTGCCACCTTACAGAATGCCTACGCCGCAGGCCATTTTTAAGCATACCTGGTTTAAAGGCCTGCAATATCTCAAAAAAATGGGCAGCATCATTCTGGTTGCTTCCTTAATAATTTGGGCCTTGGGTTATTTCCCAAAAGGGCAGCACATTGACGCTCAGTACGATTCAAAAATTGAATTGCTGACTGCCGAGATGATGGAACGCAAAACAGAGTTGCCCCTAAACAGTACAGAAGAACGTGATTTCCTCCAACAAGAATATGACGAAATCATCACCCAATTGGCCAATGAACGCATGAGCTTAAAACAGGAAAACTCAATTATTGGTCGAATTGGTCATTTTATGGAGCCCGCAATCAGGCCATTGGGATTTGATTGGAAGATGGGCGTAAGTTTACTTGCCGGATCGGCTGCAAAGGAAATTGTGATTTCCACCATGGGCGTGCTCTACCAAACTGGCCCTGACGATGAGGTAACTGAAGGCTTGGTAACAAAATTGCGCGAACAGAAACACGAAACCGGGGCAAGAGCAGGTGAACCTGTCATGCGCCCGCTAACAGCACTTTCATTTGTGATTTTTATCCTCATCTATTTCCCTTGCATTGCAGTGTTTGCAGCCATCAAAAAGGAATCAGGTCAATGGAAATGGGCTGCGTTTACAGCAATTTACACCACATTGATTGCCTATTTATCCTCTTTGGCCATATATCAGATTGGTAGCTTACTAGGTTATTAAACAGGTTGGTAATACATTTATAAAATTCCTGTTTATAAAAAGAAAGTTTTTACTGGCAATTAGATTCAAGTTTTTATATATTTGTGTCGAAAACAAACACGAAACAAGTATGAGAATCTTGATTGCGGAAGACAACCCGCTGAATCAAAAAATCATTATGGCTTACCTCAAAAGCGATGAGCACGAAATTGTGCTTGCTGTCAATGGGAAGATTGCCTTTGAGCAATTTCAGGTAGATAGTTTTGACTGTATCTTAATGGACCTGCATATGCCTGGCATGGACGGTTTTGAAGCTACAAAAGCCATCAGGGAAACTGAAAAAGGGGCAACAATTCCCATTATTGCAGTTACCGCAAGTGCCCCATACGAGGACAAGCAGAAATGCTTTGATGCCGGCATGAATGATTTTTTGCAAAAACCCATCAGGCACAGCGACCTGAAGCATATAGTAAGTAATGTGGAATCAGGGGAATACAGAAACAGCATGAACCATGAAAGTAATAAATAAAGAATCACTTTTAGAGACTTTTCAATATTTTGACAAGCCAATTGTGGTAGAAATTATAGATATTTTTATCAATGAGCAGCCAAAGCGGATGGAAACAATTGAAAAGGCCATTCGAAACAAGGATTTTGAAACAATAAAATTTGAAGCCCACAGCCTGAAAGGGGTTATTGCCAACTTTGTGGCTGACCTACCTCACAGTCAGGCCCGAGACCTCGAAATAAAATGCAAAGAGGAAGATTCAAGCGGGCTTGAAGAACTATTGGAAGCACTTAAGATATCAACATCGGATTTGGTTGACGACCTGAATGCGCTCAGGCCAGATTTTGTTGAATAAGCAAAATCACAATACTTCTGATTATTATAAATCAACGTTTCCCATCTATTCGGTTGAGGGCTTGAATAGCCAATGGGAAATTATTTCTTTTATTGAGCACCTTGCGATAAACTTCCCGGGCAGCCATCACACGTCCTAACTCCTCAAGCGCTAATCCTTTATTAAAAAGCGCTTCCACATAATTGGGATCTACTAACAAAGCCTCATCAAAATACTCTATTGCCTTTTCATACTTTAGGAAATAAACCAAATTTAAGTAACCCAGATTGAACAAAACATGCTTATTGCCTGGCTGGCGCAACAAGATAGTATCATAATGCAAAACAGCTTCATCCAAAAAGGCATTTTCCTGATAGTACAACGCAAGCTGGTACCTTGCCTGCAACGACTGGGGATAGAGCTGGATCGCTTTGTTTAAATATTGTTCTGCCAATTCGTTGTGTCTGGCGGTATAAATTGTGCCCAATTGGATAAGAGGCTCATAGAAACCTTCACGTTGGTTGAGCGCAAGTTGAAAATTACGAATAGCCTGTAAGGTATCTTTCCGGCTCATATACAGCATCGCCCGCACATAATAAGCTTCCGGGTTGTAGGAAGAAAGGGCCAAAGCCTGATCAATATATCCCATCGCAAGGGAATGATTTTGCAAAAGCAGATTGAGTTCTGCCATTTTAATATGAGTGCGAGTATCCTCCTTATCCACTTCCAGTGCACGGAGCAGTGCTGTATTGCAATTTTCAGGCATGCCCATGGCAAAATAAATATCGGCCAGTATCAGAAAAACATCCACATTATCCTCATTGATATCCATGGACTTGTTAATATCCTGCAAGGCGTTGTTGATTTGCCCCGACTCAAGGTGCATTTTGGCCCTTTTCAGAAGTGCCTCATAATTTAGACTATCTTTTTCGATCTCTCGATTGAGTTCATTCATTTCTCCGTTACCCAAGAACAACTCTTCGCTGGCCCCTTCCCTGCTTTGGTTGGAACCACAACCAACAAAAAGGGTTAAAATGAATACAAAAAATATCGATGTCAAAATTTTCATTAGGATCAATTTTCTTTCTTTCAGTTGCTTGAAAAATAATTAAACTTCAAACACTGAGTCGTTAAAAATACCAATAAGCAAAGCGGGAATTTATTAACCGTTTGCCAAGAGTGCTTTCCTGATTTTAATTTCCAATTCGTCCGCCAGTTCCGGGTTTTCTGCCAATAGGGTTTTTACTGAATCCCGGCCCTGTCCAAGCCTGGTTTCTCCATAGCTAAACCACGAACCACTTTTCTTAATAATATTATGCTCAACGCCTAAATCAATGATTTCGCCAATGCGGGAGATACCTTCGCCATAAACAATATCAAACTCTGCTTTTCTGAATGGCGGCGCTACTTTATTTTTAACCACTTTAACTTTGGCCCGGTTGCCCAAAATATTCTCACCATCCTTAATCTGGCTTACTTTACGTATATCGAGCCGCACTGAGCTGTAAAACTTGAGGGCATTGCCACCTGTGGTGGTTTCAGGATTGCCAAACATTACGCCAATTTTTTCGCGCAACTGATTGATAAATATGCAAATACTTCCGGTTTTACTGATGGTTGCCGTTAGCTTGCGCAATGCCTGCGACATTAAACGCGCCTGCAACCCCATTTTGGAGTCACCCATTTCGCCTTCAATTTCGCTTCTTGGCGTAAGAGCTGCTACTGAGTCAATTACGATTACATCAATCGCTGCCGATCGGATAAGGCTTTCAGTTATTTCCAGGGCTTGTTCGCCATGGTCAGGTTGGGAAATGAGTAGGTTTTGCACATCTACACCCAGTTTTTGGGCATAAAAACGGTCAAATGCATGCTCAGCGTCAATAAATGCAGCAATACCACCTAATTTCTGGGCTTCTGCAATCACGTGCAAAGCGAGTGTAGTTTTACCGGAGCTTTCAGGACCGTATATTTCAACCACACGACCTTTAGGCAAGCCACCCACACCCAGAGCATGGTCAAGCGAAATGGAACCTGTGGAAATAGATTCTACCTTTTCAATGGCATTGTCACCCAGTTTCATGATGCTGCCCTTGCCATAGGCTTTTTCGATATTGCCCAGAGTAGCTTCAAGGGCTTTCAGTTTATCCTGCTTTAGTTTATCAGCAGCTTCCTTTGCTTTTTCAGTTGTCATAAATGTTGGTATTGAGGTCTTTGGTAATTATAATAAGCAGATTTACAATCATTTGTATTTACATACTTTGCAAAGATAATAAAGTCTTAAATACAAATATCATCGATTATTACGGAATCGAAAAAGCAGTGAATGCCGGGCTTTGTATTACTCATACAAGGCAAAAATTTGTTCTGCATGTGTATCTGTTTTCACCTTGGCTATCACTTCTTCAATAAAACCGTCCTGGTCAATAATAAAAGTTGATCGCAATAAACCTTCGTATGTTTTGCCATACATTTTTTTCTCGCCCCAAGCACCATAAGCCTTGACAATTTTGAGCTCAGGATCGGCCAGTAAGGGAAAAGGTAAATTAAACTTGGCCGCAAATTTCTTATGCGACTCTACCGTATCTGGGCTTACGCCCAACACCACAAACCCCTTCGAAATCATGGCTTCGTAGTTATCGCGCAAACTGCAGGCTTCTTTGGTGCAACCCGGTGTGTCGTCTTTGGGATAGAAGTATAAAACAACTTTCCTGCCTTTGAACTGCGATAGGCTTATCGTATTGTCATTTTGGTCGTTTGCACTGAATTCAGGTGCTTTTTCTCCTTTTTGCAACATAGTTTGAAAAGTTTTAATGAGTCGGACAAAAATAGGTGAAATTTACCTATACAGCAGAGAAGCCTTCAGTTCGCTTTCTTAAAATTGGTTAAATTTCAAAGGTTTTTCTGCTCCTTTTGATACCATTTGCAAATTGAGGTTAACCCGCATGATCCGCAAAGTGGTTTACGGGCCTTGCAAACATAACGGCCATGCAGGATAAGCCAATGGTGGGCTTTTGGTATAGTGGCTTCCGGCAGGTATTTTACCAATTGAAGCTCAGCTTGGAGGGGATTTTTTGCTCCAACGGTTAAACCGATGCGCGCAGCTACCCTGAAAACATGCGTATCAACCGCCATAGTCGGCTTGTTAAAAACGACCGAGGCAATTACATTGGCAGTTTTACGTCCAACTCCGGGGAGTTTTTGAAGATCGTCAATGGTAGAGGGCACTTCTTCATTAAACTCATTTACAAGCATTTTAGCCATATTCAACAAATTCTTCGCCTTGTTGTTGGGATAGGAGCACGATTTTATCAAACTGTAGATGGCATCCTGATTAGAGCTTGCCAGTGCTGATGCCGTCGGATAGGTTTCGAAGAATGGTGGTGTGATGATGTTAACGCGTTTGTCGGTGCATTGGGCTGAAAGTATTACTGCAACCAACAATTCATAAGGTGAGTTGTAGTGCAGCTCTGTCTCAGCAACAGGCATTTCCTTGCTGAAATACGCAATCAGGAAATCATACTTTTCATTTCTTTTCACTTTTGGCACATTCAAAAAATAGTAAAACCAAAAAAGCGGACACGAATGGTGACCGCTAAATAACTACTTCAAACAATCAGTTTCAATTGATTATTACCTGATGTGATCCATGGTTGATGGACGGAATCACCTCAAATGCACTGGCAAAACCAAGTACATTTCGTAAGGCCTGTTTGCCAGGTCTGGCCTTTTCGTAAACGTCTCTGAAAACATTTCCGATGTCAGTTTGCATTTCGCTGTGAAACTGGTTGGTAAGTTGTATGGAATGGATAGGAGTAAAGCTTTTGTTCATAAGCAATATATGTTTGGTTAGAGATTACTATCATGCAAACGACACAAAGCACAGCCTTAGTATTTTTGTTGACACTATTTTTACAAAAATCACTACTTGTTTATATTTTAGACTGTTTATCAGTCTTTTATGAGGTCTAAGATTAGCTGTTAGGCAGTTTCTAAGATTGAGCTAAATGACAGTTTGAAGTATTTTTTTAAAATACGAATGTAAAGTAGGTCAACCGCCAATATTACTAAACTGATTGGACTGATTGATGGAACCACATGCGGGTTTGTTGGCAATGGCTGAGCGGTAGGCTTTTTCAATTCCCATATCGCGGATGTTGTAGTGCAGGTCGGTGAATAAGCATGGTTTGAGGTCGCCATTTGCGGTTAAGCGCATGCGGTTGCAGCTGGCGCAATGGCCACCATCGCCCCCATCAACGACTGAAAACTGACCTTTTTCCAGGTTCATTTCGGTAATAAATCGCGGAATTAAGCCATTGGCTTCACAAAAGGCTTTTACTTGTTTTGCATCAGCTTCATGGGCATTTTCCTTCACCACACAATTTATTTTGATCGGTTCCAGTCCGGCATTTTTGGCACTTTCAATCCCCCTGAACACAGCCTCGATATCCCCTCCCCTGGTGATCAGGTTGTATTTGCCGGGATCAACGGTATCCAGACTGATGTTCACGCGTTGCAGTCCTGCTGCAGCCAATTCAGGAGCAAAACGCTCCAGCAAAGTGGCATTGGTTGTCATAGCAAGTTCCAGGATTCCATCAATGGATGCAATTTCACTTACAAGTGTAGTGATATCGCGCCTAACCAAAGGCTCCCCTCCGGTAATTCGCACCTTATTCACCCCGGTTGATGCAGCATATTTTACTACTTCCACAATTTCTTCAAAAGAGAGAATATCTTTGTGTGGAAGGGTTTTAATACCACATGCAGGCATGCAATAAGTGCAGCGCAGATTGCAGCGATCAGTTACTGAAACACGCAGGTAATTGATGTGCCGGTTAAATGAGTCGTACATCTACCAATTCCCCTTTATTTATTGTTGACACATTTAGTGGGATACTGGCCAAAGCGGTTGCCCACACAAGGGCATTGATATGGGCCGATCCGTGATAGCTTATCAGTTTTACAGTTCCTTTGTCTGTTATGCTTGCCGGCACAAAACCGTGCCTGGCCGCATTGCGCCTGCTATAATCAGCTTCCAAAGGCAAAAGCAATCGCGGTGGCTGATAGTTGTGCCCCATCAGCTTGTAAAGAAAGGGTTTAGCCAACAACTCAAAAATATTAAAGGATGAAACGGGATTGCCCGGCAAGGCAAAAACAAATTTATTGCCTGAACTGGCAAAAACACTGGGACGACCGGGCTGCACAGCAATGGATTTAAAGTGTATCTTCAGTCCCAACTCCTTAAGGATGGCAGGAACATAGTCAAAATCGCCCATTGAAATACCACCCGACAATATCACAACCTGATTTTTGGCAACTGCTTCGCCTATTAAGCTGCGGCAAGCCTCCTCGCTATCGGCAACGATGCCTCCGTAATTGGCTTCAACACCCATTCGCCGGGCTTGCATAAGCAACTGCATGGCATTGCTGTTTCGAATTTGTCCCGGCCCGGGTACTATCTCGGGTTCAACCAATTCGTCACCTGTCGATAAAACGCAAAGTTTTACTTTTTCATAAACAGGCACGCTAACGGCACCCACCGATGCCAATACAGCAATGTGCTGGGGTTGTAATAAAATCCCTTCCCGGATTACGGTGTTTCCCTTTTGAATATCTTCCCCTTTTAAGGCAATATTATTTTTTGTTTTTGTATCCTTAATATCAATGGTCAGTTCGTCAGTAGTTTCTGTTTGTTCCACCATCACTACACAATCGGCACCCTCAGGCACCGGAGCCCCTGTCATTATTTTTGAACAATGTCCGGCTGTAATTTTGTGCCTGGGTTGTTGACCAGCAGCAATTACTTCAAGCAATTGCAATGGTTGTGTCAAATCCTCCCTCCGGCATGCATAGCCATCAACTGCGGCCTTATTAAAAGGCGGCATATCCATATCGCTTTGTATATCAGCAGCCAAAACCCTGCCCTGGGTTTCAGCAAGATGAACATTTTCAACTGGGTTAAGTGGCAAATCATGGCACATCAACTCGTGTGCTTCATCGAATGTAATCATACCTAAACTTTTGGCAAAAGTACGATTTATTCAGGTGTTTTCAGGGTAAGACCAATCCAAGGTAATGGAAATAATCAAGGTTTATTCTGAGAAATGCCAAAGAATTAAACAAGCCAATCAGGCACCATTTAATTTTTTGAGGTACTCATATGTGGCGAATTGGGATCGAATCTCCTCCTTACCATTTGCTTTGCGGTACTCATTCTCAATCGCACCATTCAATTTTCTCGCCTTGGTATTATCAGACAGTTGAATACTCAACATCGTCATCACCTCATTTTTCAAGTTAGAATCAGTTATCTGAATACAAACTTCAAAACGATGATCAAGGTTGCGAATCATCCAGTCGGCCGAACCAATATAAATGGCCGGCTTGTTGTCGTTTGCGAAAACTATTATTCGGCTGTGCTCCAGAAATTTATCTACAATACCAATTACTTCAATATTTTCGCTCAAGCCTGGAATACCGGGCACAAGCACACAAATACCGCGACAGATAATTTTGATTTTTACACCTGCATTACTGGCCTGAAAAAGCTTTTCGATAAGTTTTTCATCCACCAGACTATTCAACTTGATAATGGCCCATGCATCCTTACCAGTTTTGGCATTGCGAATTTCCTTGTTCAACATGGCCAGGAAGTGCTTTCTGGTCTGGTAGGGGGAAACGATGAGTTTTTTAAATTCAGGCGGACTGTATGGGGCTTCGAACAGTTTAAACATCTGACTAACTTCAATTCCGATGGCTTCGTTGGCAGTCATCAGGCTATCATCGGCATAGATGCGGGCAGTGGCTTCGTTAAAGTTACCCGTACTGATATTGGAATAATAAACGTTTTTACCTTCTTCTTTTCGTCTGATTAACAATAATTTACTGTGAACCTTGAAACCCGGGATGGTTTTGATGATTTTAACACCTTCCTCCTGAAGTTTCTCCGACCAGGCAATATTTGCTTTTTCATCAAAACGGGCCTGTAGCTCAAGAAAAACGGTTACCGACTTGCCATTACGTGCTGCATTGATCAGCGCATTGATCACACTCGAATCGCGGGCAGCACGGTATAGTGTCATTTTGATGGAGCGCACCTTTGGATCAATGGAAGCTTCGCGCAACAAATCAATAATATGGTGAAAACTCTGATAAGGAAAATGAAGCATCACATCATGCTCCTTGATTACTTTAAAAATACTTTTGTGGGGCGGAAATGCTTTATGCCTGATGGGCGGTAGCTTTGGGTAATAAAGTGAAACATCCCCTATTTGTGGAAAATCCATTAAATCGCGGAAATTGTGATAACGTGCACCTCCGCGTAAGAGATCGTTTTTTGTGATTTTAAATTTTTTAAGTAATTTATCCAACAGATATTCTGGCATACTTTTATCATAAACAAAGCGCACTGTTGCCCCTTTTTTTCGTTGCTTCAGACTTTCGACCATAATCTCCAGAAAACTCTTGGAAATATCATTGTCAATATCCAACTCGGCATCGCGGGTAAATTTCATGGCATAAGCCTCAAAACTATTATAGCCAAAGGGGAGAAAAATCTCTCCCAGGTTATACCTGATGATATCATCTAAAAAAATGATGCGATAATCACCATCCTGACGTGGTAAAATATAAAAGCGCTGCAATCGGCTTGTTGGCACCTTTACCAAGGCATAATTTTCCTCTACGATTCCTGTAATATCCTTTAAAATAACGGCCAGATAGATGGAATTATCTTTCAGGCTAAATGGATCTTTCAGGCTGCTAAGCATGATGGGAAACAAATCAGGGCGCACGTGGTTGCGGAAATAATCGGTAATATGTTTCCCTTCGTCGGCACTTAAGTCACTTTCATTGATAATATTTATTTGGTGGTTACGCAGGTTTTCAACAATGGTGTCATAGGCTTCCCTAAATTGATTTTCCTGCACCTCGGTAATGTCGCGTATTTCTTTCAGTATCTTGCCGGCATCGTAACTGAACGACTCGGGCTTTTCCTTCTGCAACAGCTTGATACGTCTTAATGTAGCTACACGCACACGAAAAAACTCATCGCGGTTGTTCGAGAATATCCCTAAAAAACGCAAACGCTCAAGTAATGGGTTGGCTATATCGCTTGCCTCCTGTAAAACACGTGCATTAAAATGCAACCAGCTGATTTCCCGATTTATAATCTTTTCGTTTTTCGCTTTCATTTGCAAACTTTCTCTTAATTCATCCCGCAGTTTATAGTAGTTTTGGAAAAATCACAAATTCAACTTCGAATTTTGATTCCCTGATTTCCTCCCACTTATTGGTTTTAAATTGTATGCTGATAACCCCCGATGTAGGGAGCCAATCGATGGGTGGTTGGATAAAACAATTCACAAAATTAGTGAAAGCGGGGTTATGTCCAACGATCATCACTTTGGAATAAGCATCATTGAGGTCGCTGAACTGCATAAAAATATCTTCGGCACTGGCATAGTAAATGGCCGGATCTGTTTTTATTTCGCTAGCTGGATAGTTGAGGCCTTTAGCAAAATACAAGGCTGTTTCAGATGCTCGCACGGCTGAACTGCTGATAATAAAATCTACTGTCACCCCCTCCTCCTTAAGGAAATTAATGATTTTTCTTGTTCGTTTTTTTCCTTTTTCGAGCAAGGGGCGGTCATGGTCAGGCAAGTCGGGATGACTCCAGGAGGATTTAGCGTGGCGGACAACATATAGCGTTTTCATAATGTAGAAAGCATTAAGGTTCAATTGACAAAGATATAGTTCAGTACTGAACTAAACCATTTGACGCTTTATAATTAACTGAAAGTTAATAAACTGTTTACAATTAATTTTCATAAATTAGTTTGAGAAAAAAGAAACAAGCCATGCCTTTATTTAATAAACTTCCGGAACAAAAGTTTGGTCATCAAAAGGTGTGCGTACATAGCCTTTACCTTCAGTCCTTTCGGGAAGGCTTGTAATCTGCGGGGGCAATTCTTTGTACGGAATCATGCTGAGTAAGTGGTGAATGGTATTGAGGCGGGCACGTCGCTTGTCATCTGCATTCACAACCCACCAGGGCGATTGTTTTGAGTCGGTATAGGAAAACATTTCGTCTTTGGCTTTTGAATATTCAACCCATTTGGATCGCGATTCAATGTCCATTGGGCTGAGTTTCCAGATTTTTGTCGGGTCGTTCAATCTCTTTTGAAAACGGTTTTCCTGTTCATCATCATTCACTGAAAACCAGTACTTTATCAATATGATTCCTGAACGGATCAGCATGCGTTCAAAATTGGGGCACGATCGGAGGAATTCCCAATATTCATCGTCTGAACAGAAACCCATCACACGCTCAACACCGGCGCGGTTGTACCAACTTCGGTCGAATAGAACCATCTCGCCGGCAGCCGGCAACTGAGCAACATAGCGTTGGAAATACCATTGTGTTTTTTCTTTTTCGGTAGGGACACCTAAAGCTACCACACGACAAATGCGGGGATTGAGGGGCTGCGTGATTCGGGCAATAACACCACCTTTGCCAGCAGCATCGCGGCCTTCGAAAATAACGATCACTTTCAAACCTTGTTTTTTTACCCAATCCTGAAGCCTTACAAGTTCAATCTGTAGGCGCCCAAGCTCCTCTTTGTAAAACTTACGGTCCAGTTTTTCGGTTTTCTTTTCGTCGTTCTTGTCACCGGTGTTTTCCATTGTGCAGGGTTAAAGTTTTAGGAATTATTAAACGGGGCTTCTGATGATTTTCGACATTTATATCAAGCCTTTAACATACAAATATAATAAAACAAGGCTAATTGCACACAATCGGTGGCCCGCAAAATCAGGACGAAAATTCTAAACCGACATTATTTAATCCATCCTGTTATTAATCAATTAATTACATAATTATTGCCATCATTCTCCTTTTAAGTGAAAACCTCAACGAAGCTGCATTTTAGTTAAACCAAGTTAAATTCCTTTAGTATCTTGCCACACAACAGGCCTGCAAGGCACTACCTTGATTTATCTTTATACTTTTGCAAGCATACTTGCGTTTTTACTTTTCAAAAGCTTTTTATGGAAAACAATCAATTATCGCATACTGACGAGCAAGGCAAAGCCCGCATGGTGGATGTTGGCGACAAGCCAGCTATGATCCGCGTAGCCACAGCTGAAGGTTTTATTAGCTTACAAGCTGAAACAGTGAACTTAATCCGTCAAAACGAGATGAAAAAGGGGGACGTGCTTACTGTGGCAGAAATTGCCGGAATACAAGCAGCTAAGCAAACACACCAGCTGATTCCTCTTTGCCATTCCTTACAACTGAATATGGTAAAGGTAACTACTGACTTGCAGGAGAATGGCGTAAAAGTTCGTTCCGAAGTGCGCTGCACGGGCAATACCGGTGTTGAAATGGAAGCACTCACAGCCGTAAACATCGCCTTGCTAACAATTTACGATATGTGTAAGGCCGTTGATAAGCAAATGCAAATGGAAGGCATCAGGCTGCTCAGCAAAAGTAAAACCACTCCTAAACAGATCTCCGCATTGGAGGAGTCTGCTGCTGAATTATAAACAAGACTGCTCAGTAAAAGTAAAAAATGATTGCATCCGCAAAACCCTCACAAAACCAAGCAATTGCTTTCCAATAGAAATATCAGGTTTTACTACTTACACTGCTGTTTGCCAACACATTAACAGCACAAGTAAACCACAGGCATTTTATACTTTCCGGCCGTATTCATTTGTCAGAGGAACGCTTTGTTGAAGCCATTCATCATTTCAACACCGCCATCCGAACACGCCCGGATAATTTCGAAGCCTATTTTCTGCGTGGAGTAGCCAAATTCAACCTGAGTGATTACGGTGGTGCTGTGGATGATTTTACAGCAACCATCGACAGACATCCGCTTTATACGCGCGCTTACCATTACCGCGGCATTGCCCACGACAGATTGCAGAATTTCTACAATGCCCAGGCTGATTTCAACCGGGCTTTAGAAATTGACCCTTTCAATCCTGATTTACACGTGGCAAGTGGTGCAACAAAGATGCGACTTAACAACTATGAAGGAGCCATCAAGGATTATGATATGGCCTTATTGATCAATCCCCATCTATCGAATGCGTTTTTAAATCGTGGCATTGCCAAGCGCTTTTTAAATCTGCATGAAGAAGCCCTGGCAGACATGAACGAAGCGGTGTATAATGATCATTTTGAAGTGGATGCGTGGTTGAGACGGGGTATGTTGCAGGCCGAAATGGAACAGTATGAGGAAGCTTTGTCTGATTTTGAACAGGCTGAATTGCTGGACGACAAAAACCCGTTTATTTTTTTTCAACGTGCAATTGTGCATCTCAAAACAGGAGACACCACCGCTGCACTTGCTGATTATGAGCGCGTAAATATGATAGATACACGCAATGCACTTACGTATTACAACCGGGCCATATTGTACGCTGCAAAAGGTGACTACGAGGCTGCCAAAGTGCTTTTTGATGAGGTGGTCCGCATCAATCCACAGAATATTTACGGACATTTCAACCGGGGTATCGTCCATTTTGAAATGAAGCAGTGGGAGGAGGCAATTTTTGATTTTTCATCGGCCATTGAGTTGCTGCCCGACTTTGTAGGCGCCTGGATCAACCGGTCAATTACGCGAAAAGCCTTAAAAGATGAAAAAGGTGCTCAAGCTGATTATCAGAAGGCTATGCAGATAATCGCTGCTATGAACCCCGAAACCGGAAATCCTGATTCGCTTTATCAACAATATGCTGATTCAAGCTGGTTTAGCAAGATTATTGAGTTGGAGTCGGATTTTGTTAGTGGTAACAGGCAGCAAATGCGTCCGCAATTTCAACAAATCGATATTGTCCCATTTGGTCATTTTATGCTTGAGTATTTAGTGAAACCCGATAATAAAACCCTGATTGAGAGCAACAACTATATGTATTCGAATGTTGAACTGGCTTCGATAAATACCGAAAATATTGGATTGCTTCGTCTGGGGTTACTAACAGGATGGCCAAATAACACCTACCCGCTACCCTATCAGGCAGATGAAGCTATAAAAGATTTTGAACTGGCCATGACATCACCGGCACTTGATGTATTGCTTGAGGCCATCAGGCAACACCGATTGCAAAATTATAATCAGGCATTGTCAGACTACAACAGGGTGTTGCATATCGATCCCAAATCGGTCTATGCCTTACTCAACAGGGGCAGTTTAAAATTTGAAATGGAAGCGCTCAGGCATGCTGACGAGCAATATGCAACTGCGATTATTATCAGTCGCAGTAAAGATCAGTTATACCAACGTGCAGCTGGCAGTAGCCAAGCTGATTATAGTGCAGCCATGGCCGATTACGATCTGGCTGTTAACCTACATCCTGATTTTGCCTTTGCCTGGTTTAATCGTGCAAACCTAATGCTTCACCTGCGCGAATTTCATCGTGCCATCGACGACTATTCCGAAGCCATTAGGCTGGAAACCAATATGGGGGAAGCCTATTACAACCGTGCGCTCACATTACTATACCTGGGAGAGATCAAACTCGCATGCTTCGACTTGAGTAAAGCCGGCGAATTGGGCATTGCAGAGGCTTACGCTGTAATCAGGCGGTATTGCGGGAAATAATCACCCATCCAAAAAGCCAAATCTAATAGGGTTATTATCTGATCCTGTTGGGATAATTGATGAAGAATCCGCAATAACTCTTCTTAAAATTTCGAAAATAATTTTTTGTTTTTTAAATTTCACCCCTTATATTTGTGGCAAATATATTCTACTTCACCTGCAGCAGGTGCGATGAATATGTTCCCTAATAGCAATCTCAAATGCATAATAAAGCGAGAATAAGTAAGTTTTTGGGATTTGATTCAAATGTTGGATCAGCGCAATTGCGTTTGGGATTGATTGCAGCCTTTTTTCTATACGGTGTTTTTGGCTTTCTGGATGTGTTTATGCTTTCAGAAAACTATAAATCTGCCTGGTTTATAAGGTATGCTTTGATCACCCCATTTCTGATAATCACATTCATTCTTTCATACACGAATATTTTCCGAAAAATAGAGCGCCCATTTTTGGTTTTTTTGGTTGTTCTTGGCCAGATAGGCATTCTGGCAATGATCGTTATTGCTGAACCTACTGAATATGCTTTTTTCGGATATTATGCCGGGCTATTACTCGTCATCTTATGGGCCAGTTTTGTGTTTCATTTTACGGTAAAAGAAACACTTTTTATAATTGCATCTGCCGTATTATTCTACAACATTGTAGCCATAATGCATCAGGGGTTACTTTCGAAAGGTATTCACTCCAAAGAATTTGCCTGGTTACTTGGAAATAATTTTTTCACCATCGGCACTGGTGTAATGGCTTTGATTGGTTCGTATCATTTAAAAAAATCGCATCAGGCATTGCAGGAAGAGAACGTTAAATTTAAAGAAGCTAAAGAAAAAGCCGAGCAGAGTGACCGCTTAAAAACCTCATTTTTGCAAAATATCAGCCACGAAATCCGAACCCCGATGAACAGCATTCTGGGGTTTATCAACCTGTTGCAAGAGCCAGATTTATCCGATGATGAAAAGCAGGAATACTACGACATCATCAAAACGAGCAGCGACCGTATGCTCAATACCATGCACAATATAATTGAGGTGGCAAAGTTCGAAAGCCGCATAATTGAGACTGAGTTAATAAATTTTGATGTAAACGCTGAAATAAATCAACTTATCGAATTGATTGAGCCCCAAGCCCGCAGCAAACATTTATCCATTCATACTGAAATAGCTGATATACATAACAAAATTTTCATTCATTCGGACAAGAACAAACTTCGAATTATACTTTTTAACCTATTGGATAATGCCATTAAATTCACCGCTTCAGGCTCTATAACAATAGGATACGTTCGGGAGGCTGAGACACTGCATTTTTTCGTTAAAGATACAGGCATAGGAATTGAGATTGATAAGCAGCAGGCTGTTTTTGAGCGGTTTATGCAGGCAGATAGTTCCACAACACGACGATATGAAGGTACAGGTTTGGGCCTCACGCTAGCCAAAGCCTATACGGAATTGCTTGGAGGCTCCATTGCACTTGAATCAAAACCGGAAAAGGGCTCAATCTTTACGGTTGTTCTTCCTTGTGGGCCCATTTCAGATGCTGAAAAGGTTGTAAGCCCCTTTAATTTTGATGCTTTGCCGGAAACTGAAAAACAACACCTTGTATTGATTGTAGAAGATGACGATGCCAATGCTTTTTTTCTCAGGTCGGCTCTTCGGATTTCCGGGATGGAAGTTCTTGAGGCATCGAATGGGAAAGAGGCTGTGGAAATTTGCAAAAAAACACCTTCCATAAAACTCATTTTGATGGACCTGAAAATGCCTGTAATGGATGGATTTGCAGCAACAAGACACATCAGGCTATTTAATAAGGATGTAATAATCATTGCGCAAACAGCCTATGCTTTTTCTGACGACAGGCAAAAGGCCCTGCAGGCTGGCTGCAATGATTATATGGCCAAGCCAACGCCAGGAAAGCAACTGCTGAAAATGGTAAAAGACTACTTGGATTGATTAAAGTGAATTTTCCAAAAAAAAACAAGCCGGAGATGTTTAACATGTCCGGCCTGTTTATTTAATTCAATTTGATTCTTAGAAACTTAAATCCAAACCAACTGCAAACACAGTGGCCTTTCGGGCATAAGTTTCGCCATATGTACCAAAGCTTTTAACATCAGGCCTGTAAAAAGTACGCATGGCACCAAGGTTTACACCTATATTTTCTGTTGCTTTGAAGAGTATGCCTCCGCCCAAGCTCCAAGTTGACAAGCTGTGGCTTAAATCACTTTGATAATCAGGTTTAACACCTGTTTCAGTAAACAAATAGCCAAAACTAAACTCCCACTTCTCGAGAGGACGGTAATCCATACCTACGGCAAACTCCCACAAGTTTTTATCCATCAACTGGTCATTTTTTACATATTGGCCATTCAGGATTTTTCCATATTCGGCACCTTTATCAAAATAGGTATGATAACCAGTACTTAAGCTAACCCTTTCGGAAAAATCAAAATTGGCACCGATTGACAGCATGGCCGGCATATCGCTGGGCACTTCCACACCGTCAGGATAGAGGCCTACATTGTCAATTTTTGTATCGTTTTTCACTTTCATGCTAGCCTTGTGCTCGTATTTGATGCCGATATTGAACCAATCAAAAGTCAGGTTGATGCCAACGATAGGTACGATACCTGTGCCGCTTTGAGTGGCATCAACTTCCATATCGCCCGAAGCTGCTGCATTTTGCGTCATGGCTCCCTGCTGGGCCACAAAGCTAGGTGTAGCCAGGGCATAAGCTCCCTGAATTTGACCAATATTCAGCTGCATAGGATCAATGGCCGGGTTGATCAGGGCAAAACCTCCGGCAATGCCAGCAACCTGCTCAGCCGAAAGCAATCCTGCTCCCTGGGCCTGCGCCAAGGTTAGACTGGCCAGATTGTTATCAATAAGGGGCTGCAAAGAGCCGGCAACACCAGCAAGGTTTCCAAACAAGCCTGCCATCGAGTTAAAGAAATCAGGCGCTTTTACCATTCCACCCGAATTGCCAAGCGGCGGGAATACCGGATTGATCATAATGTTGCGCACATAACCCTGATAACTGTTGTTGATCATCACATAGCGGGCACCCAGGCTAACTGATACCACCTCGCTCAGTTGATAGCTTACATTTCCCTGTATCCCATAAAAAACGGAGTTGCCTTCGAAAAAAGTTTCGTAGCTATAGCCTGTAGTTGGTATTCCTCCGGCAGAAAGGGAGCCAGGGATGGAGGCCACCATCATTTCAAAAGAAGGCAACCCATCTTCATAAGTAGCACTTCCGCCGCCACCAATTGGATTAAAACCAAACGAAACAGCCAGTTTATTCTTTTTGTAAGCCACATAAGCTGAAGGAAACAAAGGTGCCGAAACACTGCCTTCGAACGTATTCCTGTTCAAACCTGGATAAGTAGTTGAAACAGTGCGCATTTGACTGATAAATTGGTTATTCAGCGAAATATGAAATCCATCCCGCATTTGGGTCAATCCAGCAGGGTTAAAATAGGTTGCATCAATTCCGAGAGAGGCATCCCTGGCAGGATTTCGGATAAAAGAAGCACTTTGGTTGGTGTTTGTCACAATGCCACCAGCCATCAATGCCATAGCTAAAAAGCTGAATGATAAAGTAAAAAGTGTTTTTCTCATAGCAATTTTTTATTGGTTAAGTCCGGCTAAAATATGGTAAGTTTTCGATATACAGAAATTCTACTGTTTTTTTTTCACAGCAGATGATATTACATACCGAGGTATGATGCATGAAAACAATAAAAATAACTTTACTTTTTTTTGAACACTCGATGATAACCAAAATGGCTATCACAGCATGAAAAAGTCAAAAATACAACTCTATTCAATAGGTTGAATGGAAGGCTTACTGCTTTTATCAGCCTGAAATGCTAAAATTCGATTTGCCAGATCATTCACGTCAATCGACTCTCCTTTTATTATAATGTCAGCCTGACTGTACCATATATTGCGATTCCGCAGATGGTTGTGCACATATTCAAGGAGCTGATCAGCAGATGATTTGCCACGCATAAGCGGTCGCTTTCGCTTTGATGCCTGAATCCTGTTTACAAGCGACTTGGGATTCATTTCAAGGTAAATGGTTATGCCAAACTGCTTCATCCACTCCATATTGTTATAAAAACACGGGGTGCCTCCTCCAGTAGCGATTACAACATTATTTAATAAGATTGTTTCTTTAAGCAAACGGCTTTCGAGCTTACGAAAAAGTGTTTCATCATATTTTTCAAAAAAACGGTTTATATCAATCCTAAATCGTTGCTCAAACAATTCATCCAGGTCGAAACGCAGCAACTCCAGTTTTTTAGCCAATTTCTCCGAAACCGTGCTTTTGCCTGAGCCCATATACCCGATGATGTAGATCCGCATGCTGTCAGCCTTTTGTAATTATTTACGGGCAATAACTTTTTGTACAGCCTCTGCAATATGATCTGCATCAAGCCCATAGGCCTCCATCAGCTGATCTGGTGTCCCACTTTGCCCAAAACGATCGTTCACAGCAACCATCTCCATTGGCAACGGCAGTTGGCGAGCCAACAGGCCGGCTATGCTTTCACCCAATCCGCCATATTGCTGATGCTCTTCGGCTGTAACAACACATCGGGTTTTAGCTACTGACGCCAATACTGCTTCTTCGTCCAGGGGTTTGATCGTATGCAGGTTAATCAACTCCGCATCGATACCCTTTTCCTTTAGAATCGTAAGTGCCTCTATGGCTTTCCAAACCAAATGGCCGGTTGCAATAATGGTTACATCCCTTCCAGGTTTCAGGGTGATGGCCTTGCCAATCTCAAATTGTTGATCTGCCGGTGTAAAATTGGGCACTTTGGGCCGGCCAAATCGCAAATAAACAGGCCCTGTGTGCTCAGCGATGGCTATGGTAGCGGCTTTGGTTTGGTTGTAGTCGCAGGGCACAATTACCGTCATACCCGGCAACATCTTCATCAAACCAATGTCTTCCAGTATTTGGTGTGTAGCACCATCTTCCCCCAAGGTAATACCGGCATGTGAAGCACAAATTTTAACGTTTTTACCTGAATAAGCTATGGATTGCCTGATTTGATCATACACCCTGCCTGTCGAAAAATTGGCAAAAGTACCCGTGAAGGGAATAAAGCCTCCAATTGTCAGTCCAGCTGCCATACCCATCATATTGGCCTCAGAAATACCGGTTTGAAAAAAGCGATCCGGGAATTCGTTGGCAAAGGCACCCATTTTCAGCGAGCCGATTAAGTCGGCACACAGGCCAACAATGCGTGGGTTGGTTTTGCCAAGTTCATATAAACCATCACCAAAACCTGATCGTGTATCCTGGTGATTTTGAATTTTAAAATCCATTTTGTTCAACATTTTAATAAATCAAGCTTTGTTTTAATAGTCTCCCAGTGTTTCCTCTAATTGAGAGAGGGCATCGGCCAATTGCTCATCATTGGGCGGAATGCCGTGCCATTTGTGGCTTCCCATCATAAAATCAACTCCCTGGCCCATTTCGGTTTTCATGAGGAGCAGTTGGGGTACACCTTTATTGGCTCCCTGACGGGCCATTTTCAATTCCTTGATAAGCTGCTGCATATCATTTCCATTAATTGGGATCACCTTCCAGCCAAAGCTTTCGTATTTGCCTTTTAAATCGCCTAAAGGCATCACATCGTCAACCGCCCCGTCGATTTGCTGTCCGTTATAGTCAATAATGGCAATTAAGTTGTCAATTTTGCGTGAGCCGGCATGCAAAGCAGCTTCCCAAATCTGCCCTTCTTGCTGCTCACCATCGCCCATCAAAACAAAAACCAGGGAAGGATCATTGTTGAGCCGTTTGGCCAATGCAGCACCAATGGCTACCGACAAGCCCTGCCCCAGCGATCCGCTTGCCACGCGCACTCCCGGTAATTCTTCCAAAGTAGCCGGATGGCCTTGTAAACGCGAATGAATTTTGCGGAAGCTTGCCAGTTCGCTCACCGGGAAATAGCCACTACGGGCCAGGGCACTATAGAATACCGGGCTTATGTGGCCATTGGAAAGGAAAAACAAATCCTCCCCTTCCCCATCCATAGTAAAATGATCAGGTCTATGGTTTAGTTCGCTAAAATACAGGGCGGTAAATAGATCTGCACAACCGAGTGATCCGCCCGGATGGCCCGATTGGCAAGCATGCACCATGCGCACAATATCGCGTCGGATTTGGGTGGCAATACGCTGAAATTTAGTAATATCTGACATATAAATTGAATCGTTTATACAAAATCAAAATAACCTATAGCAAGTTCTGACGAAGGTGCAAAAGTAAGGATTATCGACCAGTAATTTTGATGCGTATTGTTTACCGAATAAATTATTCTTGAATTGTATTGGGGAACTGTTTCATGTTAACCGAAAGCACAATAAACCGTATATTCGCGGTTCCTTTGATTCTTTACATTATTAATAATACAAATTAAACTTTCAAACATGAACCAAACCCTTTTGCGCATTTGTCTGGCTTGCATAGCTTGTATGGCTTTAATACCTGTTGGAATTGTTGCGCAATCAAACTTTGAAAATGGCTTCATTATCCATAGAGGTGGTGATACTATTTCTGGATTAATCGATAACAGGCAATGGGATGTACATCCTGAAAGGATTGCATTCAAGGCAAATAGCCAATCAGCTATTGATTGGTTTACAGCCACCGAAATTAAAGGCTTTGGGGTGGGCGATTTGGTTTTTATCAGTGCCGTGGTTGAAGTTGATGTAAGTTCACACAATTTGGATGATCTTGGAACTGACTCGCAGTTTATTTTGGAAAATTATGAAGCTTTTTTGCAAGTCATCGTGCGCGGCGATAAAAGCTTGTTTTTTCATAAAGACAAAAATGGCAAAGAGTATTTCTTCATCGAAAGGGAGGGAAGTATTGAATGGCTTTTTCATAAAAATTATTACCACAAGAAAACAAGTGGTAGTAAAGCAGGCAGTTATAAACAAACCAATAGCCGCTATGTAGGTCAACTAAGCCTTTATTTTGCAGACTGTCCTGAAATTTCGGGTAACATTCAAGGTGCCGGTTATAACCTTTCAAGCTTATTTAAGCTTTTTAAGCAATTTTATAAAAAATGTGGAGGATACTATTCTATTATGCCTGACCTGGTTGGGGCTAAGTCAATAAAGCGGCTCGATCTGGTCGCAAGCTTTACACACACTAAAATGAGTTTTAATGGCACCCGACCTTGGTTAGCCAATGCTGATTTTCCAGCAAACATTGGTATTACAGGAGGTTTGGGTTTTGAGATAATTTTTCCACGTTCAAATTATGCATCCGCATTTTATTTTGAAATAGTTACTAATAGAATTAAAACTAAAGCCTCGTATTTATATTATGACATGGGTGGATTTCAAACCTATAAGCATACTTCTTTTGATATGCAGTATCTGAAGTTAAAAACCTTGTACCAATATAATTATACTCTATTAAACACCAGGCTGTTTGCCAATGCAGGTTTAGGTTTTGGGCTCATTGTAAATCGAGACAATGTATTAATAACTGAAAGAATTACCCCCAGCCAAACAACAGAATCTCCCAGCTTACCACTCAGCAATGATTTTGGCAATGAAATGATCAGAACATTTGATCCTTCGATAATTATTGGAGTGGGTGCCAATTACAATCGCATCACATTAAGGGCGCAATATGAATGGCATATGGGTCCTTCTGAAATGTTTGGTCTTGGTGCACCAGTTAAACGTATTTACCTTAGCCTTGGCTATGCAATTTTAGAATAGTTTTGTAAAAACAAAAATATGCCTGTACCCTTCTTGTATTCGGATTGCACTAATGCAAAAGGTTTTGAGCAACTAAAAATTGCCCAGCCCGATGATTATGAAGGCAAGGTTGTTTGCACACTATTGCGAAGCAAAACCAATCCATCAGGCCATAAAGCCATACTTTATTTGCATGGCTTCAACGATTACTTTTTTAACAACTGGTTGGGCAATCAGTTAGCTGACCAAGCTTATCATTTTTATGCCCTCGATTTGCGAAAAAGCGGTCGCTCGTGGCTGCCGCATCAAAAGTTCAACAATTTGCGCCATATCAGCGAGTATATGGAAGATATAGATGCCGCTCTCGCCCAATTGGCCAGTGAAGGCATCGAAATGGTTTTACTTTACGGGCATTCTATGGGTGGCTTAATGGCGGCATATTACGCCAGCAAACATCCACACCACAACATGATTAGGGCCGTTGTACTTAATAGCCCATTTTTCGAAATGAACGAAGATTGGCTCACGCGCAAGCTGCTGCTACACCTTACTGCATTTCTGGCCAGCTGGTTTCCGGATGCACTTGTCCCCGGTGGTTTTTCAAAGTTCTATGGACCCAGCCTGCACCAAAGTGCTTATGGCGAATGGGATTATAAGCTCGAATGGAAGCCCCACATCATGCCAAAAGTAAATATGGGCTGGACAAAGGCTATATTTCGTTGTCAACAAGAGGCGCAAAAAGGGCTTGAGATCAAACAGCCTGTATTGGTTTTGCATCCTGAAAAATCAGTTTACGGCCACAAATGGAAAAAGGAATTTTCCACAGCTGACGCCGTCCTGCGCGTTTCGAGTATCAGAAAATTCAGCCAGAAAATAAAGGGTGATTGCACCATCTTAGCTATTGAAAATGCGGTACATGATGTGATGCTTTCGCAAAAGCCGGTTCGAGAAATGGCCTTTGCACAACTGATTAATTGGGCTAAAAAATATGTTTAGGGTTCGTGATCAATTCGAGTAATAAAATGCTTATCTTTGCACTCCTTTTTGGCACACTTATGTGTTATATAAAGGAGGCATACCCAATTTCATGGGGCTGACTGGTTTTGACAGCAAGATGAATGGTTATGTAAGCATGCCGAGCCTTGCGATGACGCTCGTAAATCTTGATCGCACAACAACAACTGGCGACAATAACTACGCTCTCGCTGCTTAAACTGAAGTTCAGTAAGTTATAGCTTCATCTCGTTACTAGGTGACGAGACGAGACATCCCGCAGGTGGAAATTCCTGATACCGGCCTGACCACGGGGTGCTAATCAATTTCGGGATAGCCTTGCAAGCACTTCGATTGCCGGGCGAAATTCAGAAGATAAGACTTGGTTTAGGGTGACTGTTTCCTTGCCAGGTACGAAAATCAAGAACAGGATAAGCATGTAGAAAGCCTAATGGTTCCTTGTTTGGACCCGGGTTCGATTCCCGGCAGCTCCACTTTCATAGAAAGTCATACCGCGTAAAAGCTATCAAATGGTAGCTTTTTTTTGTTGATATCTTATACCGTGACTACTCTTTCATAATTTTCCAACTCATCCCCTTCTTTCCACGTTGGAGTTGTACCAAATAAAGCCCGGCAGGCAAAGCAGATACATCCAGTGCATCTTCAGTGGCATTGCCCTCAAGCAAGAGCATGCCCGAAAGATCAAAAATTCGGTAATGATAACTTTCAGAATTTTTGAAATATAATTGATTTCCAATTAATTGAACAGATGGTTTGTGTGCAGGGAAGAATTGATTGAGCCCCACCGGGTCCCATTCATAATAGTAAGATTCGGAGATAGATGTGCAGCCGTTCCCATCTGAAAAACGGAAACTATAATAACCGCTGTTTTCAGGGATCAGGAATTCGCCGGTGGCTCCAGGTATGGGCAACAATCCGGCATACCATTGACCGGGAAATACTGAGGTAAACAGGGTGTCATCCTTCTGGGACAATTCAGGTATTGGCGGCACATGCAGGACCACAGGCAAACCAATGCTGTACTGCACATAATCGGGGCAAATGGATGGAGACCCCCGTACTGTATAAACGCCAGATTGATCCACCTGATAGATGGGGTTGTTTGCACCTTCGATGGGGTTTCCATTGCGGAACCACTGCACATTGTTGGTGTAAGGGCTCATTACTTCAAAAAATAACTCATCGTCGGAGCACATTTCCCAGCCATCGCCTGTGTACCAATAACCATTTCCGTAACTGGAAACAACAAGGGGAATAAACACATAGCCATCTACCAATACGGATGGCGACAAACCTGATTCGTCGCCCTGGGTAACATAAACGCTGAAGTTGGCCCCAACATCCGCCGAATAGCTGACTGTATGGTTTTGAGCCGTCGCCCCGCTGACAGGGTTGCCATTTTTATACCATTGGTAAGTATCATATGCCTGCGTTGACAGGGTTTCGCTGCCACCCGGACAAAGGATTACATCCCCGTTGATAATGGTAGGGTTTAGTGATTGTGCACCAACTATACCACAACTAAAAAATAAGGTTAAAAACAGGCCGACACGGAAAAACGCTCTGAATCTGTTGTCTTTTTGCATGATTTTAAGTTGTTTCATTTTCAAAACTTATGTTTGAATTCATTGGTCCTGGTTTGTTGCTACAATGTTACAAAATATGTTGGCACCTCACTGAACATGAAAGGCATTTTATGTAATTTTGCAAACCATTCCGGCTCCGTAGTTCAATGGATAGAATAGCAGATTCCGGTTCTGTCGGTTGGGGGTTCGAGTCCCCCCGGAGTCACACCTAAATGAGAATGCATTTTGCGTTCTCATTTTTTTATCCTCAAATAGATTGTTATATTATTATATATGTGATACTTACGAATTTGTTTTACTAGTTTGGTTAAAAAAAATCGTTAATGATTTGTTTTTGAAAAAAGAAAAATATTATACTTGCACTCTGTATTTAAACCGAAACATATCAGTAAGTTATAGAACCATTGCCACCATAAAGCGACCTACAAGAATGAATACCGCTTCAAATTTCAGCCATCTGGCTGGTTTCACTACAAATCCCCTTTCGCTGAATGAGCATTACTAATGCGCTTAAATCCACAATTTGGCTTCTAAACAAAGATTTTTGTCCATATTCAAATTAATTTCTCATACAAAATCAAACAAAAACTGTAAACCTGTATCCAATGAAAACGGAAAAGAAAAAATCACGCAATGACTACCATTCCGAGGATGAATTCGTGAAAAAACCTGTTAAAAAAATCGAGTCCAAGCGCGACAAAAAACCCAGGATTTATGACCTGGATGATGATGAAGAATTACCCGATTTCGACACCCTGCTTGATGACGGACTTGACTTTGATAATGACGAAGATGATGATTATTAGCGCAATAAGCCATTAGATATAGAATAAAAGCTGGTTTTGCTGGCTTTTATTCATATCCGGCTTTTCTCTGGGGAACTAATTAATTCTGTTTTACCAATCTAATAGTAACAGTTTCACTATGAGAAACGAATTGGGCCATATACACACCGGCTGGTAAGTTTTTTCCTTGTTTGTTTTGACCATTCCATAAATACTCAATATGCCCGTCAGCATTCGGCAGTTGGGCTACTGATTGCCAGCACAGCTCCCCCAATTGATTCATGATGCGTAAATGAACCAGTTCTTGATTGGGCCATTTAGCACTTAGGTTAACCGCAGTTGAAAAGGGATTCGGAACTGCACTTGCCTGCATAAAATGAGCATCTTTGATATGTTCAGGCACATCAATATACAGCAAGTGTTCCATGTCGAAAAACCTAAGCAAGCGCAACATAAATTCTTTGCGTAGTTCAAAATCTGTTTCGGAACCAAAGCTCCCAAATTCAAACAAGGAGCCAACTGTTTTATAGAGCCCTCCGCTGTATGCTATCATCGTATAGTCTTCAACCCCCTCGTCAACATGCATAATTGGTATAGCTGTTTGCAGTGGGACCAACTTCCAAAACAATAAAGGATATCCACCAACAAATTCAAAATTAAGCCCTTCAGCAAATCCATCCTCTAATGCTTTTAAAGAGGAAAACTCCTGTGGAGGTGAAACAGTTTGTTTACTTATCCTGAATTTGCCATGAACCGGTGTAGGCTCGTCAAGGTGCCAGGTTTGCGTCCCTTCCATATAAAGCCGCCCTCCCCGGTCGAGGAAGTCAACCAATATATTTCCTTCGGACGGGCTCAGGCTTGTATTGCTATAGTATGTTCCAAGGCAAACAATGGCCGCACGGTAAATATCCATTTCCTCGGGAAGGGTATCTAACTGCACATATTCCAGGTTCAAGCTATCCAGCACAGTCCTAAATGCACTTACTGAACTGTCATTTTTTGCCTTGTTAAACAGCAGGAATGGATATTGCCCCACGCGGACTGAAAATTGGTGTTGCTGTATCTTGTGGGAATCATCTGTAAATGACAGCACAAACACCACCTGATGTTCTATGGGGCATTCAGCAGCTACGCTAACCTCAAAAAAGGCCTCCCCTGTCTGGCCGGGCATAATATCACTAAGACTTATTGTGTCCATCTGGTTTATAGTAACAAAAGGGTCCTCAGTTGATAAAAAAGTCTTTACATCAAGAGCTACTATGCTTCCCTGGTTGCGCAATTGAATCATGAGTGGGGCAGTTTCGCCCTGATCAAGCTGGTAATTGTCAGCATCATCTACCATCCATTTGCTAAAAATCATTTGGGATGCCATCACCGGTTCACTGACCAAACCTGTTTTGCTTCCGCCCTCGAAATCAAATTGAAGGTCAATTAATAAATTATGCTGGTCAGGGCACTCGTTACTTACAGTAAATGAAAAAGCTGGCAGGCTTACCGAGGCATTTGCCCCTAAATGACCCACATAAACTTCCCCATTATCAATCTGTAAATAAGGATCCTCCGAACTTAGTGATGCCATTAACCCTTCCACACTTTCAGTACTGATATTGTGTATTTGCAAGTCCATCTGCACCTGACTTCCACTGTGCAACGGCCTTCCACTGCTTTCTGTCATTGTATAATCAAATCGCAGTTTATCGGCTAATTGCAGTACTTTTTGATGCTTGCTGTACAAATCATCTTTTACCCTGACAGTCAGATTGTTGATGCGGTCAGGTGTTGCAGAAATACCCGATAGAAATCCCTCTTCACTGATGGAAATTCCGTCAGGAACAGGTTCAGGCACAAATCTATAGCTGGCATGTATGGGTTTTAAGGCAGTGTTGCTGCCGCTAATTAATTGGTAGTCAACATCATTTCCGGCTGATACCCCGCCATACCATACTATGGGCTCATCTTCATCAATATCCTTGTAATGGAATTCAATGTTCCCGTCAGGATAGAGCACCAATGCGAACTCAGCATAGCCTATGGTTTCATCACCATACAGCATCGGCTGTTTCCAGCGAAAAGCAGCCTGGGTTTCATCGCCTGCATACCAGATACCCTCATCTGCCGATCTGCCTTCATAATATTTAATGGGCTTGAAAAGAAAGGCTGAAATATTCCGCATTGCCTTGAAAAGCAAATAGCTATCTTTGTAATAAGGCCAGGGAAAAATATCGGGCGAAAAGAGCAGATAGCCATCTTTATGCACAAATAGTTCATTGTAGCTATCCCCATAAAATGGAAAATCGAATTCAATTTGTTGTCGGCCATATTTAAAATTGGGGCCTTCCAGCTCAATCTGCTGCTGATCAACATTTGGAAAATCAGCCTCAATAAACTGCTGGTGATAGGGGGTTATCAAATCCCAGCGATAGGGCTGACTCCCGCCTGTTGCTTCAACCTGGAAACCTGCATCGAACAAAGGGATTTCGTCTGTTGTGATTTCAACCTTATCAAAATCAAGCTGATGCCTGATAGTCAAACTGGTTAAATCATTGTGTTTTAGCATGACATCCTGCTGATGGTGGGCTATTTCCAATACGTCTTGTCCGGTATAATCGTTAAGGGCATAACGTACAATTTTGCCGGAACCAATATTGAGGGGGTCGTTCTCATAAACTTCAAGGTAGAAATCCGCTAGTTGTCCCGGTTCAATATAGCTAAGCAATGGACTGATATCCAATCCGATTTCAATAGTTTTAAAGGCTTCGTCAGTGTTGTAGCCTTGCATATAGTTGGGACCTCCCTGAAAATTAAATGCCGGGAAATGCAGCCTGTGTTGAGGCAAATTGTTGATGGTATCGCCCGAAACACCAGCCACAATCCTGATTTGTTCGCGGCTGTTGTGTTTCAATTCCAACTTGATGGTCAGCTGGGGCTCATAGTTTTCATGTACATCAATTACATGCACCATATGGTTCCAGATACCGCCGTCATACACATCTTCGGCCAGTGTTTTATACATCAAATAGGCAAATCCTTCGTTGGCCCAATCGTCGCCATAAGAATTGGCATATTTCAACGCACCAATTTCCCAGTCGCGCATATCAATAATTCCATCATTATTGATATCCAGGTGGTTGGTGTATTGCCCATC